>JAFDAJ010000152.1 GCA_019313915.1 Deltaproteobacteria bacterium
CTCTTGATTCCCCCGACGCAGAAAAAGGGGACAGTCCCCTTTTTCAAAGGGTTAATTCTGGCAGTGCCAGCGTCAGCGTCAGCGTCAGTGTCAGCGGCAGCGTCAGCGGCAGTGCCAGTGTTACCGTGTTGCCTGGGCTCGGCTTGTTACCGTGAGCCGCTGTTGTAGCCTCTCCCGGTGAAGGAACCGTTTGTTTACACGATGCGTGTCCGCTTTCGGGACACGGACATGCAAGGGCATGTCTATTTCGGAAACTACTTCGTCTTCTGCGACGAGGCGCTGGGCGCGTACATGAGAGCGATTGGGATGCCTTGGCAGGACATGGTGAAGAGCGGGACCGACATGTTCTACGTGAATGCGAGCTGCGATTACCTGGGTAGCGCCAAATTCGAAGAAGACGTTCACATCGAGACCCGCATCTCGAAACTTGGAAGCTCGAGCGTCACCAGCGCGTTTGTGATTCGCAATAGCCAGGGCGACACGCTGGCGAACGCGAGCGTCACGAGTGTCTGTGTCGATCCGAAGACCCGAGAGAAGGTCAGCGTGCCCCACCCACTCCGCGAAGCCGTGGCTGCGTTCGAAGAAGGGCGGGGCGATGTGTGATCTCTGCGGGCCCTGCGAGTGCCGCCTCAAAATGCGATTCCGTTGAGCGCATGGCGAAGGACGACGCGGTCCGGCGTGGCGAATGCGTCGTAGAACGCGACGACCGCGCCGACGGCGGCCTCCCACGGCTTGAGCGTGAAGGACACATCCGGCCACTCGATGGAGGTTGCGATTTCGTTCACGGCGCTCGCAAACTGCGGGTCTCTGGTTGCTGTAGTCATGATTCTCTACCTTTCTTGATTCATGCCGCGATCTTCAGATGCTGAACTGCATCGATGAAGCTCACGGCGACATTTGTGACGTTCTCGGCGCGAAGGATTCGCTGGTGACCGAGGCCCTCGGTGATGATCAACTCCGCATTCGGCCAGGCTCCGGCGATGCTTTGGCCGGCGTCTACGGGGACTTCCTTGTCATCTCGGTCGTGGATGACGAGAAGCGGGATCCTCATCGAGGGCGCGAGCACGTTTGCTCGGAGGTCGTCTATCCGAATGCCGAGGCGGTGCTCGACTCGTCGTTTCACCCGTGTGCGTACCCCACCGCTGATCCCGATCGCGGCGCTGAAGATATCGAGAAACTCGTTCGGGTCCGAAGGAGGCGAGATGAAAACGGCACGCTCGATCTCCAGGCCTTCGGACAACGCGAGGGTGGTCGCTGCTCCTCCCATCGAGTGAGCGATCACTCCGTAGACGCCGCCGAGCTCGTCCGCGACCTGTCGAATGCAGGAAGCCAGCTCAGGGATCGACATGCTGCTACCGGGAGAATCGCCGTGCCCAAAAGCATCGAATCCGACCACACGATATCCTTGGGCGACCAGTGGTGTGACGACGCTGCCAAGCTGCGACGCTCGCCCGTTCCAGCCGTGGACCAAAAGGACGGTCGGGCCTTCTCCCCATGTCCAGGCCTTCATTCCAGCGATCGACACGGCCGTCGCGCTTTGCAGCACGTCACGCTCGCCAGCCCGAGCCGCAGTTCGGCGAGTCCTGAAGAACAATCGTTCTGCGACGGCCGCGGTCAGCTCGGGTGCCAGATAGCCAGCCGTCGAGAATCCGAGCCTAAGCCAGAGCGGCGTCGTCATGCGAGAACGAACGTTCGTGCTTTTATGTGTCATCGTCAAGGTGTCTGCTGTCTTCGTAGTCATCGCGTCTCTCCTCAGTGCGACCGCGCGAGCAGTCCTTCGAACATGTTCCGAGCTCGTTGCTCTGCGTTTGGGTCGCCCAACAGACGCCCGAAGTGATGATAGGCAGCGGCGATCGAGCCGAGCTCGAACACAAACTGATCAAGATCCAAGTCCTTGCGGAACTCGCCCTCTTCGATCGCAATTTCAGCAGCCCGCTTCAAAGTGTCGCCGTAGTCGCGCTGAATCTCGACAAAGTAGTCCCGAGCAGGGCCGGGCTGATCGTCGAGCTCAGCAGAAACAGCGTGGAAAATGCAGCCCCCCGGAAGCTCTTCTTCCCATTGCTTCATGGTGTTCTCGAACATCGCGCGCAGGCGAGCCTCGCCGCGCGGCTTCTTCAGGGCCGGGCCAATGACGATGTCGATGAAGCGCTCGCGTGCCCCGACGAGAACCTGAAGCTGAAGTTGTTCCTTGGAACGGAAATGGGCGAAGAGGCCGCTCTTCGACATGCCGGTCGCGTCCGCGAGCGCGCCGATGGTCAGCTTCTCGAGGCCGACGGTGCTAACGAGCTCGAGCGCCTGGTCGACGATGGCTCGCTTGGTCTCTTCTCCTTTGCCCATGCCCTGATAATAGTACGACCGTTCGTGCCGTCAACAGAAAAACTCAATATTCGTCATTCCTAAATCAAATCATAGGGTTCAATCGCAGTTGGCCGGGGACGACGCTGGCCCTGGCCCGTTCTCCCCAAGCATTTGGCAAAAAACGGCGCCTCGTCTAAAGATTTGCCCGAGGGGTGCGTCAAAACGGCATGAGAGTGCCTGTGCGGCGTAGGCGGGAATCCGGAGAGGGCTAGATGAATTCGACTAAGCGGGCGAGCGCGGCGTTGGTGGCAGTCGCGGTTATGGGCTCGTGGGTGCTGTCGCCGTCGTCCGAGGCACAGGTCAACAACGACCCGGCAGCACGCAACACCCTGACGATCGAGGTCACCGGCATCAAGGAAGCCAACGGTAAGATGGCGTGCGCGCTCTTCTGGCAGAACAAAGGCTTTCCGCGGAAGCACCGTCGCGCGCTTCGACGGACGTGGGTCGAAGTCAAAGGCGACTCCGTTCAATGCGTGTTCAGGCGCACGGGCCTGGGCGAGTACGCCGCATCGGTGTTTCTAGACAAGAACGGCAACGGGAAGCTCGATACAAACGCGATCGGAAGCGCCAAGGAGCCTTGGGGCGTGTCACAGAACGCCAAGTCGAAAAGGTTCGGACCGCCGCTCTACAAGGATGCAAGGTTCGACTACCAGGGTGGCGCCGTCACGATCGACATCAAGTTGGTGTACGACTAGATGAACTCGCGAAGGAGCGGTTCGTCTAGCAACCCTCTTTGTGGTGCTTCTTTCGGGCGCGGGGCGCCGCGACCGCGGCGGGAGGCTTCACTTTGGGTAATGGGATTTCGGCGGGATTGGCCGTGCCCCCTCCTCCGGTGCGGGGTTTGCCGCCGAAGAGCTCACTGACTGCTCGGCGGCTCTCGAAGCTTGCGACCTCGTCCGGAGTTGCATCGGCTGGTAGCTCGGGGAAGAGAATCGCATCTTTCCAGGCGTCGAGGCCGCCGAGTAGAATGTATGCGCCGGCGAAGCCCTCGGCCCGCAGTAGGAACCAGGCTTGGGCAGAGTGAATCCCGCCGTCTGAGTAGATCACGATCTTCTCGTTATGATACAGGGGGTAGCCGTGCAGGTCGCGGAGCTCCACCGACTCGGCGGTGGGGATGTGGTACCTGGCGTACGATTCGGGATCGCGGACATCGAGCAAGCGATAGTCGGCGCGGTCCTGGACGACCCAGTCAGCGAGCTCCTCGACCGTGACGTGATCGACCTCTGACTCGACGATGTCGGCCAGCTCTTGCGTATTGATCGTGACCGCGCCTCCAGGGGATGGAGACCCGATCAACGCCAGGGCCCCAAGGGCGATCGCCAAGAACGCGAGCTTCTGATTGATGCCCCAGGCACGTGGGTCGGCGCGATTCATCATCAGGCCTCCGCCTCGCGGCGCGCCAACTTCCGCTCGACCGTAGTGGCGCCCCAGAAACCAAGAACGGCCATGATGACCACGGCGAAGACCACCATCCCGACATCCACCCCGAGCCAACTGTCGAGCGTGACTCTTCCCATCGATGTAGACTTCACGAAATCCGCAAGCCAGGGGTAGAGCTCTCCGTATACGAAGATTCCACTGAAGACGCCGCCACCAAACGCGACAGCGTCGAGCCGGCCGGTCGATATGCCCACCACCGATGTGCCTGGGCAGTAGCCACCGACGATGAAGCCGAGGCCGAGCACGAGCCCACCGATCAGTTGCGGCAGCAGATAGGTCGGGCTCACATACACCATCGAGATATCGACCAGCCCCGCCCAGGATAGATAAAAGAGGCCGAGCATGGCGGTCACGATGGCGGAAAACATCACTTTGAAGACGGCCATGTCCGTGAAGTAGAACTGCGCCGCCAACTTTCTGGAGCTGCCAAAGCCAGCCCGCTCGAGGAAGAAACCAAAGCCGACGCCGATGACGGCCGCCAAGATGAGCGAGACCTCATCGCCGAATAGGCCGTACTTGTAGAAAGGCGCGATCATCGCCACTCCCTCCTCAGGAAATAGGCTCCCGCGTAGCCCCCGACGAACACCATGATCATGAATGTCCAGCTGCCGAGCCCGAGAACGGCGCCACCGGATAGGCCCTGCCCACTGGTGCAGCCCCCGGCGAGCTTGGCGCCAAAGCCCATCATGGTACCGCCGAGGATCGCGAGCCCGATGCGCCCCTTGGCGGACATCCTCGGGCCTCGCTCCACCGTTCGTTTCACGCGGCCGGCCAGCGCCCCAGAGATGAACCCGCCCACTAGCACGCCGATGACCTCAAACATGAGGAAGCTCTTGAATGGGCTTCCGTAGCCGTTTTCCAGATACCCGAGATAGAACTCGTTGGCCTGCGCGTGCGCAGGTGCGACAGCGTCGACGATTACCGCCACGATGGTCGAGAATGCGCCCGAGGCTCCGAGGCCGCGGCCCATCAGAACGAATGCGAGCAGAAGCACCAGCCCCAAACCCATCCCGGCCAGGTAAGGGTTCATGTAAGGAGCTGGCTCACGTGCAGATGTCATTTGATGAAGACCTTCCTCGGTGATGGTTTTACCATGAATGGGTCACGTGGCGGTCCAGTGGGTCAGCTGTCCCGCGCTGACCATGACCAACCGAAACACCAGGCCGCCGACGAGCACCAGCATTGGCGCCACGGCGGTGTGGCGAATTTTGTGGGTTGCGGCCAAGCTCTGGATGACGATCGGAACGAGCAAGCCGAGCCCGACGACCAGGACCCAGAACACCGCGGTGAACGGTCCGCCTAGCAGCATGCCCGCGGCTTCGCGGTGGACCCCCGAGGCGTTCATCAAGCCGATCAGGAACAAGACGATGAACAGCAGCTCGGTGACCATGAAGCCGATGTCTGCACGCGACACCAGGTCCCTCTCGGCGTGATCCTTCGCCACGAGATCGACCAGCGCCGCCGCGGTGGAAATGCCCGAAACGAGGAAGAGAGGGCCGAGCAATGCGCTGCTCCAGAGCGGCCTGGCACCGAGCGAGCTGAGTAGAATTCCGGTGTAGATGCCCAGCATGATGCCCAGTGCAATGTTGATCGCTCCGATTAACCTCAGCAGCGACGGTTGCGCTTGCATGCGGGCCGACAACTTCTCGAGGCCCGGAGAGCGCTCTCGGAGCGCCGCTGGAAGCGCCAGGAGCAGACTTCCAATCAAGGCCGGGTAGACCAGGATCAGAATCCAAGAGCCCCAGGACATTGGGGAGGTCACCTGGAACGTCAGGTACAAACGCCAAACGTAGAGCTTGTGCTCGAGGTCCAGGAAGAGGGCGAACATGCCTGCCGACAGCAACACTAGGCTCAAAGCCGGCAAGACGTAGCAAGAAGAGTCGCGGTTACGCCAGCGGCCCGAGAGCAGGAAGTATCCGGAGATGATCATCATGCCCGCCACCAAGCCACCCAAGAAGAGATAGACAGGAATCTCCCACGCCCAAACTTCGTGAGAGGGGTCGATGAAGGGGTTGCTGTTGGTGGTCGTGTATTCTCGCATCGGCACTATCCTGCCCTGCGTGCGGTGACGCGTTGGGGACAAGCCTGGAAGGTGTCTCGGCCAAGCTCATAGAGTCGCGGAGTTTGGCTCGCTGGGCCGATCTCGAATCCTGCTTCGTAGATGGCTTTCAGCACTGAGAACAGTTGATCGCGATTGGCCAGCGGCAGAGCTCGAATCAACCAGCCCATCAAGTCGTCGACGGGCAGCGCGCGTTCGAGCTCGCGAAACACGCGCGACTGTTCTCTCGCGGCGAACTCCGTTTCGTTCTTCGTGCCTCGGGTTTGGTTACTCACTTTTTCGCCGTGTCCGTCAGGAAGTGAACCCTCGGCTCGGTGCCCGCCTCGGGCAACAGGGTCTTCGATTCGCGCGATTTCAAGAGCTTGCTGACGTCGCTATTGGGATCGTCGAGATCACCGAAGTGCATGCAGTGCGTGGGGCAGACCGCCACACAGGCCGGATC
>JAFDAJ010000420.1 GCA_019313915.1 Deltaproteobacteria bacterium
CCTGCCTATCCGTTCTGGCTTAGCCACCAGACGGATACGGCAAGGGCGCGCTGTGTCCGTGTCGCAGGCGCGAACATGGTGCCTCATTGGAGGCATCCAAGGTGGAGGGTTGAGTAGATGAAAACCAGGACGAATGGATTCGCTGGAGCACCCCGCTTTGGCTCGTTGCGATCTGCCGTTGCGGTTGTCGCGTTTGCGGCATTGACCCTCTGCGGCAGTGTCAGCTTTGCCGAAGACGATCCGGTGGATCCGAAGGAGGCTTCCGCGTGCCGCTCCCCCACCGGCACCACAGACCCGGACGATCACCTTCACAATGACCCGCATATTTGCGATGTGAAAAACACTCACCCGCCGAGCAAGCTCGGGTCCAGCGGCAGTTCGGATTTGGCGGCGAAGCTTGCCAACCCGAGCGCGCCCCTGATGGCTTTGCAAAGTTTCATCGATGTCAAACTAAATGGCGGCTCTGCCCCAGGCGCGCACAGGACGACCTTAGGATACGTGTTTCAGCCCGCGATCCCATTCCCAACCAAGCGGGGCAATGTCATCCTCCGGCCGTTCATCCCGGTTGATTTCGGCGCACCCTATGCGACCAGCGCCGGCACTGTCGAGACCTACACCGGGTTTGGCAACATCTCGCTCCAGACCCTCTACGGCAAGACCCTCAAGAGCGGCCTGATGGCCATGGGAGGGTTCGGCTTGGGGTTCCCATCTGCCACCAAACCCGAAGCCCGCGCCGACTGGTCGCTCGGTCCCGCCGTGGTCCTTGGCTACGCGTCTCCAAAGACGGGCAACGTCTGGGGTGCGCTTCTCGAGTGGGCTTGGAGCCTTCCGACGCGCGCCAATAATGGAAGCCTCACCGCCCAGTACTTCTACGCCATCAACCTCAAGGACGGATGGCAGATCGTGTATTCGCTAGAAGCCAAAGTATGGGAGCTTCCACTCGGTACGGGCATTGCGAAATTGGTTGCTGTCGGAAAGAAGAATTTCCCCGTCAAATTGGGAGCCCAAGTCTGGGGCTACACACCGCCGCCCGGTAGTAGCGGGCCGGAGTGGACAATCCGCTTCTCGATCGCACCGGTCCTGCCGCTCCCCTGGAAGAAGTGATTCCGAATAGCTGCCTGAGCAGCGCGCTCCGGTAGCGATCCGGTAGCGAGTGCGCGGACGATGAGCTTCCACATGACAAAGCGAGCCCTGACCCTGGCCATCTCGGTTTCTTGGTCGGTCCTGTGTATCGCCAGTCCGTCCACGGCGCTGGCTGAAGACACGGACAGCAAAGCGGACACAGCAGGCGAAATAAGCGCGAGCAAAGAAGTTGGCGGAAAGGAAGGCGCGAGCAAGAAAAGTGGCGGCGAGGAAAAGAAGCGGCTCAACAGCATCCGGCTCTCGGGTGCCTACGCCCATCACATCCTTCTTCACCGCGACTCCGAGACGACGGGGGAACCGCTCGATACTCACGAAAATCTCGGTGGATTCGAGATCGCGTACGAAAGGGAGCTGATCGAGGAGCATCTCTCGATCGAGCTCGCGAAGCCCTTTTTCTTCTCCCCAGACAGCTTCGAAAGTCCGTTCGAGGCGACTTTGAAGGGGCTCTTCGTCAAGGGTTCCTGGGAGGGCTACATCGGCGCCATTCTCGTCTTCAACATTCGGGTCTTCAGCGAGGAGCGCGCACAGTTTGAAGGCCAGAAGAACGTGCTCTCATTCGGCGTCGGTGGCACGATCGGTGGAAGCTATCACTTCACGGAGCGCTGGGCGCTCGAACTCGGCTTCGACTACGGATACGTTCCGACCGATCCTGTCGTGACTCACGAATTCGATTTGGCGCTCGGCGGCGTCTACCACTTCTGACGGGACATGAGCTTGTCGACCGCAATCGGAAGCTACAAGGCGCGGCCAATCATGGCAGTCATGGCCCTGACGTTGCTGGGCGCCCCCGGGACGGCCTCGGCCTTCGAGTCGGACGTGCAGCAGAAGTTAGCGCTCTGGAGCCTGGCTTTCGTGAACCATGAGTACGACGAGCACTGGTCGACGAGCTTCCAAACCGAGGTCCGCGTCAAGGACGAGGTCACTACCCTCGACGAGGCGATCTTTAAGCCCGGGGGCTACTATCGCTTCAACGATTGGTTGGAGCTCGGCATTGGCTACAAGTACATCTACAAGAACGACGGGGCCAACCAGAATGTCCCCTGGCAGGAGCTCTACGTGACGCATCCCTTTCAGGTATTCGGCTTCACGCATCAGCTCCGACTGGAGGAGCGATTCGTCCAGGGCATCAGCGGCACGATTCCGCGCCTGCGCTACCTGATTCATACGACGACTCCGCTGAGCCCGCTGTTCTACTTCGCGCTGTCCGAGGCGTTTCGCTTCAACCTCGTCGACAAGGGCACCGGGCCGGTCTCCGGCTTCGAGCAGAACCGCCTCTACGCCGGCTTCGGCGTCCACGCGAGCAAGTACCTCAAAGTCGAGCTCGGATACCTGTGGCGTTTCGAGCTCGAGCGCGATCGCGCGAGCAAGAGCGAGCACGTCATCCGCGTCCAGTTGCTATTCGCGACGAAGGAGGGCCGCCACCCCTCCCGCGGAGGGAGCTAGCCGTGTTCAACCACCGGACTCGGCTTTTACAAAAATGGACCGTTTGATGCCTACACGTCGTGGGAGTGGTCGACGCTATGTGGCGAGCTCAGCAAGCTGGAGGTCGATCTCAACCCAGCCAACCTGATCGTTTTGCCGGTGGCAAAAAGTGAAACACCCGAAACAACCGCAGTTTTCCACCAGGTTTTTGCCAGTGATTTTGCCACCCGAGATCAAAGTGAAATGATCTCGGATGCTTATCGGTGGAGGCGGTGGGAATCGAAGCCCCGTCCAGATACGT
>JAFDAJ010000040.1 GCA_019313915.1 Deltaproteobacteria bacterium
TGTCGACTGCTCCGGTTGCTCCGTGTCGCCGATGATCCTGGCCAACGGCCAACCAGGATCCGGCATCTGGGTGCTCGGGCTGGTCTTCGCGGTCGTTTGTGCGTGGAGGTTCCGTCGGTGAAACACCTCTGTTCGGCGCTCGTGGTACTCGCCGTGATGGCCCTCGCGCCGGACCACGCTCGCGCCTACGAGGAGAGCGCGGGCACCCAAGACGGTTGGTCGCCGGAGGGCTACCTGCTCTCATTCGGTGTCGGAGCCTATCGTCCGAATCCAGGCAGCGACACGTTCGACGTGGTCTACCCGGGGGACAACGGGCCTCTGCTGCTGGGCGAATTCGATTTCCTCCTGTATCGGATCCCCTACGTCGGACCGATCGGGATCGGTGTCGCTGGGGGCTGGGCGGCCTACAGTGGCGCCGCTTGTTTGGCCAGTTCCCCGCCCGGAACCTGCGTTCCATCCACCGACAGCGCCAAGTTCACCCTGTTTCCGATCAACGCGACCTTTGTGCTGCGAATCGACGCACTCGCCCGCAAGACGCGCGTCCCGCTCGTCTTCAGCGGCAAGGTCGGATACAACACGGTCTTCTTCAAGGAGACCGTCGGAGGCAACAAGAGCACGGGGCGCAGCCACGGCTTCGGTTGGGGCGTGCAGATTGCATTGGAGCTCAACTTCATCAATGAGCGGCGCGCCAATGCGCTCGACGAGGATTGGGGCATCAACAGCTCGTTCTTCTTCTTCGATCTCGCGGGATCCGACGCGAACAGCCGCGCACCGGTCGGCGACAAGTTCTATTTCACGGGCGGCATCGGCATCACGTTCTAGCGCCTGCGCGGCGGCTCGCCCGCCGTAGCTCGATCGAGCACGTCGCCCGGTCCGTCGAAACGCGCGAGCTCGATCTCGATGAGCGTGAGCCCTTGGGCTGGTGCGGTTTGGCCAGCGTCTGACCGATCGGAGCTCTCGCGGAGCATGCCCGGGACGTCGTTGGGTACGAAGCGGCCACGGCCCACCTCTACCAAGGTCCCCGCCATGATCCGGACCATGTTCTTCATGAACGAATTGCCGACGATTTCGATCGCCAGCAGGTCGCTGCGTCCGCTCCAGTCAGGAACCACGTTGACCTCGAACATCTCGCGCACGACGACCTCACGCTGGTCCCCGGACTGGCGAAACGCCCGGAAGTCATGCGTGCCTAGGAAGTGCTTGGCGGCCACTTGCATGGCCTCGACGTCGAGGTAGTCCTCGACGCGGTCGCTCCGGTTCTCGACGTCGCGCCGCGCGCCCTTCGGCCCGATTTGCCACACCTGCTTCCGGATCAACGGGTCTCGCTGCCGGCCACACCGAACCAGGTAGCGGTAGCGTTTGTGCGCCGCGTGGAAGCGAGGATTGTAGCGGCGGTAACACGGCTGCGCGTCGTGGACGACGATGTCACGGGGGAGCCGTGCATTGAGCCCGCTGATCCACCCGTCCCGGGGAACCTCGATCTCGGCGGCAAAGCTCGCAATCTGCCCGAGGGCATGAACGCCAGCATCCGTCCGGCTGCAGCCCCGGACCTGGCTGTGCTCGATCCCCATCTCATCAATGGCCTCCTCGAGCATCCCCTGAACGGTCCGAAGCCCCGGCTGGGCCTGCCATCCGTGAAAGTCCGTCCCGTCGTACCCGAGGCAAACGCACACACCGTGCATGAATGGAGGCATCTCACCCATGAGTAAATCCGGCCGCACGCTAGCGCGAATGCCACCTGTTGCCTATCGTGCGGCCGATGCGGCGATGGTTGCCAATTGTGGTGGTGCTAATGTGGGCCAGCCCGGTACTCGGGCAGGACGCCGGCACTGGCACTGGCACTGGCACTGACACTGGCACTGACACTGACACCGGCACTGACACTGACGCTGCCCCTCCGCCCAAAATCGGCGTGGTCGTAGCCGGCGACCCGGACGACACCCTCCGCAACACCGCCGCCTTCATCGAAACTGAAGCCACCGCCTCCGGCCTTCGCGTCCCCACCGACCCCGCCCTCCGCAAGGCGATGCGGGGGGAGCCGGCTACCGACGAAGATGGGCTGGACGGCATGCGGTCGATTCGTCGTGGACTTGGTCTCGATCCTCGGAAGGATCTCGAATCGTACAAACGCATTGGGATCATCACCGGCGCCGACGCCTTGGTCGTCGTGCACCGAGAAGGGGACATCCTGATCGAGGTCTTCGACGTGAGCGCGGCGCAGTTCTACGAAGGTGCACTGCATTTCGGCGACAGCTCGTCCAAGCAGCGGGTCGAGTTCGTCCGGAGCCGTGCGGAGCAAGCCCAACGACGATGGTCCACCCCCGCTCCACCGCCGCCACCTGCCTCCTCGAAGAAGGTGAATGAACCCGAGCAGCCAGCCGACGAATCCCGAGCAAAACGCAGGATCAAGAAGGCATGGCCGTACTTGGTGGCTGGGGTGCTCATCGCCGCAGGTGTGACCTACCTCATCATTGATCGACGTGACACTAACGAGGCGGAGCCGCCGCTGCTAAGATTTAGACCCGGTGAAGAGTAGACCCCAACTAGCCTTTTTCGGTGCAGTTCTTTGTGCGCTCGCGGTCGCCGTCGGTTCGGTAAGCACTCACGCGCAGGAGGCCCCCGAGCTCTCGTTGCCCTCGCCGCTGAGCGGGTACGAGACTGAACGCATTGGTTCGGTCACCTGGACCTTTCCCGAGTCCGAGCGAGGCCGGGTTGCCGGGCTCATCGAGGGCTTCGACGAGCGGTGGGCGGAGGTCGTCAGCGACTTCGGCACCCCCATCGATGACGATCTCATCATTCGCGTGGCGCGAAACCCACGAGAGATGCGAGCGATGGCTCCGTTCGGTCACCCACCGCCGGACTACGCGACCGGCGTCGCTTACTCGAGTTGGGGCGTGATCCTCCTCACGATGTCCGCGCCGCAAACGTGGGAGCCGCCGGACCTCGAGGTAGTGCTGGTCCACGAGCTCTCGCATGTCGCGCTGTATCGCGCTGTGCTCGGCAATCCGGTGCCTCGTTGGTTCAATGAGGGCGTGGCAATCCATCAATCCGAGGTGCGCCTGCTTCCGCGCATGGAGTCGCTTCTTCGAGCGGCCGCTCAGCGATCGATGCTGCGGCTATCCGAGCTCGACAAGCGATTCCCCGACCACCCGCACGAGGTGAACATCGCCTATGCCCAGAGTGCGGACGTCGTCCGCTTTCTGCGGCGCAGCAACAACGACGAGCGGCGCTTCCATCGGCTGGTCCAGTCGATCCGCGACGGAGAGACGTTCGACACGGCCCTCGCAACCGCATACGGCTGGACGCGCGTCGGCCTCGAGCGGCAGTGGCGGGACAGCCTCCGCACGAGGTACCGAATCCTTCCGGCCCTATTTGCCGGGTCCACGATCTGGGTATTGGCGGCCATCCTCGTGGTGTTCGCGTACCGAAAGCGGCGGCGCTACCACCACATGAAGCTCCAGCAGATGGCGTACCGCGAGGAGCTCGAAGCGCAGGCTGCCAGCCAGCCTCCGCCCGCTCCACTATCCGCCCCACCTCCAGCCACCGAAGTGGCCACGGACGCTGGCGTACCGAGCGTGGAACACGACGGCGAATCGCACACCCTTCACTAGTACGCGGATCACACACTAGCAGCGTGTGGGACCGGGATCTTAGGCTTTGGCGGGCGCGGGCGCTTTGTCGGGATGGATCGGGAACTTGGCGGTCGTCCCCTCCTTCTCGAGCTTCTTCTTGCGGTCCCTACCCTGAGCGGCATTTTTCTTGTGCCGCCGCGCTCTTGTTTTGCCTGTATCTGACATCGAAATCGTCCTAGCGGCTGGCTTTAGTGGGCGGGGGCCGTGCGGTCAAACACCCGACCCGGTCGCCTGGGCGACGGCCCGAAGATAGCCCTCATGGAGGCGTTTCGTCAGCGAACCGGGGGCACCGGAGCCAATTGTCCGGCCGTCGGCCGCGACGACGGGCATCACCTCCCGGATGCTGCTCGTGAGGAAGGCCTCGTCTGCGCCATAGAGGTCTTCGGGGCGCACCTCGCCTTCCTCCACCTCGATCCCCGCAGCGGCCGCTGCGGCGATCACCGTTGCACGTGTGATTCCGACCAGGATCCCTGGCTGAGGCTCGGGCGTGCGCACTTTCCCGTCCTTGACGATGAAGACGTTACTCGACGCACCTTCCAGTATCTGACCGCGACGCCCCAGCACGAGCGCCTCTTGCGCCCCCTTCTGTTTTGCCTCGTGGACGGCGAGAAGGTTCGCGAGATAGTTGGACGCCTTGGCGCCCGATGCGCGCTCGTCGTCGGTCGGACGTGAAGCGTGGAGCAATGAAACAGCGATGCCCCGCTCGTAATGTTCGGCGGGAGGCACCGACACCGGTGCGGCGATGATCACGCGAAGCGGCGCGGTGGCGGTCGAAAGGTCGTAGGTGAGCGGTCCAGTCCCGCGCGTGACCACGATGCGGACGTACCACTCGCCCTCACCCGCGGCCGCGAGCGTCGCCGCCACCTCGGAAGACAGCGTCTCCATCGAAACCGGCATTGGAATCATCAACCGATCGGCTGAACGTTGCAACCGCTCGAGGTGTTCGCGTTGGGCAAATGGCACACCGCTGTACGTCCGAAACACCTCGAACACACTGTCCCCGTAGAGGAAGCCGCGGTCGAAGACCGACACCCGCGCCTCGCCACTATCGACGACGCGGCCGTCGATGGAGACTTTTCCTGTCGCCATGTTTCAACCCTTCAACTGAGCGAGGAGCTCCGCAGCCTGATCGTGGCCGGCATCTTCCGCAAGCGCCCTCTCCAGCATCGTGATCGCCTTGCGCGTGTCGTCCTGCTTCGCCGCGATGTCCCCGAGGTAGTAGTAGACATCGGCTTTCTGAATCCCCGAGTCCGGCTCCAGCTTCTGCAACAACAGAGCGCGGAAACTCTTCTGCGCACGGCCAAGGTCGCCGTTGGCGTGTGTGAGCTTGCCGAGATCCCGGAGGATCGCGACGTTGGTGAGGTCGATCTTGAAGGCCGCATCATACGCCGCGAGCGCGCCAGCCGCGTCGCCCGCGGCAGCCAGCGCCTGACCGAGACGGTGGTGGTGCTCCGCGAGCTCCTTACTGCGCTGCCGGCCAAAGCTCTCGATGATGCGCCGCAAGATCGGGACCGCGTCTTGCTGACGGCCGGCCGCAATGTACAGATCGCAAAGTGGGACCAGAGCGCCCCGATCCTCGCCATCGAGCTCGACGGCCCTTTCGAGGTAGCTCGCCGCCATCCCCGGGTTGTCGAGCTGGTCGCGGTAGACGTCCGAAATCGTGCGCAAGAGGACCAGACGCGCGTCATCCGAAGCCGCCGCCTGAAGCTCGGCGTCCAGGACCTCTGCCAGTGCGGAGTAATCGCCCTTCGACTGGTAATACGCTTTGAGTCGGTCGCGTGTCGCCGCGTCCTGCGGGAATCGCTCGTAGCCCCCGCGAAGTGCCCTGCCCGCCTGCTCGGTGTCACCCACTTGTTGCTCCCAAAGGTCAGCGACCCGATGCACGACGTCGATGGCCGCCGGCCCCTCCAAACGGCTCGAGAGGCGCTCGAGCGTGTCAGCAACCTTCGTCCAGCTCTCGTTGCGTTCGTACAGCCCGGCAAGCGCCCGAAGCGAGCGCTCATCTGCTCCGAGATCCGAGTTGATGCGTTCGTAGATCCGAATGGCGCCGTCCGTATCGCCGCGCTTGGTGTCGTGCACCTCGGCGATACGCTCGAGCAAGCCACGCTGCGCCTCGTCGGACGCGTGACCGACCTTCGCCAAGGTCAGCACGATGAGATCATCCCAGGCGCCCGTAGCCTCGAACAGCCTGTCGAGGTCCGCGTTTGCGACCACGTTGTCTGGCTCCGCGTTCAGCACCTGCCGGAACATGTCGATGGCGGCAGCCTGATCGCGGAACGAGTGCTCGTAGAGCTGCGCGAGTCGAAGGTGTAGCGTCGTGCGGTCTTCATCGGCAGCCAGGTCTGCTCGGCGCTCGAGCAGCGCGCGAAGTGCTTCGAGCCGATCGTTGTCTTGATAGAGCGCTTCGAGCGCATCCATCGAGACGGGGTCGTTCTCATCCAACTCGAGGGCTGTCTCGTAGGCCCGAATCGCGGCCCGGGGGTCGTTGAGGTGGTCCCGGTAGACCTGCCCCATCGCCTGCGCCACCGGCGCGCGGTCGTCCCCATCGATGACTTCCAACTCCCGCTCCAACAGCCCGACGACCTCGTTCCATCGAGACTGGGCCCGGCGGATGTCGCACAGGGCCCGCAGAGCGCCCGCGTCGCTCTTTTCGACGGCGAGCAGCTCCTGATAGCAATCCGCTGCCAGCTCAGGATCCGAAAGCTCCTGGTGCGCCAGCTCGGCGGCCTCACGCACCAGCGCGATGCGCTGCTCGGTGTTCGGCTCGACGTCCGCCCAAGCGCGGAGCGCACTCACCAAGTCCGCCATCCGGGGCTGCTTTCGAATCAGTGCGACGCGCTGCGCGTGCGCCTCGAGCGGCTCGGGGTCGAGCTGTAGCGCCTCGGTAAGCGCTCGCTCGGCGCCGCTCAGGTCGGACAAGCGATCGCGGTACCAGCCCGCGGACCGAAGACGTAGCTCGTACAGCTCCCGGCGATCGAGGTCTGCGCGCGCGGCGATCTCATCGACCAAGCCATCCAGGTCTGCCCAACGTCCGGACACCTCAGCGAGGCGCTCGAGCGAATCGATGAGCGTCCGGTCGCGCGGGTCGGTCCGTACCGCGTCCCGCATGGCGGCAAGCGCCTCCTCGGGACGGCCGATGTCGTTCTCCCAAATCGAAGCGGCCTCGGTGAGGAGTGCCACCCGGTCGGCGTCGGTCGGCGTCAGCTCGACCCGCTGCTCGTAGAGCCGCACCACCTCTTCGAGGTTGCCGGCGCCGCGGTAGTACTCTTCGAGTAAATCCAGCGCGCTTCCTGCAACTTGCGGCTTGCGCGCCAGACTCCGTACCGCGGCAAGTGTCTCGTCGCGACCTGGGTCCTGCTCCATCGCCTTTTGGTATGCACCAAGCGCGCCCTCCAAGTCACCGAGGTGGCTCGCGCGGAGCCGCCCCTGCCTCAAGAACAGTGTTGGCCGGTCGGCATCCCGCAAATCCAAGCGGCGCGAGATGATCTCGTGCAGCCGATCCCATCGCTCGGTCTCCTGAAGAAGTCGATCCAAGGCTTCGAGGATCGAGGTGTCGTCTCCTAGCAGTGACAGCGCCCGCTCGTGCGCATCGACCGCTCGGCTGAGGTCCTTGAGGTCCTCCTCGCAGATCCGCGCCACACGCTGATACAAGGCCGCGCCTCGGTCCGCATCGAGGCTTGCGCCCGCCTCCGCGAACAGAACCTCGACGAGCTCGGGCCATCGTTGAAGGCTCGCCGCGAGAGTCTCCGCACGATCGAGGATTTCGTCGTCCTCGGGTCGCTCGCCGATCGACTGCAGCAACGCGTCCAGCGCCGCGTTCGGATCCTTGCGGCCCTGCTCGTGCACCTCGGCCAAAGCCACCAACTGCTCTGCCTTCTCGTGTGGGTCGGTCATCGCATCGGCCCGCAGCCGAAGAAGCGTTGCGAGGTCGCTCCAGCGTTCCTGGGTCCGGAGGTAGGGCTCGATCACGGCGGCCGCGTCTTCGCGATAGTCGGCGAGCTTGGTGATGCGGAGCAACGCCTGCGCCGATGCCTCGTGCGCGGCGTCGATCCGCAGAATCTGGCCGTAGACGGCTATGGCGCTCAGCTCATCGTCGAGCTCGCGTTCCATGATGTTGCCGAGCTGATGCGTCAGCTCCACCCGCTCGGACTCGTGTGCCGCCCCGTCGGACCGACGCTGCAGCACCTCGACGAGTTCCTGCCACTGGCCCTGACGCTCGTAGAGGCGGCTCAGTCCCTGCAGGGCGCCCCGATGCTCCGGGTCCGCCTCGGCGACCGCTCGTAGTGCGTCACAAGCCGCCTCGGGCCTCCCAAGCTGAGCCTCGTAGAGCTCGGCAAGCCGCATGCCCACCTCGACACGAACGTCGGGCTCGCCTTCGAGCTCCATGCGGCGTTCCAGCACGTCAGCCAGCCGCTCGGAGTCGTTGACCGAAGCGAAGAGCCGGTCGAGGGCGACGAATGCAGCCGCGTCGTCAGGCTTTTCGCCGGCCGCCTGCTCGTAGTACGACACGGCCCGCTCCGGGTTCGAGAGTTGCTCTTCCCAGAGTCCGCCGAGTCGACCGAGGAGCTCTGCGCGGATCTCGGCGTCGTGAGAGTGGTCGAGCTTTTGCTCGTAAACCCGCGCAAGTCCTTCCCAATCACCCACCATGACTTGCAGAGCCTCTAACTCGTCGAGGGTCCCTTCCGCCTCCGGGTCGGCCTCGAGAACCCTGGCGTACGTCTTGATCGATGCGCGCGGATCGCCGAGTTCGCGGTCCTGGGCCTCGGCAACGCTCGTCAGGAAAGACCCTCGAAGGGAGGGCTCGTCGGTCGCCGCCGCGGCTTGCTCAAAGGTCTGGATATAAGCCTCCCAGCTGCCAAGCGAGCGAGCCAGGCGGTCGACCTCCGACCGCGTCGCCTCGTCGGCGGGCTCGACAATCAGGGCCTCACCCCAAGCGTCGAAGGCCTTCTCGGCGTTGCCCCCGTGCTCCTCATGCAAGCGACCGACCTCACGCCAAGTCTCAGCCCGCTCGAACGAGTCCACTGCCTGGTTCGCCTTGGCGTCGAGGACGCTGATCAGGGCCTGCCAGTCGCCACTTTCACGGTGGATCGGTTCCAGGATCTGAACCGCACGCGGGCCATGGTCCCCATCTTCGACCAGGCGCGATACTGCCTGCAGCGCAGGAACGTAGTCGCGTTGATCGGCCAGCACGTCCTCGAAGATGTCGAGAGCCTGTGCGGGGCTCTGCAGCTTGGTCTCCGTCAGCGAGCCCAGTCGCTGGCGAAGCTCGAGGGCCACGCGCGCGTCAGACGCGTTGTCGATCTGGAACTCGATGTGCGCCCCGAGGTCATCCCATCGCTCGACGCCTTCGAGAAGCTCGTCGAGCCGACTCACCGCCTCTGTGTTGACGGGGTCGACCTCGAGAATGCGCCGATGCGTGACGATGCCACCTTCGGGGTTCCCGAGCTCGTCGACTTCGATGCGCGCGATCTCATGCAAGACGGCCACCCGCTCATCGTCGGTATCTGCGAAGCTCTCGCGCTCGCGATCCAGGTCGAGTAGCGCATTCCACTTGAGACTCCGTGAGTACACCGAAGCCAGCGCTTGACCGGCCTCTTTATTGCTCGGGTCGTACGTGAGCGCGCGTTGATAGAAGTACCCTGCTCTATCGAGGTCTTCCAATCGCGCATCGTAAAGCTTGGCGGTCGTTAGCGCGAGGACGGCCGTATCTGCGTCATCGACTTCGACCGCGCGAAGTGTCTTGTCGAAGATCGCGGCCAACCTGTCCCAGCGTCCAAGCGACCGCGCGAGGCGGGTGAGTGTCTCCTGGCTTTGCGGGTCGTGCGGGTCTTCGCCGAAGAGGCGGCCATACGTCTCGAGCGCCCCGTCGAGGTCTTCGAGATGTGACTCCTGCACATCACCGAGATGGCGCAAGAGATCGAGTCGCTGCGTGGGGTCTTCTTCACCATCGAGCCGGGCTTCGAGAATCTGCGTGACCTTCGGCCACTCCATGCGGCGTAGGTACAAGGGCTCGAGCAGCTCCGCGGCCGCGCTCCTGTACTCGGATTGTTCGATCAGCGTCTCCAACGCCCGCACGGTGGGCTCGTGCTCCGGATTCTGGCTCAAGGCTTCCCGGAATTGATCGAGCGCGCGCCACGGCTCGTTGAGCCGACGCAGGCAAAGCTCGCCGAGCTCGTAGCGAACCGCCGCAGGATCTCCGATGCGCTGGTCGATCTCTCGCTCGTAGAGCGTCGCCAGCTCATCCCATCGCCGGGTGCGGCGATAGAGGCGCTCGAGGCCTTCATAGGCCAGAGGGTGGTCGCTTTCGCCGAGCGCTCGATCGAGGGCCTCGATCGCCGACTCCGGATCGTCGAGCTCGGACTGGTAGATGTGAGCTTGACGGACGAGTAACGCAGCCCGTTCCTCGCGGTCCTCCGAGATCTCTCCCTTGCGCCTCAGAAGCTCGACGAGCTCGCGCGTTGCGCCTGCACTCTCGACCAGCGCCAGCAACGCATCGAGCGCTGCCCGATGATCGGGCTGCTCCTCGAGCACGTTCTGGTATTGCGCCCTCGCCAAGCCCGCGTCCTCGAGCCGCTCCTGAGCCACGCTCGCGGCCCGCATGCGTACCTGGGTCCTCAAGTCTGCATCGAGGAGCTCAGGCGCAATGGTCCCGAGGGTAGCCACCTGCTCCGCGTAGCGATCGGTAGTTTCGGCGTAGCGCTCGTAGTCCCCAAGCACCCGCTCGAAATCGTCGAGATCGACGCCCTCACGAAGTGCCCGTCCCGCGAATGCAAACGCAGCGTCCATGTCTTCGGTTCCGACTTCGCTAATCTCAGCGGCGCGTAGCAGCGCACGAACCCGTTCGCTCGGATCCTCGCCGGCGGCGACCACCTCGAGCATTCGAACTTGATCGGCGTACCGCCCCTCGCTCTGGTACTGATCGAAAAGGCGATGTGCCGCGGCAACGCGCAGGAGCGCATCCGGGCCGGCCGCCAACTCTTCGAGCGCGGCCAACGTAGGACCGTGCCCAGGCACCGTCTCGAGAAGCGCGCGATACATCTCGAAGGCTCGCTCGACTTCGCCCGTTTGATTGCGCATTAGCTCCGCGGCTTCGAAGCGGAATGCCACGCGCTGGTCCGGATTCTCGGCGTCCTCGGCGCGGATTTCGGTGACCTCGAGCAGCTCGTGCCAGCGCTCGGCCTGCCGATAGAGACGCGTTAGCGCACCCAGCGCCGCTTCGTCCGAGCCAAATCGTGACACGACGTCGCGATATGCGGCGATCGCGTTCTCGATGCTTCCGACATTGTTTTCGAAGATCTCGCCCACGCGCCGATAGAGGGTCAACTGCTCTTGCTCGTCACCTGCCAGCTCCGCGCGTCTCTCGAGCACTTCCACCAGCGGCTCCCAGCGGCCCCGCTGCTCATAGAGACCCTCGAGGGCGGACAGCGCATCGACATCGCTCGGGTCGAGCTCCAACCGCTCCCGATGAACTTCGATCGCCCCGTCGGGATCGTGCAGCGTGCTCTCGAGAAGATCAGCGAGCCTCGAAAATAGCTCGTCGCGCCGCGCTTCGTCTTCTTCGAATGGTATCTGGCGCCGAAGGTCTTGCGCGAGCGCGGCGTGGTTTTCGGCCCCGAGGTGAAGGCGCTCGAGGGCGCGGGAGGCCTTCAAGACTATCTCCGGGTTGTCATGCTCGAACCGAACGAGCTGCTGGTAGATCCGCTCCGCATGCTCGGGCTCCGGCTCGGACACGTCCCACAGCTCGGCAAGCTCTAGGAGAAGCTCGGTCTTGACGAAGTCGTCGCCCACCGTGGCGAGCCCGCCGTCGAGCAGCTCGGCGCGTTGTCTGTGGCGCCCGAGCTTTGCTGCCAGACGCGCCAGGTCCGCGCGCGCGCTGCCATCCGCAACGTCTTCACGCACCGCGCGCGCATACGCATCGAACGCGATTTCGTCGTCGTGAAGCTTGCTCTCACTCAGCTCGCCGATTCGACTCAGGTGGGCCGCGCGCGAGGATGGATCGGTGAGGTCCTCGAGCTGAACTTCCAACACCTTGGCCAGCTCGCCCCACGCGCCTTGCGAATCGAAGATCGGCTGCAGAATGGAGGCCACTCGCTGCCGCTCTTCCCGATTCTCCATGAGCCGCTGGAGCCCCTCCTGCGCGCGCAGGTGCGTCGGGCTCGACTCCAGCAGGAGCTCGTAGTGGTCGACCGCATCCGGAACACGATCCAAGCGCGTCTCATAGATGGTTGCGAGCTCGTAAGCGAGGTCGACCGCTTCTTGACCGGTTGCCTCGTCGAGGTCGCGCCGCAAAAGGTCTGCAAGCTCCGGCCAGCGATTGATGCGTCCGTACAACCGTTGCAGCGCGCGCCGCGATGGCGTGTGCGTCGGGTCGAGCTCGAGGGCCTGCTCATAACTTGAAATCGCATGCTTGGGCTCGTCGAGGATCTCCTCGAAGAGGAAACACAACTGTAGAAGCAAATCGAGCTTGGCGCCGGCGTCGGTCGTCGCTTCGATGCGCTGTTGGTAGAGGGTGCGGAGGTCGTCCCACTGCTCGTTCTTGGTGTAGAGCTGCTTCAAGGCCACGACGGCGACCCCATCGCCTGGTTCAACAGCGAGAACGTGCCGGTGAAAGCGCGCTGCATCCTCAGGAAGGCCCAAGACTACGTCATGTAGCTCCGCGGCCCGCCGGCACAGAGCGAGCTCCACGCCGCCGTCCACGTCACCCGCATCGATCACGAGCACCAACGCTTTGGCCAACGCCTCATGCTGGCTCGCTGCTTCCGCCACTCCCCCCAGCCGATCGAGGAGATCCAAATCGTCGGGGTTGTCGATGAACGCAGACTCGAGCGCCCGGTAGGCGCCCATCGCATCGCCGAGCTCGGACGCGGCCAGGTCCGCGAGGCGGAGCTGCAGCGTGCGTCGCTCCTCGGCGTCTTCGGTTCGATCCAGGCGCCCGCGCAAGAGCCCTGCGAGCTTCTCGAAATGACCGCGATTGGCGTAGGCGGGCTCGAGGAGATCGATCGCTTCGACCCCGACACCCTTGCCTTCTGCCGACAGCGCTTCGAGGCCAGTGATGGCGACTTCGTTTCGGGCATCGAGTGTCAACGCGTTCCGGTAGCATTCGAGCGCGCCCGGTGCGTCTTCGAGATAAATGCGTCGGAGGTCGGCGAGCTGCAGATAGACCGCGAGGCGAGCCTCGTCCCCCACCTTCGACTGCAAACGGCGTTCGAGCGCGGCATCCAGTCGATCCCACTGCTTGAGCTGCTGCGACAAACGCTCCACGGCTCGGAGCGCGTCTACGTCGTGCGGATTGCTCTCGAGGATCTTCCAGTGACGTTCCGCAGCCGCAGGGAGATCGCCGAGCTGCTCCTCTTCGACCTGTGCCACCTCGTTGAGGAGAACCCACTCTTCCGCCGGGTCGGTCACGTTCTGAAGGCGGCGCTGATACAGCGAACGCAAATCGGCGAATCGACGCTCCGCGCGATACAGCCGGTCGAGCACGGCCATCGCTTCGGCGTCGTTGGGCTCCACTTCCAGGATGGCCTCGAGCTGCCGAATCGATTCCTGTGACTCCCCGAGCCGTTCGCCCGCTATGGCCGCGATGCGGCGCTGCAGATCGAGGCGCTCGGCGTCCGGAAGTTCGACGTTGTCCAGCCGGTCACGGAAGAGAGCAACGAGGTCTGCGTACGCGCCCGCCGCCTCCGCGGACTCCTCGAGGCCGGCGACGATGTCCGGATCGGAGGGAGCCAACAGGTACGCCCGCGTGGCCCATCCAAGCGATGCTTCGGGATCGCGAAGTCGGTTCAGATAGACGCCGCGCAGCGATGCCAACCGCTTCAACCGCACGTCGAGGTCGTCATCCCGGCCCGAACCGGCCACGATGATCTCGAGCATCTTGGCGTACTGGGGCCACTTGTGGTCCCTCTCGTAGATCGGCAGAAGCCCTTTGGCGGCGTTGGCGTTGGCGGGATCGACCTCGAGCGCGCGCTCGTCGTACCGCGCAGCGCGGTGCGCGTCTGCGACGCGCTCTCGGTACACCTCTGCTGCGCGAAGGCTGAGCTCCACGATCAACTCCGGTTCCTCGGCTCGCTCCGCAGCTTGCCCGACCGCTTCAGCAAAGCCGGCCCAGTCGTCGCTTTCGGCGTGCAGTGCCTCTAGGGACTCCCAGTCGCGCGCGGCAGCGTAGGCGTCTTTCAGCATGCGCCGAACCCGGGTGTTTTCCGAGTCTAGCTCGCGAACGCGTTCCCACACCGCGATGGCGTCGCTAGGCCGCGAGAGTCGCTCCATGAAGACGACTCCGAGACGCTGAAGCTGTTCGAGCTGGTCGGCGTCGCTCACCGCAAACTCGGCACGGCTCTGCAGAACGTCGGCTAGCGTCTCCCAATCCTTCTCGCGCTCGGCCAGATTCTCGAGCGTATCGAGCCCCGCCGTAGTTTCGGGCGCCTCGGCCAAGATCTCTTTCCAGAGGGCTATCGCAGAGGCATTCTGATGAAGCCGCTCCGTACACAGCTCCGCCATTTCGATCTTCTTATCGAGGCGCGCGGCGGGATCGCTCAGGAGCTCGGCTTCACGGCCAAGCACGTTGTACAATGCATCCCACTTGCGCTTCTTCGTGTAGATGTCCTTGAGCTCTGCCAGCGCCTCGGCGTGGTTGGGCTGCAAATGCAGAACACGCTCGAGCGGCTGTGTCGCCTGATTGAAGTTACCGAATCGCTCGGTCCACAACCCGGCGATACGTAAATACAGCTCGACCTTCTCTTCCGGCTCCGCGGCGACCTCGGCCTGGCGGTCGAGAACGTGGATGAGCTCGTTCCAGCGCCCGGCGCCTTCGTAGAGCTGCGACAGGGAGGTCAACGCTTCAGCGTCGTACGGAGACAGCGACAGGATCTCGCCGTACACCTGGATGAGCATCGAATCGAGCTGGAGCGCGTCGCGGTAGATCGGAATGAGATCACGGAGCAGCCGCAGCTTCTCTTCCTTCGAGTCGGCCGACAGCGTTTCGATCTCTCCGCGAATCGACTCGGACAGCGCATTCCACTTGCCACTGAGTTGGTACAGCTGCTGGAGCGCAACGCGTGCATCGAGGTCGCCGGGGGCCAGACGCTCGACGAGCTTCCAGGCTTCTAGGGCGCGCTCGGGGCGATCTGCTTTCTGCGCGCGATGCCCGAGCTCCCTAGCCAGCCGGAGTTGCTGCTCGGAGTCGGCCGTGGTGCGAAGCGCATCGCCGAGGATCGTGAGCAATCGACCCTCTGGATCGTCGTCAGCAATGCGCGCGCGATAGAAGTCCAGCATTCCGGGATGGGCCGCGTCGATCTTGCGCAGACGAGCGAAGAACGGCTCTGCGGCATCCGGGTCCTCGCGAAAGCGCCAATGAACCATCGCGAGCTGGAGCAACATGCCCTTTTCGGCCTCGAGCTTCTGCCGCGAACGAAGTGCACTCTCGTACATCGCCGCCAAGTCGTCCCATGCTTCGAGATCGGTGAAGTGCTGAACGAGAGCACTGAGCGCTTCTTCGTCGCTCGGCAAGAATTTCAGGACCTTGCGGTAGGCGTCGGCCGCACCTTCCGCGTCTTCGAGTGAGCGCCGCAACACGCGCGCCGCCTGCAGCCATGCGCTCGCCTTCTCCTCGCGCGTTCGCGCCGCTTTAGCCGCGCGAACGAACACCGACACCACGTCTTGCCATCGGCCGCGTGCGCGAAGGCTCAGCGCATACTGCCGGGCAGTTGGCATGTGCGAAGGATCGGCCGCCAGCGCCTCGTCGAAGATCGCGTCGGTTTCCTCGACGGTCGTGTCACCCCCGTACTGCCACATCAACGAAGCGGCGCGGGTCAGCAACGACGTCTTGAGCCGAGGATCGGCGGCATCACGAGCCTCTTCGATGAAGCGGCGAGCGAGCTCCGCCCATTTTTCCTCGACCTGCTGAATCTGGTCGACCGCTTGCGCGACTTCGGGATCATCGGATTCGCTTCCACCGAGCCGGTCGTAGGCGACCAGAGCGCCCTGGTCGTCCATCAACTCGTCGCGCCGGACACGCCCCAACTCCTTGACGAGGACCTTCCTAAACTCCGGGTCGTCGCCGACGAGCTCGGCCTCCAGCTCCATCAACCACGAGGCGGCCAGAAACTCCCCGCGACGCTCGTGCCCACCGCGCGCTGCCTCGAGCAGGCGAAGCGAATCTTGCCCGTCGTTGGCGGGCTCGGGGCTGTTCAGTAGCTCCCTCAATCCCTCCACGAGTTGCGTGTCGTACGGGTCTTCCAGCAAGCGCCCGAGATAGGTGGCGACCGTCAACTCGGACATCGGTGCTCCAGGTCGCTGATTCGAAAGGATTTTTGCACCCTTCGGTGATCTCATGAAACCCCCAAAAGCAAAAGGATCCTGCGCGCTAAGCTCCCCATCGCGCAGGCGCCCTAGATGTTAGCGGCGCAGCGCTTGGATGGGCAAGTCCCGAATTCCAAGAAATTCGGGAGCTTAGTGAGATCGCTCTCAGAAGATCATGATGGCGCCGGCCCAGGTCAGGGCGCCGTAGGTCACGAGGCCGACGGCCATGTGGGCGGTCGCGAGCCCGCGGAGCGCCTTGTAATTGTTGGCCCTGTCGAGGCCGAACCACTCGGAATTCGCAGAAGCGATGCCGAGGCCGATCTGGGCGAGCATCCCCGCGAAGGTGACCCACCGAAGCACCTTGTGAGTGCGGAGCTTTCTCGCGAAATCGCTGTTGCCTTCGCTAACCCCCAGCGGGTCCGGCATGGCAAAGGAGAGCCCAAACGTCGTGAAGTAGGCGGCCCCGGTAAGAGCGACCAACGTCGCATGCGCGGTCGGGACCCCGCTACACGCTTTCTGCTTGAAGATCGCATTGCCCTGGACGCAAGGGTTGTCCGCCTGACCCTTCCACCAGCCGTATTGGTTATAGAACTGCACGAAGCCCGATGCGACCGACAAGGTCATCAACGACCAGGTGGCGATCCCAAACCACTTGTGGACCTTTTTGATCTTGTTGCGCTTCTGAACGAGCTCGGCGGTTGTCGGCCCTTTGGGCTCCTCGAGCTCGGTGGACACCTCGACGGCCAAGAATACCCCAGGGTCTACCGCGAGTGCGGGGGCCTCGAGCGTCGAAGCATCGATGTGCAGGGTCATGCCGAACAGGGGCGCGGCAAGCATCAAAGCGGTCAGGGTCCCCATCGCGGGCGGAGTATCTACCAAATTGGTCCGCGGGGCTAGGCATCAGCGACGATTCTGCGGCGGCAAGCAGCGGCTTTTCACGAGGCCTCAGGCGCTGTAGATGAAGGGTATGGTCCCCGCTTCGAAGCTCCCGACCCGTGTGTCCGTGTACGAGATGTCCCCGAGGGACGGTCTGCAGAACGAAAGCGCCCAGGTGGCGACCCACGCGAAAGTCAGGCTCGTTGATGCCCTGGTCGATGCCGGTATCAGCCGAATCGAGGTCGGAAGCTTCGTCGCGCCGAAGTGGGTGCCGCAAATGGCCGACGCCGACGAGGTATGCCGGATGATCGACCGTCGGCCGGACGTCATCTACGCGGGCCTGTGCCCCAACGTGCGGGGCCTGGAACGCGCGCTAGCGGCCAAAGTCGATGAGATCGCGGTCTTTGTGAGCGCGAGCGAGACCCACAACTCGAAGAACGTCAACAAGACGATCGCGCAGACACTGAAGGCATTCGAGCCGGTCATCGGGCCCGCTGTCGAGCACGGGCTGAGAGTTCGCGGGTACGTCTCGACGATGTGGGGCTGCCCCTACGAGGGCGACGTCGACCCGAAACGCGGCCTAGAGCTCGCAAAGCACCTGCTCGGTGCCGGCTGCTATCAGGTTTCACTGGGGGACACGATCGGCGTGGGCACTCCGGTTCAAACCCAGGAGATCTTGGATCTCTTCACCGCCGACCTTCCGGTCGAGCAGATCGCGCTGCACCTGCACGACACTCGGGGCACCGCGCTCGCCAACGTGTTCGTCGGCCTGCAGGCGGGTATCACGACGTTCGATGCCTCGGTGGCGGGACTCGGCGGCTGCCCCTACGCACCCGGTGCGGCGGGCAATCTCGCGACCGAAGACTTGGTCTACACCCTGCACGGGATGGGGATCGAAACCGGAATCGACCTCGACAAGCTCTGGCAAGCAGGCCAAGTCGCCGAGGCCATCGTCGGACGCGAGCTGCCCGGCAAGGTGCACCGCGCCGGCGTACGCTCGCTGGCGAAGTAAGGGAGCCACGTGCCAGTTCAAGACCTCCTCGAATACATCGACTCTTCCCCCACCCCGTTTCACGCGGTCGCCGAGACCGTCACCCGGCTGGACGCCTGCGGATATCGCTCGCTCGAGGAAGCGGAGCCATGGGATGTCGGCCCGGGCGACAAGGTGTACGTCGTCCGCGGCGGCGGCTCCATTGCCGCGTTCCACATGGGCACTACGCCCCCAAGCGACGCCGGGTTTCACCTGGTGGGCGCGCACACCGACTCCCCGAACCTTCGGGTCAAGCCCAACCCAGAGCTCGAGCAGGCGGGGTACGGCCAGCTCGGCGTCGAACCCTATGGTGGCGTCTTGCTGCACACGTGGCTCGATCGCGACCTCTCGCTCGCGGGACGTGCCCTGCTCGCAGACGGAAGCGCACGACTTGTCGACTTTGGACGCGAGCTGCTGCGCGTCCCTTCGCTGGCGATCCACTTGAACCGAAAAGTGAACAGCGAGGGCCTCAAGCTGAACGCACAGAAACACATGGCGCCCATCCTAGCGGTCGATGGCCTGCAGGACATCGACCTCCGCGCGCTGGTCGCCGAGGAGTTGGGAGAGGTCAAAGGCGAAGAGATTCTCGCCTGGGATTTGATGGCCTACGACGTACAGCCCGCAACCCGGAGCGGTGTCAGCCGGGAGTTCATTCACGCCGCGCGCATCGACAACCTCGCGAGCTGCCATGCAGGCCTCACCGCCTTGCTCGCTGCCCAAAGCACCGTGGCGGTCACGCGAGGGGTCGTTCTGTACGATCACGAGGAAGTCGGTAGCCGAAGCGCACAAGGCGCTGCGTCGGACTTCTTACGAAGCTGCCTGCAGCGGCTCTCTGGCGTGACAGCAGAGGACTATCACCGCGCCGTCGCCAAGTCGTTCTTGATCTCGGCCGACATGTCCCACGCGATCCACCCCAACTACGCGGACCGTCACGAGCCCAAGCATCAACCCATGCTCGGCGGCGGCCCCGTGGTGAAGATCAACGTCAACCAGTCGTACGCCACCGACGGCGAGAGCTGGGCGAGCTTCGAGCGCTGGGCGCGAGAGGCCGACGTGAGCACGCAACGCTTCGTCGTTCGCTCCGACCTCGGCTGCGGGAGCACC
>JAFDAJ010000153.1 GCA_019313915.1 Deltaproteobacteria bacterium
GCCCGCTGCACGCCGATCCACGCCGTGGACAACAGCAGGATGGCGCCGACACCGATGATGTAGTCGTGCATCACGATCCTATCCTCCCAGCCCGCCGAAACCCATGAATGTCACCGAAAGTAGTCCGGCGATCATCAGGGCCATCGCGGTCCCCTTCGTGACGTCTGGCACCTCTGCCAGTTCGAGCTTCTCGCGCAGGCCGGCCATGAGCACGAGGGCCAGGGTGAATCCCACGCCGGCGCCAAGGGCGTAGACGATGCACTGCACGAAGCTGTAACCCTTGTTGGTCTGAAAGAGCGCCAACCCCAGGATGGCGCAGTTGGTGGTAATCAGCGGCAGGAAGATTCCAAGCGATCGGAAGAGCGCGGGGCTGACCTTCTTGATGAACATCTCCACCAGTTGCACGGTGGACGCGATGACGGCGATGAACGAGATCAGCTTGAGGTACGGCGCGTCGATGGCCACCAGTAGTGCCTGGATTCCGAACGCGCAGACCGAGCTCACCAGCATGACGAACGTTACCGCTGCGCCCATGCGGGAAGCGGTTTCGATCTTCGACGACACACCAAGAAACGGGCAGATGCCGAGGAAATACGCCAACACGAAGTTGTTGACCAGAGAGGCGTTGATGAAGATCGTCCACAGGGATTCGCTCTCCATCACGCCGTCTCCTTGGTGAGTGAGAGCGCGTCCGTCTTTTCCTTTTTGGCCTTGCGTTGTTCGAGCCAGTTGAAGAGCAGCAACCAGGCCGCCAGGGTGAAGAATCCACCGCTCGGCAGGATCATCACGACCCAGTTTTGAAAGGAGTCATGGAACAACTGAGCGCCGAATAGCGATCCGCTGCCCAGAATTTCCCGAACCGCCCCGAGACAGAAAAGAGCGAACGCGAACCCTATCCCCATGCCGAGGCCATCCATCATCGACCGCGCCACCGTGTTCTTGGAGGCGAACGCTTCGGCCCGACCGAGGATCAGGCAGTTGACCACGATGAGGGAGATGAACGCGCCCAGAGCCTTGTACAGATCGAGGCTGACCGCCTGGATCAGATAGTCCACCACGGTCACGAACGTAGCGATGATCAGAATGTAGGTGGCGATGCGAACCTGCTTCGGGATGAAGCTCCGCAGCGACGACACCACGACGTTGGACATGATCAACACGAATGCCGTGGCCAACCCCATGGCCAGCGCGTTCATCGCCGTATTGGAGACCGCAAGCACCGGGCACATCCCCAGCACTTGGACGAACACGGGGTTCTCCTTCCACAGGCCCTTGATGAACTCGTCGGTGCTGCTCTTGGTCGAGGCGGCCATCTCCTACTCTTCTCTCCGAAAGTCGTCCAAGTGGTTCCGGATGCGAGGCGTCCAGTACTGGGCGCTCCGGTTGAGGATTTCGGCGATCGCCACCGACGAGATGGTGGCTCCGGTGATTCCGTCCACCTCCCACGGATTGGTTTTCGCACCGTGTTTGACCGGCACGATGGGATTCGCCATCTCCGATAGGTCGTCCACCAGCGACACATCCAAACGTTCAAAGTTCTCGAGGAACGCTGGGTCGGTCTCGATTTTGTCACCCAGTCCCGGCGTCTCCTTGCTCTCCAAGACTTGCACTCCGACGATGGCGTCCTCCGCGAACGAGTAGCCGTAGATCAGCCCGATCACGTCTTGGTATCCCATACCTTGGGCTTGCACCGCCAGGCCTACCAGCTCCTGTTTCTCATCGTAGCCCGCGTAGACCAACTGCTCGCCAATACCTTCGCCTTCGAGGATCTCGAAACCGCCGGCATCGTTCAAGCGATAGGTGCCGCTGGTGCTGGCGTCGGGGAGGACGTGGAAGATGGCCTTCTTCAGCGCCTCGGCCTTGTTGTGCTCGATGATGGGGCGCGTCACCTGGAACACCGAGACGATGAGCAGACCGCAGAACACACCCACGCCGACCATCGCGCGGTACATGTGCCACGCGCTCGGCGGGGCAGGGCGGCTGGCCAACTCGGTGCTGCTCACGACGCAGCCTCCTTGCCCCGGGCGCCGTAGACCTTGGGCCTAGTCCATCGATCGAGGTGTGGGGTGACGGCGTTTCCGAGAAGGATGGCGTACATGACGCCTTCCGGCAGGCCACCCCAGGTACGGATCACTACCGTGACCAAACCGATGAGCGCACCGTAGAGGTAGCAGCCCCGCGATGTCATGGGCGAGCCCACCATGTCGGTGGCCATGAACACGGCGCCCAGCATCAACCCGCCCGAGAAGAGCATGAAGGCCGGTGAGGCGTAGCGCGCCGGGTCGGCGAGATGCAGGGCACCGCTGATCACGACGACCGACGCGAAGATCGAGGCCGGTATGCGCCAGTTCATCATGTTCCGCGCAATGAGATAAATGCCGCCCAGGAGAATGAGGACAGCAGAGGTCTCGCCTGCCGATCCGCTGGTGAAGCCCAAAGCCAGGTCGCTGGTAGCCGTGGCCTCACGGCTGAATTTCCACAGCGCCAACGGGGTGGCGCTGGTGAGCGCGTCGTACTCCGGCGCGGTGAACGGCAAGGTCAGCGTGGACAACGGCAAGGAAGAGAAACGCCCGGCACCGAAGCCCGGGATCCAGCTGGTCATCGCTACTGGAAAGGCGGCCTGGAGCACGGCCCGGCCTACGAGAGCCGGATTGAACGTGTTGTATCCGAGACCGCCGAACAGTGCTTTGCCAACCGCCACGCAAATCACGCCTCCCACCGCCACCATCCAGAGCGGCAGGTTGGGCGGGAGGGTGAGGCCGTAGAGAATGCCGGTGATCGTGACCGACCAATCTCCTACCGTGGTGGGTTTGCCCGAAGCTCGGCAGATGAGGTCCTCGGTGAGGACGCAGGATGCAAGGGCGATCGAGAGCGTCAGCAAACCGGCGAGACCGAACGCGAACACGGCGAATGCTGTGACCGGAAGCAACGCCAATACGACGTTGAACATGATGGTGTCCACGCTGTAGCCGCTGAGAATATGCGGCGACGTGCGGATCTCCAGGGTCTTCCCCGCCTTCGCCATCAGGCCGCCCCCGCTTTCGCTTTACGCGCGGCGGCCTACGCGGCGCGGAACTGCTGCACCAGTGGGATGTGTGAGGGGCAGACAAACGAGCAGGAGCCGCACTCGAAGCAGTCCATGAGGTTGTGTTCCTCCGTCATGCTCGAGAACTCCTCGTTGGCTGCCAACATCCCCAGAAGAGACGGATTGAGGAAGATGGGACACGCATCGACGCAGTAGCCACATCGAATGCAGGGGTAGACCTGACTGTGGGTCCTCTCCGCCGCCGAGTCGGTGAACGCGGTGACGCCCGATGTGCCCTTGGTGATCGAGATGTCCAGGCTGGACGCAGCCGCACCCATCATGGGTCCACCCAGAAAAACGCGGTTCACGTCCTCTTCCACGCCCACGTGCTCGAGGAGGAAGCGCAGCGGGGTCCCGATGGGGATACGGTAGTTGCCCTTCCGCTTCACCGCAGGCCCGGTCACGGTAATGACCCGTTCGTGAATCCCCTGTCCGAGAGGCAGTAGGTGACCGATCTGCGCCGCGGTGGCCACGTTGCAACACAGAGCGTGAATATCCAAGGGCAGTCCCCCGGAGGGCACCTCCCGTCCAAGAAGCGCCGAGAACAACATCTTCTCGGCTCCCTGCGGGTACTTCACTTGGAGCACCGCCACCGACCCGTCCAAGTCGCTCGGGAAAGTCTCGCGCAGGTGAGTCGCCGCATCGGGTTTGTTGGCCTCGACCGCGATGATGACCTTCTCCGCCCCCGTGACTTTGAGGAGGTAACGGATTCCCATGAAGATGTCGCGGCTCTGCTCCAGCATCACCCGATGATCGGTCGTGAGGAACGGCTCGCACTCCACCCCGTTGATGATCAAGGTGTCGACGAACTTGTCCGCGGGGATCTTGAGCTTGACGTGAGTTGGGAACGCCGCGCCTCCGAGCCCCACCACGCCGGCATCCTGGATTGCGGCAATCATCTCGTCGGGAGTTGCCGTGTCCAGTGGGCAAGGAGTGCCGTCCTCGACTTCCTGCGTGGAGCCAGGAAACGGTTCCAGGTACACCGCCGGAACCATCCGGCCGCCAATGCTTGGCGCAAGGGCGATCCTGCGCACCACACCCGAAGCCGGTGCGTGCATAGAGACCGACATGAAGCCGTCGGCGCGAGCGATTCGCTGCCCTCTCGAGACTTCCTCTCCCTCCTCCACCACAGGCAGCGAGGGAGCCCCCATGTGCTGGATCAGCGGAACGATGAGGAGCGGCGCGAAGGGGAACTGACGAATGGCTAGCCCACTCGTCTCGTCCTTCGACTCCGGCGGGTGCACCCCATGCCGGAACGTCTTGAGCCCCAGAAGTCTCATCGATCTCATGCCAGCAACGTTCCTCAGTTGTACTTCTCGCCCCGTTTGATCCACTTCTCGATGCCCTTTGCGTTTCGGTCCCTGGGCAAACCAGGGTGGATTACCCGGGCAGTGCATCGCTCCGCAGACTTCACCAGGTCCTTGTAGGGCCCCGCCTCGGCGTTCTTGATGACGGCTTTCTTATCGGCGTTGTATTCGAAGATCTTGGAGTTGAGCTGGGTGCACTCGTCGCAAGCCGTGCAGTTGACGGTATCGATCCATGGCGCCAGGTAGCCGTCCTCGCCTGCCACTGCCGGCACGGATGGTGCTGCTGCCGACACGGATGGCGCTGATGCCGGAGCGGTGTCGCCGGCGACCAGTGCGGTGAGTCCTTCACCGGATCCACCAGCCATCTGCATCAGCCCAGACATGAGCTTGCCCGCCATGTCCTGGCGTGCCTCTTCGACGAGGGCTTGGGTGGAGGGCTGATCCTCGCCTGCCAGCGATCGGAGTAGGGTCCAGAAGTCACGCCGATCCTCACATGACTCCACGATCGGCTTCGCCACCAGCAGTCGCGTGAGCTGTTCCTCCTTGTCGACCATCCACACGTACGGGACAGCGTCGTCCCGGTCGTCTTCGTCCAAGTCGAGGAACTCTGCCAAGGGCATCATGTTGTCGTTCCAAGTGTCCGGCGGTGCCACCCGGAACTGCTTTCGGAACCTACCCTCGGTGATGGCGAAGTCCGCAAACGTCAGCGGCCGCTCCATCTCCTTTTCGACACCGTCCTCCTCGTACTTGAGGGTGTAGGTGGGCCAGTCCTGATCCATCTGCGGGTTGCCTTCTAGATCAAAACACTCCTGGGGCGTCTTGCCTGCGTCGGGGTCGTAGCGGAACAAGGGATACGCTCTGGACTCTACCGCCAGCTTCGATTGTGCCGAGCTCATGTCGTCACCGATGCCATGCTCCGGCTGACAGTTGCTGTAGAGATTGAAGAGCGCTGGCCGCCGGGTTTTCAGACCCTGGATGAAGCCTTCGATCATGTGACTCGGGTGGGCAATGGTGCTCTGCAGCACGTACGTGGTGCGGTGCGCCATGCCGATGAGACCGATCTCCTTGCGAGGCTCCTGCTTGCCCTGGATGACCTTTCCGAACTGCGCCATGTCCGAAACCTGGCCGATGAAACCAGAGGTGCAGGCCTGGCCACCCGTGTTGGAGTAGACCTGGGTGTCCACCACCAAGACCTTGATGGGCGTGCCCGACGCCATGACTCGCGAGAGGTTCTGGAAGCCGATGTCGTACATCGCTCCGTCGCCACCCACCGCAACCACCGGCGGGCAAAGCTCCCACTCCTCGTCGGTGAACTGGCGCCATGTGAAGTAGGTGAGGAACTCGTCGTGCTCGGCGGAGTTGTACTTGTCCTCCAGCTCCAGCTCGACGGTGCGGATGGCCTTGAAGCCTTCCGCCATCTTGGCCATGTGCCCTTCGAAGATGCCCATCGCCATCGATGGGGAGTCCTGGAAGAGGTGGTTGGCCCAGGGGAACGGGTAGGGGTTGAATGGGTAGGTGCTCCCCCACACCGAGGTGCACCCGGTGCTGTTGATGATTCCCATGCTGGTCCGACCCCGACCGGTGGTGCCTTCGACGTACTTCCACTTGAGCTTTTCCAGCTTGGCCACCAGCTCGGTCATCCTGCGGAGCCAGGTCTGATCGATCGGCTGACTGCCCTCGATGTTCTCCATGCGTGCGGCGATGGCGGCCAGCGTCACGTCCTGATCGCCGATGTCATCGACTACCTTGGCCATGATGTCGGGGTCACTGACGTTGAGCTCCCCCGCAAGCCGGAGTTGGATGTGTTTCTTCAGCCGGCCGATGAGCTCGGTG
>JAFDAJ010000421.1 GCA_019313915.1 Deltaproteobacteria bacterium
CGAAGATCGCTTTGGTGTGCGGCATGACGTACCGCCGGTAGTCAGACGGCGACAGGCAACCGACCCAACTGTCGAAGAGCTGCACCGCTTGTGCGCCCGCATCGATCTGCGCGATCAAGTAGTCGGCGATGGCGTTGGCAAGCCTGGACATGAATGCGTTCCACAGACCTTCGTCCCCGTACATGAGCTTCTTCGTCTCGAAGTAGTTCTTCGAGCCGCCACCTTCGATCGCATACGAGGCCAGGGTGAACGGTGCGCCAGCAAAACCGATGAGCGGCACGTTGAGCTCCGGACGCGTGGTGCGAATCGCATCCATGACGTACGAGAGTGAGCCCGCCGCATCGATGCGCTCCGGGATGCCGTCGACCTGCGCAGCGGTGCGAATCGGATCCAATATCTTCGGCCCGTGGTCGTCTGTGAACTCGAAGCCGATCTTCAGCGGCTCGAGGATCAACAGGATGTCGGCAAAGATAATCCCCGCATCCACCCCAAGCTGATCGACCGCCCGAACCGTCACCTCACAAGCAAGCTCGGGCGTCTTACAAAGCTCGATGAAGCTAACCTTCTCCCGAAGTGCCCGGTACTCAGGCTGATACCGCCCCGCCTGCCGCATAATCCAAACCGGCGTGTAAGAAGTCGGCTCCCGCCGACAAGCCTGCAAAAACACACTCATCCGCGAAGGCATAGCGCAAAACCCCAATTACAGGGCGATGGGGGGGTCGGTGCGGACGTTTTTTATTAGGGCGCGTGCTTCGGAGACTAGGAAGATTGAGCCGGCTACGATGACTAGGCCATCTGGGCCAGCGGCTCGTTTGGCGCGGGCGACGGCGTCGCGGACGCTTCGGGCCACGGTTCCCTTGCGGATCCTCGCAAGGCGTCTGGGCTGCTCGGAACGGTCGAGCTCGGAGGCTGTGTAGATGCGGCGGTCCACTCGCCCGTCGAATGCGGCGAGCATGCTGCGGTGGTCTTTGTCCCGCATCGCACCGAACAGCAGCACGGTTGAGCCGGGGAACTCGAGGTCTTCGAGGTAGCGCGCCAGCGTTTCGCAACCCGAGACGTTGTGTGCCGCATCGAACAGAAATGCGGGGTGACCGCTATGCCATTCGAGCCGGCCGGGCCACTTTGCGCGCTTCAGGCCCGCGTGGATGTGCGCATCCGACACCTCGAAACCGCGTTCAGCGAGCTCGGCGACGGTCGCAAGCACGCAGGCCGCGTTGTCGCCTTGATAGTCGCCGCGGAGCCCGAGCCGAAGGCCAGACCACTGCCGCTCACCGACTCGCACCGAAAGCGAGCGGTCGTTCCAGGTGCCTCCGAAGTCGCGATCGATCCACCGCAGCGGCGCGCCGACGGAACTCGCACGCGCGCTAATCGCGCGTCTCACGTTCTTTCCCCGAGCGCCCACGATGCACGGCACGCCAGGTTTGAGCACACCGGCCTTCTCGCGTGCGATCTTGGCGAGCGTGTCACCGAGGATTCGCTCGTGCTCCAAGCTGATGTTCGTGATCACCGAAACGTCTGGTGTCACGATGTTGGTCGAATCGAGGCGGCCCCCGAGCCCCACTTCCAAGACGACGATATCGCAGCACGCATCTCGGAACGCTTCGAGTGCAAGGAGCGTCGTGTACTCGAAAAACGAAAGGGGCGGCAAGCGAGTATCGGCACGCAGCTCTTCGATGCGATTCGCCGCCTCTCGCTCGGAAATCGGCCGCCCCCCGATTCGCACACGCTCCACGTATCGCTGCAAGTGCGGCGACGCGAACTGGCCGGTTCGATAGCCTGCCGCTCGCAGGATGGACTCGACCATCGTCGCGACACTGCCCTTTCCGTTCGTCCCAGCGACGTGAACGAAGCGCAGGCCGCGTTCTGGATGACCGCGCACTTCGACAGCGGCAGCGATGCGATCGAGCCCGAGCTTGATGCCGCGAGACTCCAACCCGTAGAGCCATCGAAGCGCTTCGGCGTACCGAATCACCCTGTCAGATACTCGACCATGCGAGCGACGTTCGCTCGCATGTCTTGACGCGTGGAGATCATGTCGATCATGCCGTGCTCGAGAAGGAACTCGGCACGCTGAAATCCTTCGGGGAGCTTCTGGCGAATCGTGTCTTCGATGACGCGTGGCCCTGCAAAGCCGATCAACGCGCCAGGCTCCGCAATGTTGACGTCGCCCTGAAGCGCAAAGCTCGCGGCCACCCCACCCGTCGTCGGGTTGAGCAGCACGCTGATGAACGGTGCGCCTGCTTCGCGTAGCTTGGCTCGCGCAGCAACCGTTTTGGCCATCTGCATCAGCGACAGCGAGCCTTCTTGCATCCGGGCGCCGCCCGAGCACGACAACAGCACGACCGGCTGCGTGTGCTCCGCGCCGCGC
>JAFDAJ010000041.1 GCA_019313915.1 Deltaproteobacteria bacterium
GAGCGGTGCATGCCAATCAAGGTGAACAGCTCCATGCGCGCCGCTTCGTCCTCGAGGAAACAGCCCGTCAGCCGGCTGGTCGTCGTCCAGGACCCGGGCTTGCGGACGCCGCGATAGCACATGCAGAAGTGCTGGCACTGTAGAACCACGGCGGTCCCCTGCGGGGTCAGCGTATCGTTGATGGTGTTGGCGATTTGCGCCGTGAGCTTTTCCTGGACCTGAAGTCGTTTGGCAAAGGTGTCCACGACGCGGGCGATCTTGGACAGTCCCACGATCTTCCCGTTGGGGATGTAAGCCACATGCGCCTTGCCGACGAACGGCACCATGTGATGCTCGCAGTGGCTGTAGATTTCGATGTCGCTGATCAGGACGAGCTCGTCATACCCCTCGACTTCGCTGAACGTTCGCGAGAGGTGCGCGACCGGGTCCTCTTGGTAACCCCGGAAATGCTCTTTCATTGCGCCAAGAACGCGGCGCGGGGTGTCCACCAAACCTTCGCGCCCGGGGTCCTCCCCGAGGTAGCCGAGGAGCTTGCGAACACACTCCTCAGCCTCGGCGTCTTTCGTCTCGTCACTCATGGCAGGTACGCACCCTTGGGCCGCGTTGGTCGCCCGTCAAGGCAGTCGCACGGGCTCAGGGGGCCCGCTTCGGGAGCCGCCCGCGCTGCGATGACGACACCCGTGTGGCTCCGCCGGGACGTCGAATCGTTCGGTTGAGCGACTGACGCGGGTAGGGGCCGTCGCGGCGGGGCCGTCGCGAGGTTCCCTGATGCGCCTCTGGCGACGGGTCGGCGACTCGAGCCTGATGGACCGCCGGAATCCCTTCGAGCGACTTGGCTTCGATCGGAGAACTTTGCACGGGGGTTGGCGCGTCTTTTGCCGCGTACATCTCGCCTCGGGCCGCTGCACCGCCGGCACGACGGCCGGAGTACACGCAGTCCGCGATCGACAGGCCGCTCACGTACTGCCGCGAGCACACGCCTACCGCATTGCGCCCGGCCGCGTACAGTCCGGGAATCACCCCGCCGTCTTCGCTCTTCACCTGACCGGTTCGCTCGTCGACGACGAGCCCACCGAGTGTCAGCGTCGGGCACGGGAAGCGCTTGCTCTTGATCCCCGCGTTGATGGCGAAGTAAGGCCCGTTGCGCATCGCGTGCATCCTGTCGGAGCCCTTGTTGAAGCGGTCCGCCATCTTGCCATCTGCCGCGTCGTTGTACTCGTCGAGCGTCTTGCGAAGTGTCTCCAGGGGAACCTTGGCGACCTTCGCGAGCTCGTCGACCGTCTTGGCCTCCTTGCTGTTGAACCACAGGTTCAGGAGCGCAGGCGCGCGCTGGAACCATTGCGCCTTGCCTGGCTTGCACTGCTCACGCGCGAGTTTCTTGAGCTCGCCGTTGATGATCAGGATCGCAACGCCATCGTTGTGTTCGACCATCGCTTCGCCCACCGCGGCGCCGTACATGAACTCGTTGATGTACCGCTCGCCGTTCTGGTTGATGATCATCCCTTTGGCGAATGCCTCCGGCGGGTTGATGAATCGCCATGCCGAGATGCGGTCCATGAGGTCGGTCTTACCGCCCACGCTCTGCCCCAGCAGGATGCCGCTCCCGTTGTCGGACGCTGTCCCGAGTGGCATGCCGCTTCGATATTTCGGGGCGATTTCTTTCACCATATCGCGGTTGTAGATGAAACCGCCGGCCGCCAGAACCACGCCCTTGATGGCACGGACGCGCTTGAGCACCGAGTGGTCGGCCTCGATCTGGAAGCAGCGCTCGCGCAGCTTGGCCGCGACCTTCGGGTTGTACTTCACGATCGCAACGCCGGCTTGGTTGAGCCGACGGTAGAGGCTGCTCCAGAAGCCCTTTTTGATTTGGCGATACTCGACGCCGAGGACTCGGTTCCGACTGTCGATCACGAGACGCGTGACGCGTGCTTCGTACTCGACTTGGATGCCCGCTCGGTGTGCCGATGCGCGGAGTGGCTCGTAGAAACTCTCGCCCGGGAGCCCGGCGCCTTTTGCACGGTGACCTCGAGGCGCAGGCTTGGCCGCCTCCTTGTAGGGAGAGAAACCCTCGTTCCCCGAATAGTAGAGGTAGTAGTCGTCGGTTGGATAGCTGGTCTTGTAGGGACACAGCGACGCTTCGAACGGAACGCCGTGCTCTTCGAGCCATGTGAGGTTGTCGACGCTCGTGTCGCAGAAGTCGCGAAGCGTCTCTTCAGCGACCACGCCCTTCACCTCGAGCGACAGGTACCGAAACATTTCATCCGCGTCGTCGGTTGCCCCGGCTTCGCTTTGGATGTGCGTGCCGCCGCCAGCGTAAAACACACCACCGCTGATCGCGGTCGCGCCGCCTCCATGAAAACGGTCGAGCACCAGCACGCGCGCCCCGTTGGCGCTTGCCTCGAGTGCCGCGCATGCCCCCGCGCCTCCAAATCCGACGACGACCGCATCGGCCTCGTCGTCCCACGCTTCTCCGTCGGTTTTGGTGATTACCAGCGGCGGTTCGGCCGGATTGGGGGCCAGTGATTTCTTCCCTTTAGGCATGAGAGAAGAAATAGAACATGTTTCACTTGGGCTGTCGAGGCGATTTCAGGTTGAGCTAAAGGTCCAATTTGGCTTCGCTATTTGCGTGGCCACTCCGGCACCGGAGGTCCCATGCGTCCAGGTGCGTTCCCCCTTTGCTGCAGCCGCGCGCGCATCGGCCCCAGAAGGCATTGGATGTTGCCCAGACGCGGCCTTCCTCGCCTTTCCAGTCCGCGTCGAAGCCGGCCCCTTCGGCTGCTCGCGAAGCTTCGGTCAGAGCCATGGCGATGTGGTCGTACACCATCGCAATCCGTCCGTTGGCGACGGCGTACACGTCGAGCGGCCCTACGCGAATCGCCTTCAACAGAGCGAGGGCCCGTTCGACGGCAACTGTTTCATCTTCTAGCCACGGCGCGAAGTCTTCGAGCGCGCCACTCCACTTCATGCCAACCGCAGCGTCTGTGACTTCGACCAACCTCTTGTACGCAGGGCTCGCCGAACCGAACGGATCGCCGGGAACCTGGCTGATGCTCGCCTGCATCGCATTCGGCTCGATCACGACAGCCTGCTCTTTACCGCGTTGGCAGCCGAGCCCGACGCACAAGAGACAACCGAGGACGATGGTAGAAGCGACTCGCATCACGATGCTACTCTAGCCCGCGATCACCGACGGGCACAGCGCGCTCGAGAAATCCGAGGTAGCGAGTGGCGATCACACCCACGAGAAGCATGTCATTGTGGTCGACCCGTGGGACTTCCATGTACTCGTCCGCGTGAAAAAGCCTTGCGAGCTCTTTGCCATGGTGCACATCGATGATGGAATCCGCGGCTCCGTGAGCAACGAGCAGCGGACACGACACGCGCCCGGCAAAGTCCCGCGTCATGAACCGATGTTCCAGTACACGACCGATGGGTAGCCAGCGGTAGTGTTCCTTCGCGAGATCGACGATCGACGTGAAGGTTGATTCGAGCACCAGCGCCCCCGGGTTTACGGCTGCGGCTAGTTGCACGGCGACGCCACCGCCCAGGCTCCGGCCGTGAATCGCAACTCGGGCCGGCTGGACGTCGAGCTTGTCGGCCACCCACTTCCACGCCGCCGCCGCATCTTTGTGGAGGCCTGCCTCGCTCGGGACCCCGGTGCTGCCGGGATAGCCTCGGTAGTGGATGCCAACGAAGTCCCAGCCCTCGCTCTGCAGCAGATGCTGTAGCTCCAACTGCGCGACGAGTGATGAAGCATTGCCGTGAAAGTACAACACCACCCGCCGAGGGCCGGACCAAATCGCAGCTCGATGCCATCCGTAGAGCGTCTCGCCGTCTTCCGTCGGGATGCGGAGCTCGGTCGCACCAACCTGGGTGGCGACGTCGTGCAGCAAGGATTCGCTGATGCCTTCTGGGCCAGGGAACACCATCTTCCTTTGAAACTGTGAGAACAATCCCATCGTGACCCACCCTGCAGCGATCACGGTAACCAGGCCCAAGCTGATTCCGCGCATCATGTTTAGAACACCCTCGATATCATGGGCATCGTGACGAAGCTTGAATTACCATGCGACGCGATGACAGGAATCATGAAAGTGGTCGCGGCTGGCCTAGTGTTGTTTTTGGCGGCTTGTGGCGGGTCGAAATCCACGACCGGGTCTACTGGCAAGGTGAGCGCCATCGAGGCGATGGGGGTGACGCCGCCCGACTCTCCGTGGGAGGAGATGAGCGTGGCTGACAAGGAATTCTACATGATCGGCAAGGTAAACCCGATCATGAAGGAGCTCTTTTCCGCTCACGATGCCGAAGAATTTGCTGACTTCGACTGCGTCGACTGCCACGGCGAGGAGATGCGCGAGCTCGATTTCAAGATGCCGGCGCCATCGATGTACATTGTTCCGCCGGAAGGCACGCCTGGGCACCGCGGGATGATGTCGACCTTTCCCGAGGAGGTGAAGTTCATGCAGGAGACCGTCACACCAGCGATGGGCAAGCTCCTCGGCGTCGAGAATTTCACCTGCGCCGGCTGTCATCCGAGCGAGGCGCCGAAGAAGAAGAAAGCGTCCACGCCAAAGCGTAAGCCCTCGAAAAGCAGAGGATAATTAGGCAGCAGGCCATCTTTGACCGGCGTGGGAGCCCCTGCTAGCGTTCAGCCACTTTTTCCGAAAGGGAGTCCGATGACCTGGGTCATTACACGTCTTTGCCGCGACTGCGTCGACAAATCCTGCGTCGATGTTTGTCCCGTCGAGTGCATCTACGAGTACAAGGGCGACGACACCGACACGTTCCCGAACCAGCTCTACATTCAACCGGAAGAGTGCATCGACTGCGGCGCGTGCGAGCCGGAGTGTCCTTGGGAAGCCATCTACGAAGACGCGTCGGTTCCGGAGGTCTTCGAAGAGGACACCCCGCTCAACGCGAAGATGATGGAAAACCAGGACGACTTCGAGGTTCCGGTGAACGAGGGCACGGACCAGCCAACTCCCGAGCAAGTCGCCGAGAACAAAGCCAAGTGGAACCTAACTGCTTAACGATTTGAAAAAGGGGACTGTCCCCTCTTTCTCTGGAGGAAGCGGTAGGCCGCGTAGGTGTAGGCGATGGCTAGGGCTGTGAGGCCTAGGTAGGCCATGTTTAGGTAGAAGTCGGCTAGGTGGTTTGCGTTCCAGTGGAAGACCTGGACGAGACGGTTCATGTCGCCGTCGCTTTCGCTGCCGACTGCGGAACCCCAAGGCATTTGTGATACGTCGGCGGACACGGTGCGCCAGAGCACGATCGCTTGGGTGAAGCAGAGTGCGGCTGGGACCAGTGCGATCCATCGCCAGAAGTCCCATCGTAACCGGTCGGGGAGTGCGAAGTGAAAGGCGACCAGGATGAAGGCGCCGAAGACGATCTCGCCGAGGCCGCCCGCGAGGATCTGCCACATCAAGGTTCGCGTGGGCGCAACGAGGAACGTGATGACGGCCCATGCCAGCAGCACCGCCGATGCGCTGCCGAGCATGAACCAGTTTTTCTCGCGGTAGGTGTGGAAGATCAGCGAGCCGAGTAACCCCGCTACAAGGAGTCCCATCAACACCGACTGGTCGTCGTACCAAAACGTGAAGAACGGGAGCGGAATGGCGATGCGGCTGCTGAGCCAGGATGCCGCCGCGTGGCCCAACTCGTGAAAGGGCATGCCGACGAGAGATGCCATCAATCGTCCGAAGCTCGTCGAGCAGAACAGCCAGCTCAATAGCATCACCAGTGGCACGGCGATCAGATTCTCCATCCCTTGGTCGTACTGACTCCGGCTGTGTGTGAGCCGCAAGCCCTTGGAGACAGGCGCCGCGTGGCTGACGGCGATGGGCGGTAAGATCCGCGGCGCCCGAAGCGATGTACGAAGTGCCCGCGCGAGCTCGAAGAACGCCCCTTCGCCGAGCCACATCCCGCCACAGGAACGGCATTGCCAAGACCCGACGTTCTCGGCGCCCTTGACGCGAAGTGGCTGCATCGCCGGGTCCACGCATTTCGGGCATCGCATGCCCATCTCTTGTCCTAGCGAGACCGGCACGATTTCGGTTGCCTTGGCAAGCGATCCGCCGCCGACGAGCTCCCGGATCTCACTGCGGTCCAGGAAGAGCCCGCGACACCCCGCGCACAGCTCCACCTGAACGCCCGGACTCGCCTCGTATTCCGACAGAGGCATCGAAATGCATGTTGGACATGCCCCCACAGAATCAATGTACTATGACGCCCCGCATGCGACGAACTCTCGCGGAGAACGGCGTGTTCCTACTCCGGATTTCGGTGTCTATCCTGATGCTGAGTCACGGGATTCCCAAGGCGTTGGAGTACGAGACGCTCGTTCAGAGCTTTCCCGATCCGCTGAACGTGGGCAACGAGGTCAGCGCCATGTTGATTCTCTTTGCCGAAGTGGGGTGTTCGATTTTGCTGCTGCTCGGCCTGTTTGGCCGTTTCGCGTCTGCGACGCTCTTCATCGCGATGATGGTGGCTGCATTCGTGCACCATTTCGGTGACCCGTTCGCAACGAGGGAGCTTCCGATGCTCTATGCTGCCGTCTACGCGTGTCTCACGTTCACCGGCCCCGGTTCGACCTCGATCGACGCATGGTTCAAGCGATTGGTGTTCGAAAAAGAGGAGCCAGCTTCTGCAGTGCCGCAGCAAGCTGAGCCGGGGGCACCGAGGTGAAGCACAGGCGGACCCATTTCGCGTAGTCGTCGCCGCACGATCGTCCCGGCGTGAGCAGCACCCCCGCATCGGCGCAGCGTTCCAGGAAGGGCGTGCAATCCACCGCGCCGGGATCGAGTTGCGAGCTTGCGTCGAGGTAGAGGAAGGTTCCGCCCTCGGGCCGAGGAACGCCGAGCGCATCGGCTGCCTGGTATCCGGCATCGCGATAGAGAGATCGGCTTTCTTCTATCCATGCACCGCCCTGGCGTAGCGCTTCGACCGCTCCGAACTGCATGGGGCGCGAAGCACAATAGGTGTGGAACGTCTGCATACCACGAATGGCGTTCATGACGCCTTCGGGACCGTGGGTGAAACCGATCCGCGCTCCCGCAAGTCCGTAGGTCTTGGACAGTGTGTGAAACGCGATAGCCCGGTCCCGGATGTCGGCGCGCTTCCACACGGCGTCTGGTGGTTCGCGGTCGAAGTAGATCTCCTCGTACGCCTCGTCGGTGAGCACCCACAAGTCGTGACGCTTGGCGACGCGCATCATGGCGTCGATCGTGGCGCCGCAAAGCACACGCCCGGTCGGGTTGTGGGGTGTGTTGATGTAGAGCGCGACGGTGCGGTCGGTGATCGCCCTTTCGAGCACTGCCTCGGCGTCGAAGCCGGGTTCGTCGAGCCGCGTGTAAAACGGGACTTGGACCGGAACCGCGCCCTTCGTGGCGATGACTCCCCGGCTGAGCGGCCAAAACGGCGAGGGAAGCAACACCTCGTCGCCCAGCTCGAGCAAGACCTGACACACGACGCTGAGGCCCGCCGTGGCGCCCGACATCACCTGCACGAGATCTGGATTCAGCGTTTCGCCGTGGCGGCCCTCGACGTACGCGATGAAGGCGTCGATCAAGCTCGGCTCACCGTGAACCGGCGCGTAGTTGTGAAGACCCGGATGCTCGCTGCTCAGTTGGCGCTCTGCCTGGGCTGCCGGCACCGGGTCGCGGTACGTGTCCCCGACGTGTAGTCGGTAGATGTGCTGTTTCTCCGCAAGCGCGCGTTGCTCGAGGTTGCTGTAGACGCGGTGCGAGGCCGAGTGCGCATGTTCAGAGACGTTTGGGAAACGTGGCAAGTGAGCTCAGAGCCAAGCCAGGCTGACGATGGTCACGGTGCAAATCCCTACCAGAGCTTGGAGCGGCAAGCCCAATCGCAGGAAGTCGGTGTACTTGTAACCGCCGGGGCCGTAGACCATCAGGTTGGTTTGGAAGCCGATCGGCGTCGAGAAGGCGGTGGAAGCGGCGATCATGATCATGTAGCTGATTGGGAGCAGGCCAATCCCCTGCGCTTCCGCCGCCGTAGCGGCAATCGGAAACATCAGCGCCGCGGATGCCTTCGTAGTCACGAGGCCGGCCAAGACTGCCGTGATCGCGTAGAGCGCGGCGAGCAGGCCGACGCTCCCGAACGGAGCCGCCACATCGATGAGTCTCGAAGCGAGCACTTCGGCCGCGCCGCTCTTCTGGATCGCGATGGCGATTCCGAACGCCGCGGCGATCGCGATGAGCACGGTCCAGTCGATCGAACGTCGAGCCTCCTCACCGGTCAGGCAGCGCGTCAGCAGCATCAAGGCGGCCGCGGTCAGCGAGGCGGTCATCAGGTTCATGCTGCCGCTGGCGTTTACGAGAACCATCAAGAAGAGGATCACTACCGCCAGCCAAGCGCGGTCATGGCGCGGAGGAGCACTGTCTTCCACCTCGGCGATCAACGCGAAGTTGGGGTCCCTCTGCCGGGCCTGGGCGAAGTCGGGGTGGGACTCGATCAGAAGCACGTCGCCGGCCTGAATCCGGATGTCCCCGACTTTCGTCTCGGTCACGCGCACCCCCTGACGATGAACGGCGAGAATCGCAGCGTCGTAAATCGTTCGAAAACGGCTCTGACGAATGGTTTGCCCGGTCAGCGACGAATGGGCGCCAATGACGGCCTCCACCAATCGCCGGTCGCGGTGCGCTGTGATCTTGTCGACCTGGTCGGTGTCGGGAACGATGCGCATCTTCCGCAAGTCGACCACCGAATCGACGACTCCCGTGAAGTGCAACCGATCGCCTTCGCGTAGCACCGTCGAGGGCGGAACCGCGGCGAGTACACGGCCTGCGCGCTCGATCTCGTAGAGGTAGACGCCTCGCAGCGATCGGAGCCCCGCTTCTTCAATGCTGTCTCCGATGACGGGCGAACCCTTCTCGACGCGCATCGCGATGGTGTATTCGCGCGCTTTGCCGAGCTCTTGCAGCGCGCCTCGGCGATCCTTGAGCAGCCGCTGCGAGGTGATGACGATGAACAGCATCCCGAGCCCAAGCGCGGGGATCCCGAGCAGAGCGATCTCGAAGATTCCGAACTTGATTGTCGGGTCCCACTGTTCGGCGAGACCGGCGACCACCAGGTTCGTGCTGGTTCCGATGAGGGTGCACGTCCCCCCGAGAATCGATGCGTACGACAGCGGCAGTAGCATCAGCGAGACGCTGAACTGGTTGCGGCGCGCCCAGCCCGTGACTAGCGGCACGAACATCGCGACGACCGGCGTGTTGTTGAGGAACGCCGACAGCGCAGCCACCGGGAACATCATGCGGAGCTGACCGCCGGCGAGCGATCGCGGGCGGCCGAGCACGACGCGGCCGGCTAGATCGAGGCCACCGGTCTCTTTCACAGCCGCTGCGACGACGAAGAGAGCCGCAATGGTGATGACCGCGGGATTCGAGAAACCGACGAACGCCTCCGACGGGTCGATGATCCCCGTCAGGAGCAGGAGCGTGACGGCGCCGATCAACACCAGGTCGGGCCCGACTAGGTTCGCCGCCATGACGACCACCATCCCTACGATCACCGCGATCGTGATCCAGCCGTCACCCGTCAACATGCTGGCGGAGACTAGCAGCCGCGGTCCGGAATGACCCGTTCTTGATCGGAAGGGGCGGGAATCAACCTAAGGGGCGTAGCGGTCGGCCTTTTCGCGGAACATCATGGCGGCGTCGTGGTCGCCGCGGCGGTCTGCATCGAGGGCGCCTTCGCGGTAGTAGTCGAACCGGGTGGTGCTGGTGGTTACCGTGATCCACAGCGCCAGGCACCCGCCAAAGAGGCTGGCCACGCGCCAGACAGGACGCCAACGCGGGGTGAAGTAGAGCTGGCGCCCCATCACGAAGAGCATGGCGATTGCGGTCAGCGTGCATCCGGTCTTCACGCCCGGCATGTCTACGAACATGCTGACCATGGGCGCAACGACGAGGCCGACGAGCGACATGTAGAACACCTGCGCGGCGCGCTCGTCGGTACCGTCTTCTTCCGATCGCCCTTCAACCAGGCTGCGCGCCGGTTGCGTCAGCGTCCGGCCGACAGAGTGAATCCATGGCGTCGGCATGAAAACGACAAACGCGATGCCGATCATGTAGATGGGCAGCCAACCTTGTTGGGGCGCGAAGAGGTGAAAGGCAACCGGCGCCGCCATCAGGACGGGAGCCACCATGCGAAGGGCAGGGAGCTCGGCGCGGTCCTGCATGCTGGCGATCAGGTAGGCGGCGCAGCAGGCCATGGGAAGCCAGTACGATTGCCCCTCCGCCGCCGCCCAAGCGGCCACGTAGAAGTACACGATGGCCGTGGTCACGCAGAACAGGACGTATGGCGCGATGCTTCCTCGCGGAGCGCGGTCCGAGCGGGAGAAGGCAGCGCGCGCGCTCAGCATCGGAAAGAACACGAAGCACACGAGGTAGAGCGTCAGCAGGTAGTGGTAGGGGACCGAGTCGAGAAGGCTGCACGACCAGCCGAGTGTGTAGCCCGCAGCAACGAGCACGATCGCGATTCGGTGAGGACGATAGAGCGCTTGGCTCAGCGCGAGCACGCCTGTGAAGGCCAGCACTCCGAGGTAGAACGCGGAGCTCGGGATGAAGGTGTCGAACCACGGGAAGTGCGCCACGTTGAATGCCCCGACGCCATACTTCGCGCCCTGGGGCATCATGTTGAGCCAGGTGTCGAACGCGAGGAGGGCGAGGACGAATCGCAGGAGCAAATACGGCCGCGCCAGCGCCACGTCTCCAAACCAGTAGCGTTCTAGCGGCTTCATCTCGTGGCTGTTCTCACGGTTTCGTGCGCCCGCTCGCCACCGCACCGAAGGTTGTACTCACGCGTGCCGCGTTCGTCGTCGCAGCGATTGACCAGCTCGACCTGCAAGACGCCGTCCGCCTCGCACTGCTTTCGAAGAAACGCGTCGACGACGGCGCGCCTGCCCTGGCCCACGTAATCGACCCAGTCTTGGTGGATGAGCTTCTGTAGCGAGATCGCTTCGCGCTGTCCGTCAAACCGCTCGAGCGACGCGCTGGTCTCGCACGACGGCGCGGTCGGCGCGTTGAGGCTTCGCCATGTGAAGCGCTCGTCCCCGGTGTCCTCGCGCGTCAGATAGGTCAGCGGAATCAGGAACTGAAGCCCGACAAAGGCGGCGATGAGCGCACCGGTTCGCCGGCGGGCTTTGGGGCTCGGGTGTGCGGGAGGTGGCTCCGTCTCGGAAGAGGCCATCACCTCAACATCGGTGCCCAGCGGCGCCGTGTCAAAAGAAGCTAGGTGCGGTGTCCGAGGGAGCGGCGCGAGAGGCCGTGCCGAGCTGGAACGACACCCCGTCCTGGCCGGAGTAAACGATGTCGATCCGGTCCGGCTGCGAAAGGGCATCGAGGCTCCGGGCGCCGAGGCTGTCGAACCCTTCGCCGCTGCCACCGAGGACCTCACCCATGGACCGCCACAGGACCAGCTCATCCGAGACCGCGAGCTCCACCGACCACCGAGTGCCGGTGCGTCTCGCGTAGTAGAGGTGGTACGCGCTGTTGTGCACGATCAAGCTCGGGTCGGTGACCTCCGAAGTGGGATCGTCGACGTGGGTCAGCGGTTCGAGAGCCCCACTCACCACGCGCTCCCAACCTGTATCGATGTCGCTCGTGTAGAACGCGCGAAGCTCGGTCGCGCCGTCCGAGAGGGTCGCTCTCACGACCAGCAGCCAAAGCCCATCGCGATAGACCACGCTCGGGGCATCGTACGAGACTACGTCGTCGCCCGTGGGCACCAGGGTCGGGCCGTCGGCCTTCGTGAACACTGGAAGATCCTGCACGGACAGCGCCGCACCAATGCTCCCCAGGCCATTGTCGTCCCACGCCGTGTAGAACAGGAACAAGAAGTTTCCGTCCCACACCAGCTCGGGGTCGCCAACGCCGCCCGCTTCGTAGGGCTCCGTCGGCATGAGCGCGGGGATCGAGTCGCTCAGGAAGAACTCCCCGGGTGCTTCTTGTTCCGAAACGAAGATCTCCCCGTCGACTTCGTAGGCCATGCGCTTGCGCACTCCTTGGTCCACGAGCGAGGGTCCGCTTCCCGATGCATGTCCGGGCACTTCGTTGCCGTCGAGCGTGATCGAGGCTGGCCGTCGTTCCGTCCAGGCCTGCGGGTTATCGCAAGACGATACTTCGACCCCGATGGCGGCAATCGCTGCACTGGTGGTCGCGGCGCCCAGATTGCGGCCGAACACCACGAACTGAGCCTGATTGAGGGCCGCGGCATCAAAGGAATAAGCCCCTTGGAGGTTGCCATCGCGGAACACTTGCGCCGCCCCTTCGGGCGACAAGCTCAAACGCCATTGGGTGCTGTCGGTGCCGGCGTCGAAAGAGTCCGCGACCGCGTTACCGATCATCAGGCTCACCACCTCACGCGAGCCGCTCAACAGCAACCCCACCTCCGCATCGACGAACGCGTCCGGCGCACTGCCGGTGAACGCGACCCCGGCGCTTTCGAGACACGTGCCGGCGCATCCGACCGGCAACGTGAACCGCACATCGACCTCGACCCGTTGCGAGGAGAGATTCAGCAGGTCCCCGATCACAGCCCCGCCTTCCGCTGTCGCCGTTCCGTTCGGCACCAGGCCCCGGCCGCTGAGGACAGGCTCGAGCTCGCCGAAGGTGACAGCGCTCGACCCCACGCCCTCCGCGCATCCTTCAGCCGTCTGTCCCGCGCACTTCTGGAAGTCGAGCAAGCCCGGGAGCGGTGGGTCGACGACGATCGGCGCGCAGCAAGCCCCGGTGTTCACACAGCACGACGCAAACGCCTCACACTCCGCGCCGCCGCATGCATCGACGCTCGCGTAGCAAGTCTGTGCCGCGTCCGAATACGTTGCGGCGGCTTCGGCGTCGGAGCCGAGGGCATCCCACGGGTTGCGTTGCGGGTTCGCAAAGAGTTGATCGACCGGGTTGTCGGTCACACCGAGTGTGCCGTCAAAGCGAACGGGCTCTCCCGCGCCACCCTCGGCGCCTGCGCCACCCGCGCCCTCAAAGCTCGCGTCGCCGTTCATGCCGCCCGCGCCGGCCTCGGGGGCGGAGCCAGCACTGTTGGTCTCGGCGCAGCCCACCGAAACCAATGCCAGCACGGCAGCCAGGGGCAGCCATGTCCAGCTCTGGATTCGTCGATTTCCGCTCACGGTTTGCTCCAAGTTTGCTCCAAAGGGATTAACTGGTCGGTGCGACCCCCACCCGGTAGATTCAAGCGCCGTGCCAAAAGGAAGCGGAGGCGGCTCAAATCGTCCGCCCGGGGGGCTACAGCGATTCCAGTGATGTTGCACTCCTCATCGAGGCAGCCGCTTTGAACCAGGGTCGAGGCGTTGCTCAGAATCGGGTTCACCGGGAACGGCACGGGCTCAGGAAGCTCGAATTGCAAAATCGAAGTGTCGTGCGTTCGTGCCTCCGCAAGCGCCACCGCCCAGTCCCCCGGCGTGCTCTGGGCCAAGAACCAAATGCGGAGACGCATGCCGTCTTTCTCGAACGAGATCAGCGGCTCGGGTGAGCGGATGCCGGCCGCTGCAAAAGGCCCTAGCTCGCTTGCGACGAGCACCACCCGCCGCATGGGGCCGCCGCCTTCGCGAATCACTTCGAGCGCGCGCGAGATGCGAACCGCGTGAATCTCGGTCGCCGCGCCTGCGCCTTCGATGCACGTAAAGAGCAGCCAGTAGCCCTCCTGCGCCTCCGGATCCACTGGAATTAACGCGGGATCACGCAAGCTAATGCATTCGGGAATCTCGTCGGGCGAGAGCGTCGGCGTGCCCGGCAACGCAATCGAGGTCCCCGGCCCACCGACCGGCCGTACGATTTGAATCCCAAACACGTCGCGCTCGCTCGGGTCCGTCACCAGCTCACGGGCAAACGACAGCACCAGGTCGCGGAGCTCTTGTTCGTCGTTGAGCTCAGCCAGCAAATGCGGCTCCCGGACGCTGCGGTTGTCATCGCAAGTGCCATCCAAACACGCTGGCGGGTCGTCTCCAACCTTGGGTGACCCGCTGCTCTCCCAGGTGTCCAAACGCCAGTCGCCACCCTCGTCGGTCGCCACTCTCGCGTGCCCCAGGGCGTATCCAATGTGGGTCGTGGGCTCGAGCTCCGGGCCGTGGTTGCTCCCCTCGACGATCAAGTCCCACTGGACGTCAGAAACCGAGTTTCGTGAGCTGGCCAACGCCGGGGAACCCACATAGGCCTCCACCCAGGAGGGTGTGAACTCGAGGCTCGACCCACTCAAGGTCGCACTTTGTTCATCGAACTGGCTCGGATTGGCACAGTCTTGCTTGGCGGTCTCCAAAGGCCCCACGTAGACGCCTTCGCCGCGCCCCTGTGCCGCCACGTGGAGCCCGGGGATCTCGGCGCAGTCGCCGCTGCGGACCAGGTCGCCGATTGTCGCGACGGTGAAGTCCTCGAGGAGCAGCTCCCCGGCCACGGTCACATTCGCTCTGAGAATGGGGAGATTGAGGTCGTCGAGGGTCGGTCGAAGCTCGATCTCGACGTCGACATTTTCGTCGACCCCCGCCGCGGTGCGCGCGACCTCGACGTCGGCTTGGGTGACCAGCACGAGGCCGCCGGCATGAAGCGTCACCGCAAGCTCGTCCTGGAGCTTGCTGCCCGGCGCGGAGTCGGTTGCTACGGTGAGCACCACGCCAGCGTATCGGTCGCACGTGTCACTCGGCCCGCACCCGGTCGCGTCGGTCGAGCGCAACGTGGTGTTGACCCAACCGCCCAGCGCGAGGGACACGCAGTCGTTGCTCACCAGCGAGCGCGGCGAGTCGTCCGGAACGAACCCTCCGAGGAAGGTCGTTCCATCAAAGGAAGGTCGAACAGGCCCCCAAGCCCCGCCCATTGTGGGTGCGAACGTCCAGCCGGCGCGCAGGTTGGCGGCAGTCCAATCCTCGCTGAGCGTCGGAGTGCGGCGTTCGCAACACGCGGGTTCTTCCGCGCAGTCCGCATCGTCGCAGTCAAACGCCATGTCTTCATCGTCGTCGAGCCCGTCGTCGCAAAAGAGCTCGATGCCCCCAGCATCGACGCCGCCATCCGGCGGAACCAGGTTGCGTTCGGGCGAGTTGAGCCAGGAGCACCCTCCAATGAGCAACGTAGCCAGGACTGCGAGCCAGCGATTCATTGAGCGGCCTCGAAGGCCATTCGCACCGACGCGAACCCAGCGTTTCTCGACACCGAGATGCCCACTTCGGGCGCTTCACGCCTCAGCTTCTTGCGGTGCAGGCTGTAGAGGATGATGGAGCTGACGCCGAGCGCGATCGTCGTGCCCCAGAACACGTCGGCGGTGAGATTGAAACGGTCGGTCCTGTCGGCGAGGTCTTCGGCACGTTGAAGATCCGCCGGGTCGCCCGTCATGCGGTACTCGGCCGCCGCGCGATCGTGGTCGTCGTTGAGGGTGCTGGCGCGGATCGACAAGCCAATCGCTACTCCGGCCGTCGCGAGCGTCCCTGCCGCCGTTCCGATCGCGGCATTGCGGAGCCGGGGGCGCGAAGGCTCGACTGGCTTCAGCTCGGGCACGGGTTCCGGCACGACAGGCTCGACGAGAACCGGCAACAAGGGCAGCGCCATGATTACGGTTTCGCCCCGTACGACTGTCTGCATCCCCTCGACCGAGTGGAACCCATCCTTCTCGACAAACGTGCGGTGCTCGCCTGCAGGCAACGCAAGCTCGATCGGGGTCTCTCCGCGCGGCGCCAGGTCCTTGCGGTCGACCCAAAGCAACGCGCCGCCGGGCTCCGTCGTCACTTGAAGAACCGCGACTTCGCTTCGAAGCGCGTCGCGGCGGCGGGTCGCGTCCTCACGATCCGCGGGCGGCAACTCCTCGATGCGCAGGTACTCGCCAAAGTAGTTGAACGATTCGTCATTGCGTCCGAGCTCGCCAAGCACGATCGCGGCATTGAAAAGCGCATTGCGGCTACGCACGATGCGAAGGCTGTCGACGTAGGCTTCGAGCGAACGCTGAAGAAGTTTCGTCTGCTGCGTGCCGTGCGCGCGGCCTGCCTGCTCGTACAGCCGATTGCCCTCTTCGAAGTAGACGCGAGCCTCCGCATTCTCCGACGTGCCCTGGGCAGCCGTGATGGAAGGGCTCGTCAGGCCAAGAAGGACGACGAGCACGAGCGGAAGGCGAATAGGCACAGGTTAGAAGTCTGTCTTAATAGGAGGGGGCTTGGGACGGGATTTCTGCTTGAGGCGAACCACGAGGGCGTCGTCCTTGCTCGGGACGAGGCGATGCTCTTGCGCGCGGTATCCCTGAAGCGAAAATCGTACCGTCGCCTCCACCCCGGGCTCCAGCTCCAGCGTGAGCGGCGTTCGACCCATTTTCTCCCCGTTTAACGCAACGAATGCCCGCCCTGGTCGCGAGTTGAGCTCGATCTTCACCAGCTCGACGGGCGCCTCCGTCTGCGAAGTTTCTGCGGGGTCGTCGGACTTTTCTGTCACAGGGGCTGGCACGGGAACCTCAGGCTCTGAAGGCTCTTCCGGTGCGGGTGACGGCCACAAAACGAACGCGACGCCGGCCACGACCGCGGCGACGAGCAATGGAACCCCCAGCGTTCGCGCCCTACGCGGAACCGTCGGCCCTTCGAGCGCCGCACAGAAGTCGCTCATGCTTTCGAATCGGTCGTCCGGGTCTTTCTCGAGTGCGCAAAGCACCGCCGACTCCACATGCGCCGGGATGTTGGCCTTCTTGCTTCGCTGTGAAGGTGGGTCGGGCGCCTCGTTGCCGTGCTTGTAGAGCAGTTGAAAGTGGTTCTGCCCGGTGAACGGAGGTGAGCCAGTGATCATCTCGTACATGATCACGCCGAGCCCGTAGATGTCCGTTCGGTGATCAACCGACGAAACTCCTCGCGCGAGCTCGGGCGAGATGTAAAGAGGCGTCCCCACAATTTGGTCGGTCGCGGTGAGCTTGGGATCCCCGTGCTCCGGGTTCTTGATCTTCGAGATCCCGAAGTCGAGCACCTTCACAAAGTCCTTGCCGTTCTTCTGCGTGATGAAGATGTTTTCGGGCTTGAGATCCCGGTGCACGATCCCCGCGTCGTGCGCTGCTTGAAGCGCCTCCCCGGTTTGCCGCGCAATTTCGATCGCTTCGTCGACGGGTAGGGCGCCCCGGTCGAGCCGGTCGGCGAGGTTCTCGCCTTGTAGCAGCTCCATCACGATGAACAGACGGTGCTCATCGTCGCTGTCGAAGTTGACGATCTTGACGATGTGGTCGTGGTCGATCTTGGTGGCTAATTTCGCCTCTCGAAGGAAGCGCTCGGTCGCATCGGGTTTATCGGCGCGGCCTTCCGGCAACACCTTGACCGCAAACGCCTTTCCGAGGTGCGTGTGGGTGGCTTCGTAGACCCGGCCCATTCCGCCAACTCCGATCAGACGCTCCACGTGATAGAGCCCTCCCAGAGTTGCCCCGATCAACGGATCGTGATTCCGCTCCGCTTCTGACATTCTCATCTCGAATCTAGCACGCCTGTCCCCGTCTGCTGGCATGAGCTGGCGGCCGGCACTACAGGGTAGCCATGGCTTTGATGCACTCCAAAGGGATGCCGGTCGGCAACCCCGCGCCCTCGTTTTCGCTGCCCGGCGTGGATGGCAACACCTGGTCCCTGGACTCGTTTACCGACGCTCAGCTCCTGGTCGTGGTGTTCACCTGCAACCACTGTCCCTACGCCATCGCCAGCGAGGATCGCCTCCTCGAAATCCAGGCCGACTACGAAAGCCGCGGCGTCCGGCTGGTGGCCATTAGCTCTAACGACGCCGAAAAGTACCGCGCCGACTCGTTCGACGAGATGAAGAAGAGAGCCGCCGACAAGGGCTTCAACTTCCCGTACCTCTACGACGAGAGCCAGGAAGTCGCGCGCGCCTACGACGCGGCATGCACGCCGGACGTCTTCGTGTTCGATCGGGACCGCAAGCTCGTCTACAACGGCCGCATCGACGACAACTGGCAGCAACCCGATCAGGTCACGCGCCGCGATCTGCGTTCGGTCCTCGACGCCGCCTTGGAAGGTCACGCGGTCGACTTCGAGCACGTCCCTTCGATGGGCTGCTCGATCAAGTGGAAGTAGATGGCCTACGTCCCCCCGTTCGAGATGCCCCGCAGCGAGATCAAGAGCGAGCTCGGCCGCATCCGCCATCCGTTCCGCATCGCGATTGACCGCGCCAAGAACCCTTTCAACATCGGCGCGATCGTTCGGACCGCTCACTCCTTCCTCGCCAAGGAGATCATCCTCATCGGCACCGAGCCCTGGTACGAGCGGGCCGCGATGGGGATGCAGCACTACGAGAACATCGTCGAGCTTCCGACCGAGCGATCGTTCCTCGACGCGGCCGAGAAGGAAGGTTGGCGGCTGATCGCTTTCGAGAAGGACCACGCGCAGGTCGGCTTGTGGGAGGCCGAGCTCCACGAGGACGCCGTTCTGGTGTTCGGGAACGAGGACAACGGCTGTTCCCCAGGCATCCTCGAGGCGGCAGACCAGGTGGTGGGCATCCCCATGTTCGGCATCAACCACAGCTACCCGATCAGCATCGCGGCCGGCATCGGCATGGCAGAATGGGCCCGGAGGTATTACGAAAAAGGCCGCTGTTTGTAGCCTTGCCTACAGCAAAAGGGACGCTAGACTCCGCCCCCTTCGGTGGGTGTAGCTCAGTGGTAGAGCACTGGATTGTGGCTCCGGGAGTCGCGGGTTCAATTCCCGTCACTCACCCCAACTCTTTGAAAGACTCTTTGACGATTGTGTGCCGAAAGGCGCACCAAGCACCCGTAGCTCAGCTGGATAGAGCGCCGGACTTCGAATCCGTAGGTCGAAGGTTCGAATCCTTCCGGGTGTGCCGCGGCAATGCGGCAAAACGGGCCATTAGCTCAAG
>JAFDAJ010000422.1 GCA_019313915.1 Deltaproteobacteria bacterium
ACACCGACGACCACCGAAACCGGGATGCCCACGACGACTCCAGCGGCGATTCCCGTGAACACCGCCGCGGTGCCCGGCACGTCCACGCCCTGAAAACAAACCGCAATTTCATGCGCTTACTGGCTGTGGATGAGTTGGGTGAAAAGGGGCATCGCCTGTGGACAAACAATCTTGTTTTCCACAAGCGAATTTCGTTGATCTCCCTGGATGGATCGGAGACAAAAGGGGTCGGAAGATCGCGACAGCGAGCTCGACGTTCTTTGAATCAACCCATCTGACAACAGCAACGAGAGTTGCTGTTTCTCACTCTCACGGGGGAGAAGCGAGGCCGCAAGGTCGAGCTGTCGGGAGGCGCAAAGAGCGTCGAACGTGTCCGTGGGTCGTGAGGATTGCAAAAGCCGATGTCCTGATGCGTGGGCCCGAGTCGAGCGAAAGCTCTGATGAAAGGCCGTCGACGCGAGGGGTGTCGGTCAAAGGCGCGCTAGAATCGGGACGCCGCTCTGTTTCACCACACGGCGGCCGCGAAGATTCTAGACGGGCCGTCGGAGGCACCTGGCATAAGGGCTGACCGACGACCGTGACGGCGCGTCAGAGGTTCGGTGCTCGTCCGTTTCGGCGGAGGGAGCATCCGCCTCAGCGAGTGCGACGGGGTGACACCGTCGGCTCACCGTCACAAAGCCGATTCGACATCGGCGACGGTAATCTCACGAGGTTCGGGTGCCCATCTTTGAAAACTAAAACTCTGGATTGCACGCGTCGGCCTGAACATGCTGCACAACACCGTTGTACACGAGGCGAGAGCTTCGGCAACGGCGCGGAGTGCGGCATGAGCAACAGGATCCACTAGAAGCGCATCCCATTACGCGCCCTTGGCGAGTCGAAAACCAAGCGAGTCGAAAACCAAGGGTTCAGGTACGGCGAGAGTCGTCGCGGAGTCCAATCACTGCGGTTTGCTAAACACAAACCGTTGCTGGGACTGCGTCCGAAGGAAGCGCGTAGGGCAACCTAGGCGAACCTACGGTACCTCGAGACCTTCAAGTCGAGAGATACGACGACAGCGCACGGGACGTGTCGGTCAAAGCTCCTCCAGTGAGTCCAAAAGCTCACGCGGGGTGTTAGCAGGCTTCCCGACGGGGAATGCATCGCGCCGAAACGTGTCGCGCAAAGCAGGAGAGGCTGAATAGTCGGTCGTGGTGCACGCAGCGTACACGCATGCACACAGCCAAACGACGAGCGAGCTCGTCGCAAGGCAAGCGAACTTCCAAAAGGGGCGATCCGTGCCGGGTCGCCCCTTTTCTATGTAAACTGCTGAAATCTATGAAGCTTTCCTGCTGACACTTCAGCCCGGTGCCGTCAGGGTGCCGTGGGGAGGTGACGAGGGCTCGAGATCGGCCACGATTCGGAGCTGTGCGCGCTTTCCAAGGTGCGCATATTGCTCCGTGCTCTTGAGTGATCTGTGCCCTAGTTGCGCCTGTATAGCCTTCATGGAGTGCCCTCCCGTGGCCGCCTGACTGGCTACGGAGTGGCGCCCAATCCTGTGATGGCTGAGCTCGCGAAGCCCAAGTGCGCGCTGCACGAGGCGCAGTGGACGCGCGTGGGAGTGGATCTTCGTGGGAAAGGACCCGTCCTTGCTGAACAGGAACTCTGGCCCCGCGAATCCGCTTTTGATGTGCCAGCGAATCGCGTCGACCACATCCTGTGTAAGCGACAGTGTCAGCACGCGATTGTTCTTTCGTGGCCCAAGGGCCGCAGGGCGATCCTTGTGGCCACGTTGCACCGCGCGATCGACCACCAACATCGGCGGGACGTCGCGAATTCGATCCCTTGAGATCGCGTAGACCTCCCCGGTGCGCAGCCCGAGGCGTGTGGTGATGTAGAAAAATGTGTACCATTGCGGGAACCTCCCGAACATCCCGTCTAGGAACCTGTCGCGTTCCGGTTCGGTGTACCATTCGGTGTACCGTTCGGGGGCACTTTCCATCGGCACGTACGGTACCGATTGAAGGTGTCCTCGTTTCCACATGAAACGGAGCACCGCCCGAACCACTTTCGTGCGATTGTTGATCGACTCCGGACCTAAGTGATCCGGTAGGCTCTGCTTGAGCTCGTCGATCGCGGAGGTGTCCACCTGCTCGATGTACAGGTGGCCAAGGCGCGGCTCGATCTGCTCCCAGAATCGTTTGCGTTGATCGATCGTGCCAGGCTTCATTGTCGTTGCGGACATGTGCATTTCGTACGCGTCCGACAATAGGAAGCGCTTGCACCCCATCAAGAGCTCTTCGCGCTTCTGTCGTTCGGCTGCGCACGCCTCTGCCTTGGTGCGGAACCCGGCATGCCTGTGCCTGCCGTGCCCCTCCAAAGTAAAGTCGTACAGCCATGATCTATCTCGTCGTCTAACGGTCATGCGGTCGTTTCCTTTCTGCACGAAACTTCCGCATCGCCATGTTCGGGTCTGTCAGATAGAGGTCTAACATATCCCGGCGAAAGCGGCGCACGCGCGGGCGGCCGTAGACCGGTATTTGCCCCGCCGACACGAGGTTTCGCAGATAGTGCACCGACCAGCCCGTGTAGCGGGCGGCCTGGGCATAGGTGAGCCAGCTCCCGATCATCAGTCGTCCTCGGTGCGAGGGATGAACTCTCGCGGCTTACCCGGAACACGTGGCCAGACCTTAGGAGAGGTCCGGGCGTTCGCGGAAGGCGGCGAGGAGCTCGGCGGCGGGACCGCAACTTGGGTGGCCTCAGGGGGCGCCGAGATCGGACGATTTCGGAGCTTCGAGAGACCGTGCTTGACGCAATAGGTCCGAAAGGTTTCGTACGTCGCCGGA
>JAFDAJ010000154.1 GCA_019313915.1 Deltaproteobacteria bacterium
GGGTTAAACGCACTTACCCCATGTAGGGTTACATCGCCCTCCCTACCGAGCAAAGAGTCGACAAGGGGTTAACGACCGCGGGCGGCAGGCACGCTGCGGGAACCCCCAAAACCGCCCGAAGACGGCCTACTGAAGCCGCCTCCTCGTCCGACGCTCGAGCGCGACCCCCCGAAACTGGGACGGCTGAAGCTGCTTCCTCTCGACGGCCCAGAGCTCGGGCGGGCGACGCCCGAACGGCCGGAATCGCCCCCTCTCGACGAACCGGAGCTCGAACGGCTCACGCTCGAGCGGCCCGTGCTCGAGCGACGCACGCTGCTGCTGCGACTCGGGCCGTTGTTCGGACGACCAACCGACCCCCTGGAAGTAGGAGCCGAAGAGGGGCGTCTAACACTACCGGTGCGCGTGGGACTCGTGCGAGTGCGGCTCACGGCGGCCGCACGACTCGAAGGGGGCCGAGTCACCGTCGACGCGCGTGTGATCCTAGGTGGGCGCGTGACCGTGCGCGTGACTGCGGGCGCGCGTGTGACCGTGCGCGTGACTGCGGGTGCTCGCGTGACCGTGCGCGTTGGCGTGCGGCTCACCGTAGTCGTTCGCGTCGGCGTTCCGCCAACACGGCCGACGGTGCTGGTTCGTCCGGGCCTGTAACCGGGACGAGTCAGGACCCCGCGGCGGGGGGCGCGCGGAGCCGGCGCCGTGCGAACGGTGGTTGGCCGACGCGGAACGCTCCTATACACCGGAACGGGGTGACGCGAGCGATAGTAGGGATGATAGTGCGGAGGATACCAATGCCACGGTCGGTAGTATCCAAAGCCGACGTAGACGCCGTACGGGCGGTAGTATCCGGGCACGAACCACCACACATTCGAGTAGTAGTCCCATCGGGGATGCACGAACACATAGTTCACGCGCTCGACGACGCAGTGTTCTTCCACCCAAAGGTAGTCGCCATCGGTGTAGGACCAGTACCCGTCAACCCAGATCCCCCCGGTACAACTGGCAACAGGTTGCTCCACCACGACGGTCCGCGGAGGCGGTGGCGCCGCTGCCGTAGCCGCGGTGGGTTCCGGCTCCTGAACGACGATGATCGTCTCGCCGTCGACCTGCTCGGCGGTGCCGGCCTCGGCTTCGATGACCACGTAGGTCGCGGGGCCGGCGGTCTCACCCTCCTGCCCATCTCGCACGTAGCCATCGTGTAAGACATCGAGCTCGTAGGTCGTCGTGGCGCCGTAGCCGTTCGGTCCCTCCCAGTCGGCCGCCGCGGGAATGGCGGCCACCGTCGCGATCGACAGTGCGAACACCGCCGTGAGTCGAACGAGCAAATCCATGGGTCCTCCTTTATCTGTACGTCTGCGGAGCCCCGCCGTCATCCCCCCCTCCCGAAACGGACATGGCCCGCTCGACAGAGTGCATAGAAAGTGCTTGGGTTTCGGCGATTCTGATGACTTCACGAGAAATAGACGCCGAGACAGCCCAACTTCTTCAACGGTATGGATTCGAGGATATCCCCTTTGAATCGTTGAGAGAACGCCTGGCCCAAGGCCAGCTGGGAGCGTCTCAGAACCGAATCACCGGCAACGTGGAGCCCCCCGACGAGGGCGATCTCCAGGCCCTGCCGCCCCTCGGTGGCGACGTGCGGCGGGCGCTGGCCGAGCGCGGCGAGGAGGCCATGCGACAAGGCCAAGTCGCCGCGGTGATCTTGGCCGGTGGCATGGCGACCCGATTTGGCGGGGTCGTCAAGGCAGCCGTGGAAGTGCTCGACGGCGAGTCCTTCCTCGAGCTGAAGCTCAGGGACATCGCTGCGGTGGCGAAGCGTGCGGACGCGACCGTACCGGTCTACCTGATGACGAGCTTCGCGACCGACGAAGCGATTCGAAAGATGGCCGAAGCGCTCAGCACGGAACGTTGTCCGATCAAGACCTTCCCGCAGTTCATCTCGCTTCGCGTCACACCGGAGGGCGAGCTCTTCAAAGACAGCTCCGGTGCCCTCTCGTCTCACGCGCCCGGCCACGGAGACCTCACTTTCGCGCTTCGTCGCTCGGGCATCCTGAAAGCCTTTCGAGACCGCGGCGGCCGCACGCTGATGATGTCGAACGTCGACAACCTGACGGCGACGCTCGATCCGGCAGTCATCGGCGCGCATCTCGAGTCCGGCGCTGCGCTCACCGCAGAGATGGCGCCGAAAGAGCCTGGCGACAAAGGCGGCGCTCCCGCGCGGGTCGACGGCAAACCCCAAATCGTGGAAGCGTTTCGCTTTCCGGAGGACTTCGACCAGGAGCGTATTCCGGTCTTCAACACCAACACCTTCGTGCTCGATGCCGAAGCTATCGACACGGAGTTTCCGCTCACCTGGTTTGCGGTAAACAAGACGGTGGACGGAAAGCCCGCCGTGCAGTTCGAGCGGCTCGTCGGCGAGCTGACCGCATTCCTGCAACCGGCATTCCTGCGCGTCGAGCGGCACGGGCCGGATGCGCGCTTCCAGCCAATCAAGACGCCCGACGATATCGGCAAAGAGCTTCCCGACATCGTGAAAGCCCTCAAAGCACGCGGCAGCCTCTAGTGTGCGGATCTTTTCTCTCGCACACTAGTTCTTCCGGATCACGCACTAGTTTGTGCTTCGCGGGCCATTGCCGTGAAACGCGAGCTGGCCGCAGGCCGCTGCAACATCGTCTCCCCGCGTCTTGCGGACGAACACCGAGAGCCCCCGGCGGGTAAGTTGCTCTTGAAAGCGCAACACGTGACTCGAATCAGGCGCCTGCAGGTCAGACGCGGAGATTGGATTCATCGGAATGAGGTTCACCTTCACGGGGATGCCGCGGAGAAGCTCGACCATTCCGTTCGCGTCGCGGACTGAATCGTTGACGTCCTTGATCAGCGTGTACTCGATGGTGATTCGCGCGCGCTTCGACATCGGATAGCGTCGCAACGCGTCGGTGAGCTCGCTGATCCCGTGCTTTCGGTTCACCGGCATGATCTTGCTTCGATCCTCGTCCCGCACCGCATGAAGGGAGACCGCAAGCTGCACCTGGCCATCGAAATCCTTGCCGAGGCGGTCGATTTGCTTGACGAGGCCGCTCGTCGACACAGTGACGCGCCGCTTGGAAAGATCGATGCCGTCCGGGTGTGTGAGCAAGACGAGAGAGCGCGCGACCGCGTCATAGTTGTGGAGCGGCTCGCCCATCCCCATGAAGACCACGTTACGGATTCGTTGGTCGGGCCTCAGCTCGCGACGGCCTAGGAGAACCTGAGCGACGATTTCTGCGTCGGTCATCTGGCGTTTCAAGCCGGCAACGCCCGAGGCGCAGAACACACACCCCATCGCGCAGCCGACCTGGCTGGAGATGCATTGGGTAACGATGCGCTCGTCGCCGAGCTGCGGGATCAACACCGTCTCTACCTTCTCTCCGTCGGGCATACCCACGAGGAGCTTCTTGGTTTGGTCGGCCGACTCGTGTTCGGAGACGATTTCGATCGGCCAGCCTACCCCTTCCTCTTTCATACGCTCTCGGAGGAGCTTCGGCAGATTGCTCATCTGCTCCGGGTCGAGGACGCCCTGGCGGTGAATCCAGTCGAAGATCTGCTTACCCCGATAGGCAGGCTCGCCCCACGCACGGACGCACTCCTCCCATTCGGCAGGCAAGCGCGCGATGGGGTGCGACGGGGCGGTCAACATGTCGGCTCGAAGCTTCACGATCCCTAGCGGTGGCAGAGTTTAGGGCTCCGCGCAATCGCGCTGCGGGAGGGGCTGCGCAGGCGCGCGATCTAGGATATGAGGTCTCTATGCGCCTTCTTGCTCTCTTGGTGGCTCTCTCGGTTCTCGGATTTGGTTGCAGCAGCACCGATGGTGGGAGCGGCGGCACCGCAGGCGCGGGCGGCACGGGCGGCTCCGACGCCAACGACATGGTCCGCGCCGACCAATTCCTCATCCCCGGATTCGTTCCGGCCGCCAATCCCGAGACCGACGAAAACACACCCAGCGAGCTCAACCAAGCGCGAGTGGTTCGCTATATCGCGGCGGACGACCCGTCCCCAGCTCCCCGCGCGATCATCATTGCGGTGCCAGGTTTCCTCGGCGGCGGACCGAGCTTCGACGGGCTTGCGCGTTCGATCGTGCGGCGTTCTGCCTAAGATGGCTTCCCAGTGGAGGTCTGGGCCATCGATCGCCGCTCCAACGGGATGGAGGACCTGACGGGAATGAACGCGGCGGAACGTGAGGGCGATGCGGAAATCGCATGGGACTACTACTTCGGAGAGGGCGAAGCCGACGGGCGGACCTTCGCCGGCTACGTGCCGCAAGCAGATGCGTCTTACATGAGCGAGTGGGGCCTCGAAACGCACCTCGAGGACTTGCGCGCCGTCCTCGACTTGATCCCAGAGGCGCAGCAAAGGGGACACGTGTTCCTGGCCGGGCACTCCTTCGGTGCCAGTCTCGTGGAGCTCTACGCGGCTTGGCGCTTCAAAGCTGACGACAAGCGTGGCTTCGACCAAATCGCCGGGATGATTTTTCTCGACGGATTGATGGGGGACACTCCAACGCAGCAAGAAGACTTCATGGCCGATCTTGCCGACATTCGAACGTCCAACCGGTACACCACCCTCCCTCTCCTCGGGATCGACGTCTACACTAGCGCGGAAATCGTTGCACTTCGTACCTGGTTCGATCCGGCAGGGATCATCGACGACCCGGTCCGTGACACCACATTCGAGATCCTGTTCGGGCTGGGGGTGAACCAGATGCCGGAGGCAACCAACATCGCGACGCTCGGCCTCGCCTTTGATTCGATGCATCAGCCCCTCAGCTTCAGCCGCACCACGCTCGGCACCCTGACTGGCGGGCCAACGGAGGACTTCACCTTCCCGCTGGCCGGGGACGACGTGCTTCAGCGACCGAGTGACCCGGATGCGACTTACGACTGGATCGACGCGTTCGATTCCGACCCGAAAGAATTCACCCCTGCGCGCAATCTTGCGCGCTCGTTCACGATCGGGGACAGCAACTTCGCCGAGTGGTACTTCCCACAACGCATCAGCCTCGATGCAGGTGCGGCACGAGGCGGCAACGTCGACGAGGCCGGATGGCAGGTTGCCTACGGCATTCGCGCGTTCGATGGCGAGCTCAACGACGCTCCGGCGCTTTGCATCCTTGCGCGCAACGCAGACCGCTGCGACGCCCTGCGCACTCGCCTCGCACCAACCATCGGCACCGGCCGTCCGCAGGCCGGCGCAACTCGAGACAGCGACCTCGGCGTAACAGCCATCGAAGCCGTCGGCATGGCCCACCTCGACCTCATCCTTTCCGACGAACGCGCAGAAGCTAACCTCGTCCCCAACGCCGTCGCAACCTTCCTCGAAACCCACACCGAACCCGGCACCATCACCCTCCCCACCCTCTAAGAAGGGGACAGTCCCCTTTTTGAAAGGGTTAGGTGAGGCGTACCGGACCCGCGACGTTGACAAGCTCGAGGGCCGACGCAGGTTGCGCGTATGGATCGTCCTGGTACTGCCGCAGTCCTGTCGTTCATCATCCCCGGCCTCGGCCAGCTCTACAACGGCAAGGTCTTGCGCGGAATCATCTGGCTGATCATCACGCCCGGGCTCTGGATCGGCAGCGGCGGCTTCCTCGGCTGGGTATGCCACCTGGTCTCGTCGTACATGGCGTACGAATGGGCGCGGGATAACTCACCCCTAGAGGACTAAGAGGACTAGAGGAGTGACGCGGTCGCCGCGTAGCGACGCCGCGTCTCCTCCAGTCGAGCGCTTAGATGCAAGCTGGGCAGCTGCCGCCGCAGTCGATGCCCAGTTCGTCCCCGTTTTGAAGACCATCGTCACACGTGGGGCCTCCGTCGGGGCGTCCTTCGAGGCGACTCTGCACCGCGGAAATCTCACCCATGGAACGGCTTCCGGTTGAAATACGGAGCGCATCGACGACGCCGATGAGGTGCTCATCGCCGTCATCCTCAAAGAAGACCGCGTTGGCTAGGGGATCTGTAAACGAGCCCATGTAGCCTGCTGGAGTCGTGCCAATCAGAGCGCCGTTGAGATAGACGTCGATCAGAAGCTCCATGCTCTCCTCGCGCGAGACGATTGCAATGTAGTGACGCTCGTCTTCGACGAATGGTTCGCCCACGTCGGGGACGGGAGTG
>JAFDAJ010000155.1 GCA_019313915.1 Deltaproteobacteria bacterium
TCGGGCTTCTCATTCCCGACACACGAGCCTGGGCGGCCTGGGGTCTCGTCGCGCTCTACGTCGCGGTGTTCCCAGCGAACATCTACATGCTCACCAACAATATCTCGCTGAACCCGAAGAAACCGATCCCGCGCTGGGCCCTGTGGCTGCGGCTGCCATTTCAGTTTCTTTTCATCGCATGGGCGTACTGGTTCACCGGGTGAGCGCGTCAGCGCTCGATCACCATGAGCAAGTAGCGCGCGATACCTCGTGTAGGATGACTGCGCATGACCACGTCGTGCGCGATCGTCAACCCAGCGCGCGCAACCAAATCGCGATAGCCCTCGATGCGCCGCACGAACCGACCGCGGTCGAGCCGCGCTAAGATATTGTTGAGCGGCTCATCCGCCAAATAGACGGGATCGTTGGTAACGATGCGCTCCACGGTGTTGGTAGCACCGCACATTCTCAACAACTGAACGGCAGCTTCGTCATCGACGTGGTGTAGCAGGCCGTTCATCATCACACGGGTTGGACGGACATGCTGGAAGGTAGCGGGGGTCACCGGCGCCGTCTCAAAATGAACGTTCGGCCGCCCCGCTTCAGGCCGCTGCTTGGCGAAAGAGATTGCTACCTCGTCGGTGTCGAACCCGTGGTAGGTCTCAAAACTACCGAGGTACCGGAGCGCGTCACCTCCACCGCACCCGATATCTAGGATCCGGTCAGCGGAGTGTGCATCAAGCGCTTCGTATTGCGGCGTGTAGTCGATGCCGACGACGAGGGGGCGAACGTAATGGTACACGAAGGGGTGCCCCAAAATGCGATCGTAGAGAGACACGCTAGTCTTCTCCAGAGCTTTTCTTCGGCGAAGGCTTGGGCAAGCTTCGCGCGTTTGTTTTCGGTCGTGGCTTTCGCGGCTTGCGAACGCGCTTGAGGACTTCAGCATTGCGCTCTGTGGAGTGCCCGCGCTGGGCGAGAACGAACCTGCCTGCCACGTCGACTACACCAAACGATCCGTCGACCAGTACGGGACGAATGCGGTCGATATCGATGCCGCCAATGTGAAAGGGAAACAAGATATACTCAGCATCTTGGATGCCCGCACTGCGGATAGTGTAAGCGTTGGGTCGATTGGACACATGCGGCAGGACTTGCTCCGTCCCAGCTACTCTTGCTTCCGGCGGAATGAGGGCGCGGAGCGAAATGAGCTGTTCATAGCGCTCGATGTCCTTCTCTGTGCGGTCGAACTTGAAGGTCGAGAATCCGCCGCGTGCTGTGTTGTGCTGAAGAATGGCGCCGTGTTGATAAGATGTAGCCGCCATCGCTAACGCGAGCGCTACCAACCAAGACCGGACCCGAGTTTCACCTTGCTCGTCGGCCGCGTACTGAGGCTCCTTGATCATCGTCAGAACGACAACGGATGCGACAAACATCTCGAGCGCCCAGTGCGTCGTGTACTGAAATCCTATGTCGTAGCTTGCGTGGCGGCTCGACAACAACGTCATCACCATTCCCGGCAAGAAGAACACAAGCCCGATCGGCCTTCGAAATGGCAAGAACACGAACGGAACCATCACTTGAAGAAAGTATTTGACCTTCGCGCTTTCAAGCAGCGTGCCCAACGTGTAGCCAGGGTTACCGATGATCGTGAGCAGGACACCGGCAAATCCTCCGGGCCCTCCCTCCGGCTTCAGCTTCTCGTAGAACCAGACGAACGAAAGTGCGCCGTCACGAATGTAGGGCATGATGGCCATTTTCATCGCAAGGAAGTAGCCCAGACCAACGACCGAAAGCGCCATTCCCGCCCGCGGCTTGCTTCCCGAAAGCAAGAAATACGCGCCAACCACGAAGACGGAGAGCGCCATATCCTCGCGTACCGACAAACTCAAGAGTAGGGGAACGACGGCCCATCGATACTTGCCAATGTCAACCAGGTAGGCGAGCCAGAACACGAACCCGATCCCTAGCGGAGGGTAGTGAAAGTCGTAGAGGTTGGCACCGTGCAGAGGCGCGTAGAACACATACATGGCGGCGATCGCGACCGCTGGATAAGGCCCGAGGCGATTGCGGGCGAAGAGGAAGAGGGGAATGACCGCCGCACCGATCAGCGTGGCTTGAATGATCAGCAGAGTCTCCGCGCGCGGTGCAATCGCATAGAAAGGCACCAGCAAGTACGCGAAAAAGGTTGCGTGGTGCCCCAGATGCGTGCCCTCGGGGCCAAACATGGGCGAGGCCTTCAGCAATTCGCCGCGCATAGCATTGAAGACAACGTTGTCTTCGATCGCCATGTCGTACGCGGCCGTCCTGAGGTTCCAGTGGTTGCGCAGCGTGAAGAACGAAAAATAGGACGCATAGAAGAAGAACAACCCGATCACGAGGACCCAGGGGAGCCACGGAGACCAGCGATCAAAAGCGTCTTCCCCGCGTTGGCGGAACGAAGCAAGGGGCCCGGAGGTCGCACGGAAGAGGGGCGGCTCGACGAATGACCGATAAAACAACTTCTGCGCTGCGAAGGCAGTGATCGCGACGATGATGAGGAACTGGACGTCGCGGCCCCGCCAGTTCTCCCACCGAAACAGCGTAGGAACGACGATCGATAGGCACAGCGGCGAGAGCCTCCAGGCGAGCGATTCAATCTTGCGGGCCGCATCGAGGGGTCGCGTTCGGTGGGTCCACCAGTAGAGCGCAATCGCGATGAGGGGGACGGCCAGCCCGACACCGCCGAACAGAAGCAACAGCTTGCGGGTGACGGGCTCGATCTGGTTCGATTTGATGTAGGCGACCATCAGATCGCCAAACACCACTTCCCAAATAGCGATGCCGCACGAAGCCCCGGCCCCAAGCAACAAAGCCATCCCGCGGGCGACGGTCGATAAATACTCGCCGCCAGCCGGTGACGCTACGCGCTCCTCGGGCGCAGCAGATGCTAGTTCGGGCGCGTCTTCCAAGGGCTTCGACTCGTCTGCCACGCCGCCAGGGTAGTCATCTCGGGGGGCGTGTCCAACGGGCGACCGACTCGGCTCGAAGCCCCCAGATCCGACGGGCGCACACACACGTGAAGCTCCTCGATCTGGGTGACGTTTTCGAGTTTCGTCGTATACTCGCGCATGGGGTCAGGCTCTTTCTTCGGTTTCTGTCCTTCTCTCTAGTTCCATGCAAGAAGCGACGGCCTTACGTAGCGGCAACGAGGAGCCCGCCAACCTTGCTCTGAAGTCTCCCGCGACTCTGATCTTGGGTTGGTTGGTTTTCGCGATCGCCAGCAGCGTAGTCCTCCTATTGGTCGAGCCACGACCTTCGAGCTTGTCGGCAACTCAGCGGCTGTTACTCCATGTCTACGACATAGGACACGCGTTGGTGCTGGGTTACGCAATCGCTGCGGCCGTCTGGATTTGGAACCACTGGAAGGGATCGCGGAGGTATGTTGGCTGGACGATCGCGGCGATTGCTAGCGTAGGAGTTGGACTGGCGACTTTAGCCGAAGATCTTGCCGGACCCGCTTCTCGGATGTCTGCAGGAAGCGAGTCGCCGCTACCCTTGCTCGCGATGATTGCGCTCGTGTCGCTCGGTGTGCCCATGGTAGCGTTTGTCGCCACTTGGCTTGGACGGGGGTTTTGGCGGTTGCTCCCACTTTGCGGCGCCCTCTTCGTCGCCATCGGAAACTACTTGGTTCTTCAGGGAGACTACCCTGGGGCTCATCTGCTTTTCGGGGTTTGCGGGGGCTGTGCCGCCGCTGGCGCCTTGCATGGGCTGCGCTGGCATGCGCCCAGCTGGCTACTCTGGACCACCCTGCTTCTGGGAGGAACGATCGGCCTGGGCACAGCGCTGATCCCCCCTCCCAATCGCGTCGCCTTGGCTCTCGACCATACCTGGGGCGTCGGCTTGTCACCCCTGCTACCGAGGACGTGGCTCACGCAAAAGGCGGCGCCTGCGGCACCCGGGCTGCGACCGAAGCACGCAGCAGACAGCCAACCCATTGCTCCGAGTGGTTTGCTACCCATCTCGCCGAACTCCATCATTGTGTACTACAGCGTCGATAGTCTCCGCGCTGACCTGTTGACCGAGCGCTATGCGTCGCGGTTTCCCGAACTGCACCGCCTGCGCGACGAGTCGGTTTGGTTCACGCGGGCACGATCCCCAGGTTCTCAGACCGTCACCACGCTGACTTCTGTGATGGCGGGGACCTACTTCTCACAACAATTTTGGTCCAGCCGACTAGTCGCAGAGGGAAAGGGGTCGCGGACGCTATGGCCTCACCAGGATCCGACGGTTCGATTTCCGAGGATCTTGGCCGATGCAGGGATACCTACGGTCCAGTATGGGCAAGCGGTTTGGCTGCTGAACGAATACGGAATGACACGGGGGTTCAGCGAGGAGAAGTTCATCAGACCGATACCAGGACGCCCATCGACGAAAGGAAAATGGTCGACCGGCGATAACATATTGCATGCGATAGAGGCTCGGCTGCGTCGGCAGGGCAAAGGTCCCTTGTTCCTGTTCTTTCACGATTTAGACCCTCACTCACCGTTCGATCTGGGGCGCATCAAGAAGGGTTCGGGCAGAGAACGGTATCTTAGCGAAATGGACCTCGTCGACGAGCGGATCGGTCAGTTGAGAAGACTGCTGGAGGAACTCGGGCTCGCGGAACGCACTACCCTCATCTTTTCGTCAGATCACGGCGAGGGTTTCGGAGAACACGGCACCAGCTTCCACGGCCAGAATCTCTACGACGAACAGATCCACGTCCCGCTGTTGATCCATCACCCGCAGACACAACCTCATAAGGTAGACGAGCCCATTACATTGATCGATCTTGGGCCCACAATCCTCGACCTCATGGGGCTTTCAACCCCTTCGTACTTCATGGGGCAGAGTTTGGTGCCCTATCTCGCGGGCGAGACACCCAAGTTGGGCCGCCCCATCATCGCCGAGGGCAGGCTCAAGCAGGCAATGGTGCTGCCAAGCGGGCTGAAGCTCATACGAAATCAGCGGGAGAAGACTTTCGAGATCTATGACCTAACCAAGGACCCAAAGGAGCTGGACAACTTGTACGACAAGATGGGAGACCAAGGCGCCTTGCAGATGCAAGAGCTCGTCCAGTTCTTCGAAACATATCAGATTCGGAAGGACGGCTACGAGATCCCATACCGGCGCTGACCTCGGGACTGCTTCGTGCGAGAAACGAGTCGTCCAACGGCCGGGGTCAGTTGAGCGTTCGCGCCTGGAAGATGTTGCTCTTGAGGCTCGCCTTGAGCATCGCCTCTAGTGCCGCCTCCGCGTTGTGATCATCTTCCGCGAGCAGGTCGTGTTGCTCCCCCGGATCTTCTTCCAGATCGAACAGCTTTTTCTTTCCGGACAGCATGTCATGCATGAACGCGTGCTTTCCGGATCGAACGCTGCGAATGAAGAAATCGTCGCGATTAGCAAACACTTGATAAATCGAACAGAAGACCGGGCGATCCTCACGAACCTCACCGGGAGAGAGCACCGGGAGCAGTAGACTTTGACCATCAGGACGCATGCTGTTCTGGGGCAGCTGCAGCAACTCTTGCAGTGTCGGCACGATGTCGACCAGCCCGACGGGGTGCGAGACTCGCGCGGGCGCAAAGCCCGGAACTCGCACGATCAACGGAACATGCACCGACTCCACATGGCAAGACGTGGAGTGGAAGCGCTCGCCGTGCTCACCGAACTCCTCGCCGTGATCGGACGTGACGACGAGGATCGTCTCTTCCCACAGCTCTTCATTGCGAAGGTGATCGACGAGGATCTGCAGCATGTTGTCGAATGCGGCGATGCCGCGGTCATACCCGGCCACGGCCTTGTCTCTATGGCCGAACTTGGGCACAGCGTGATCATTGCCGCCCACGTAGGGCTGATGCACGTCGTCAAAGTGCGCAGTCGCGAAGAAAGGCTTGTTTTCACTCCGCGCTGCGGCGATGCCCTTGATGGTGTTGAGAACGGTATACTCGCCGCTGTGCCAACTCTCAGATTTCGGTGCAGTTCGAATCGTTTCGTGCCCAGTGAGCATGCCCGGCAAGCGCCAGTGAACCCTGTAGTTGACGGCAATACTGGTGCTGTAATCCACCTGTGAAGCCACCTGGGCGATGACCACATGCCCCTCCTTGGGCTCGGGGTAGTACTTGCCCTGTCGCCAAT
>JAFDAJ010000156.1 GCA_019313915.1 Deltaproteobacteria bacterium
CCCCTCGGTAGCCAAGTCGGGCCGGGAGCCGCGCCGACATGGGTCGTCGACGAGGACCACCCGGTAGGCGATGGGCTCACGGTCCCCGACGGCGCCGTCCCGCTCACCGAATGCGAGGACCGGCCGGCCTACCTTTGCCGCAGCTTCGCGAAGACGGAATCCATCGGCACCGAGCTTGCCAACGCGGTAGGCCGGGCGATGGAGCAGTCGACGCCCACCACCATCACCGAGCTGAGCGTCAGGCTCGAGAGCTTCTACACGCGCCTGACCAACATCGGTTTCAGAGCTCTGATCGCCGACGGCGACATCGGTTGGTCGGCACCGACGCTCTACAACTGCACCGGCAAGCCATTCAGCGAAGACAACTGCGTCGAGGACGGCGGGGAGGTCATCGACGATCGCTTGCTAGCAATCTTCGGCAGTCAAATCGCAAAGGGCGACGTCATCGGGTCGCAGATTGCGCACGTCGATTTCGGTAACGTCGGGATACTCTTCATGCCCGGCGAGCTCCCTCCCGAGCTCGTGGCAGGCCTGCCCGATGACTTCGAAACCGCGGCACCCGAGAAGTACTATCGTGAGCCGCATCTGCACGCGGTGGGCGCGGACTACCATATCCCCGGCCACTTGCTGTCGCTTGTCGACGAGGAGGTGACGCTCACCGTGGGGCTCGGCGGGGACCAGATCGGCTACTTCGTTCCGGTCGCGGACTACCGACTCAAATGCCTCAACGAGTCGCTGCTATTCGCGGGGGGGGCGACCTGCGAGGACCTCTACGCCCGAGGCGTCATCGAGGGCGAGGATTGGATCAGCGGCGAGGTCTGCCAGCGAATCACCGAGGATGAATCGGCGCTCGAGGAATACGGTGACGACGCCCAAGCGGTGGTCGAGCTCTGCCGCTACGGCCAAGCGCTCGGCCGCGAGCTCGGGGAGCCCGAAGGCCACTACGAAGAAACCAACGCCGCCGGCTGGGACATGGTCGAGGACCTCTGGGAAGCGGCCAAGCGACTGTTCGCAGGCTGAGAACGCCTCGGTGCCCGCCCCAACCTCCCACCACGTCACCATCCAAAACCTCCGCCTCCACTACACCGAGGCAGGCGAGGGCGATCCAATTCTCCTCCTCCACGGCTTCCCAACAAGCAGCCACCTCTACCGCAACATCCTCCCCCAACTCGCCAAAACCCACCGCGCCATCGCCCTCGACCTCCCAGGCTACGGGCTCTCCGACAAACCCCTCGACGTCCGGTACGACTACGACTTCTACACCGACGTGCTCAACTCCTTCCTCGACGCCCTAGGCATCGGGGAAACCAACCTGGTGGTGCATGACTTAGGCGGCCCCGTCGGCCTCTACTGGGCCATCCAAAACCCCGGCCGCGTCCCGAAGCTCGTCATCCTCAACACGCTGGTCTACCCAGAAACTTCCTGGGCGGTGAAGCTCTTCCTCATCGCGATGAAAACGCCCGGCCTCCGCGACTTCCTCGTGAGCCCCAAGGGCATCGTCGGCGCCATGCAGTTCGGCGTCGCCAACAAAGCCCGCCTCAACCGCGAAGTCCTCACCCCATACACCGCCCCGTTCGAGAGCCCCGCCGCGCGCAAAGCCCTCATCAAAGCAGGCAGCGGCCTCGGCCTCGGCGGCCTCGCCAAAATCGCCCGCGAGCTCCCCGGCTACGAAACGTCCATCCGCCTCATCTACGGCGAAAAAGATCGCGTCCTCCCCGACGTCGCCAAAACCATGGCCCGCCTCCAACGCGCCCGCCCCGAAGCCGAGCTCACCGCGCTACCCAACTGCGGCCATTTCCTCCAAGAAGACGACCCCGAACGAGTAGGGCAGCTCATCGGGGAGTTCCTCAACACCGCCACCCCCGAACCCTAACGCGCAACTCCTGCTGGCGGCGGCCGACAACCGCTCCATGCCGAAGCGAGAACCAGATCCCAAACAGTCGCCAGTGGTCAGGTACGAGCGTTGCTACGGCCTCTGCTCATGAAGCTTCCAGTTGACGACGGAACCAATGCGGGACATAATGTCCCATCATGATTCATGAACGAATCAGAGGCGCTGCTGGAAATCCGGCGCGCCGCGCGTACGGGCCTGCTTGTCTTCACAAGGCACGCTCGGAATCGAATGCTGGAGCGGCGAGTGAAGGTGCCCGACGTTCGACACGCGTTGAGACACGCAATCACAGTCAAACGGAGCGGGCCCGACCAAGCATCACACTGGACAACGACCGGCCCAGATGCCGTAGGCGACGAGCTAACACTCGGCGTCGTTCTGCGTGGGGGCATCATCGTGGTCACCGTATACTAGCGGAGGGCGTGACGTCATGAGCCAAACCGATGAAGTCAAAGTCTCGCTCGACGGCGTCACATTCCGTGGCCGCGTTCCAGTCCTGACGGAGGGAGATCGCCCTGACCTTGCGGACATCATCGAGGAGTTCGGGGTGCTCACCGATGCTCGCGACCTCGAGCGATTTGAAGCCAAGGTAGTCCGACGCATCCGGATTTTGGGCTTCCGCGGCCCCGAGACGTTTCGGTTCTGCCGCGCGTCCTCCGAGCTCGGCGTCCAAGAGCTCGCCGACCTCCTCGATGTCGACCGCCGAACCGTCAGCCGCTGGGAGCACGGCGACGTCGAAATCCCCAAGCCCGTCATGGCCATCGTCGCGCTCCTCGCCGACGAGCACTCAAGGGGCAAGTCCCTGCTGATGGATCAGCTATCGCGCACCACAAAGAAGCGCCCCAGAACCATCGACGTCGACGCGGCGTAGGGTCACCCCGTCATGCTGCGACGCCCCCTATCCAAGACCATGACCAAGATGTAGCGTCATCCCATCGTCTGGAGGTGGTGATGGTGCCACCGGTCTCTTCGCCTTCCACGTGCCGTAGAGCATCGTTCCCCGGGAATGGGAAACGCTAGTTGCAAGCCTCTGCGGCCTGCTGCACGCAGGCGTTGACGGTGCCGCCCTCGAAACAGTTGCCGCAGTTGAGCTGCGCTCCGTCCACGACGTAGTAACAACTTCCGTTGCGGGTATTGATACAGAAGTCGAACGTCTTGTCGCCGCCTGGGCATTCGAACATGTCACCGGCGCTAGAGTCGTCTGACGCGCAGATCGTTCCTCCGCCAAAGCCGGGAATAGCGTCCCCGCAAGCCGTCATCAACAACGCACAAAGAGCGAGACCAATCATGGAGCCGAGCGTGGTTTTCATGTGGCGAGTATCGGAGCACCCCCTCCCGGTGTCCAGAATGGAGTCGAGCCTACCCGTCAGCCCACTCGAACGCCGTGACGTCGCCAACAAGTTGTCCGAGGGTGCGTCGCCGCACGGCCTCACCGTCCCCACCCCGACCAATGCGCCTCGGAGCTAAGCGGCGCTTTCGACAGCGAGTCGAAGCCCAAGCTCGCGGAGCACACGGGTCAGCGTATCGAGCTCGGGATTGCCCTGTTGTGATAGCGAGCGGTAGAGCGCCTGCCTGCCAAGCTCGGCGCCGCGAGCGAGGTCCACCATGGGGAGAGCTTGCGCCTTCGCGACCAATCGGAGGGCTGCAAGGAAGGTGCCCGTGGAGTCCGGCCCGTCACCAGCCAGTACGGCGTTCAAGTACTCCACCACATACTCGTGGTCACCCAATCTTTCGAGCAAGCTCTCTTCGTAACTACGTCCGCGCCTACTCATCATGAGCTCCGGTATTTGGCCCCTCACCAGAAAGTGTCCCTTATAAAGGACGCATGGTCAATCCGCTCGAGGCGCATACACGTGGTATCGGGCCGATGCCCACAGCGTTGCCCAACAAGCGGCACAAAGACACGGCAAAAACAACCGTCTTCACGGCCTCACCAAAGTTGATACGCCGCCGACCGAAAGCCCCTGCTCATTCCCCCGTGCCCGCTTGTTGAGCTCGGTTTGCACGATGAACCAGACCGCCGGCATGAACACCAGCACCAACAGAAACAAGACCCAGCGGTTCATGTGGTCGCTGCTCACGGTCTCGTAGAGCTCTGCGTACTTGTACCAGGCGTACAGGTTGGCGATCGGGACGAAGAGGAGGATGGTGAGCACGCCGGGGCTGACACCGGCATTGTCCGAGAGCCCGACGAGCTCTTGGCATGTGACATAGAACCAATAAACGAGGTACAGGCCAAACGTGATGATCATCAGGAGCACCTGGACGACCATGTTTCGCTCTTTCACTTCCACCATAATGGTTGCCTCCCAGCGAGTTTCCGGCGAGACAACTACCGATTGTTCTTGCTGTCAACACAGCAATCGGGTCGCCTCCGCCGCCCAAACCAACGCGCCTCCGCCACTTGCGCCATTCCAACCGGCCGCAACTACTGCGTCACGCACCGGCACAAACCTTGCGACTTACCCACGCATGAACCCCACGCGAGCACTCGAAGAGTCTCAGATCGGAAGGTATACTGTGCGCATGGCAATCGTTGTGAACTGGAACGGCATCGACGTTCCGGAGGAGCTCAAAGGCCTGAAGAAGGGCCGCTACGTCCTCCTACCAATGGATGAAGCCCCCGACCTCACCGAAGAGCAAGAGGCCGGCCTCGAGGCTGCTCTTGCGTCGGTGCAGGCCGGGGAAGGGCGCACCGCCGCTGACGTCCTGGCCGACTTAGCCAAGCGCTGAGCCCATGAGCATGCACCGATCATGAACGAGAACAACAGCGCTACTTGGATCGCCGCCGCAGCCATCGTGCTAGCGCTGGGCGTCGTGACATTCATGGCGTGCGGCACTGACGATGGTGGGCCGGGTGGCGCCGCCGGAAGCGGTGCCGCTGGTGGTGACGCCGGTGTGGGCGGTGAAGGCGGAAGTCTCGCGGCCCAGGCCCGCGTGAGCATTGACCACGTGGGTTCGTGCCCGGCGCAGCCGTAGCCACGCACCCGCTGCGCCCCCCCGTCCAAAACGAAAGATTTGCGGGCGGTGCCGTGAGATTTCCCAATGAAATCAACCTTGGGACTGGCACGGCTGATGCATTTGACCAGCGTAGTGGTGCGCTGCGCCACGAAATCGAGGTGGGCTATGACTCACTTAGGCCGGCTCCTTCGGCTCTTCGTTGTTCTACTGGTTCTGTTCATTGCGTGCGGCGATTGGTTTGCCACCGAGGACCCTTGCGATGACGTGAACTGTAGCGACAGCAACCCGTGCACCGATGACCGTTGTACACACGACTGCAGCAGCGCGACGTGCCATCACGACCCGGTCGACAATGGCACTAACTGCACGCTCCGTGGTGTTTCCGGCGTCTGCATGAATGGCGTGTGCGACCTTTGCTTTGGCGTCATCTGCGAAGACGACGGCAATGAATGCATCTCCGACATTTGCAATGCGTACACCGGCAAGTGCGGCGTGCCGGCGGACGACGGAACGGTCTGCGAGTACAAGGGCCTTTTCCCGGGGTTCTGTGCGTCCGGCTTCTGCGCGAAGAGCCTCTGTGACGACGGCGTATGCGACGACAGCAATGAATGCACCGACGATGCATGCGACCCGATAGCCCGTCGGTGCAACTACATTCCCGTCGAGGACGGAACGCTCTGCGACCTCGGTGACTTTTCTGGAGTATGTCTATCGGGGGTGTGCCAGCCCGAGCCCGAGTGCGAGTTCGCCGAAGACTGCGAAGACCAAAACGACTGCACGCAAGACCTATGCGTCGATGGCTGGTGCGAGCTCGTTCCGCTCGCGGAGGGAATGCCGTGCGACGATGGCACGGGCGTTTGTGAAACAGGGACTTGCGTCTACCAATAGGGAGGTGTCATGCGAGCCTCATTCAGTAATTTTGCCAGAGTGTTGATCGCCGCTTCGATCGCATTAGCTTGCTCGCTCGTAGCTTGTGGCGACGACTTTGATGCCGCGTGCTCCCCCTGGTGCGCCGTGGTGGATGACTGCACGGAAGACAGCTTTTCGGAGTGCATGAACGCATGCATGGAGGAGTCATCCCAAGCCCGAGCCATCTCATCGGAATGCGCTAACGCAGTTCGGGATCAAAATGTCTGCTTGGGCGAGTTGACCTGCGCGGAGTTCGAAGCGTGGTTGGAGGAGATTCCTCCGGACGGGTACCCGTGTAAGGCCGCCGATGATGGCGTGTGGAACGCCTGCTTCCCCTAGGGGAAAG
>JAFDAJ010000157.1 GCA_019313915.1 Deltaproteobacteria bacterium
CCACCGCAAAACCGAGCAACACACGGACTGTCGACGTCATGGCACACCTCCCTGCGTCACAAGCCGCACGCTCAAGGGACAGGTGTGCACCCGACTGGCATGAAGGTCACAGACTTCGCCAAGACTGGGTAGACCGTTCCTGGCCTGTCTAGGCTGCATGTGTTCACTCCCTCGACGCCCATGGGGGTCACGGTCAGCTCCTCCGTCAAGTCTACGTTGAAAAATGAGAGGACCCGGTCGCCATCCGAAAGAAGTTTCTCGGAGGAGACAGGGTTCCCGTCAGCGTCAAACGCGATCGCGAAGTCGTATGACTCACTCAACGTCGCGGTCTCGCCTCCCAGATAGGAAACTCGGTCGAAATCCATCGCGATCACGCCTTTCGTGTCGTCGATATCGATCTTCAACCCTTGTTCCTTCAACTCTTGTTCAAACTGCGCCACGAACGCATCTGCATCGACTTCAAGCCCGATCCCGTTCGGCCCTGTCGTCGATACGGTTCCAAGCTCGATAAAGCCCCACGTGTCCTCTTTCGAGGCCCGGAAGAACCAGTCGCCAATGAACACGTCAAAGGAAAATCCGCCGTCCTCATCCGTCGTCGTGCTGAGCGAGGTCCCGTGCACCGACACCGTGGCACCCGCCGCTGGCGTTCCTGGTCCGTAGTAATTCTCGAACAGGGTGACGGTACCACTCACGGTGGCCAGGGCAGCGCAGACCCCATCCAGGCAGGCTCCGGTGCTACAGGATGTGCCATCCGAGACATTGCACGTGCCGTCGGCAAAGTTGCAGACGTCGCCAGTGCATTCGTTGCCATCGTCTTCGCACACGACACCTTGGCAAAGGTTCTGTCCGCATACTCCGGATACGCAGACGCCGGCAATGCTATTGAAGGTGCAGTCCGTTCCGTCGTCCACCGGCGTGTTGCTGCACGTTCTGCTCGCAGAGTCGCATGCGTCCTCGGTGCATTGATTACCGTCGCTGCAATCCTCGGCGCTCTCGCATTCAGCCTGCGTCTCACTGCATCCAACCAGTGGAACCACGCCCAAAGCGCAGACACATACAAATCCGAATAAGTAACGCATGACAGCCTCCCCGGTTGCGGCGCAGTGCGCCCTAAGTGCGGTTACGTAGATGCATCAGGCGTGCCAGGTCGTGAGCCCGGTATTGCAGGGGAATCCGTTGCCGTGACCCGCAGGTTTTGCGTTTGGTGCGCGGGTGCGCAACGGGTGCGTTCGGTCCGCCTACGGCTGCACCTCACGAGGGGCTCGATCAATCGCTCTGCGATCAAGAGCCCGCCCGCCGCGGTTGGGTGAACGTTGTCGGGAAAGAGATCCCCATGCTCTAGCAACGGGGTGTAAAGGTCGACCACCACGAGGTCGTACTCCACCCCCAACCGATCGATGATTGGGAGCACTTCATCACGCAAGACGTCTCCGCGGATCAGGAATGCGTTCTCACCGAAGACCGGCACGGGCCGCAAGAGGAGTAACGTCGGCTTCGAAGGCAGCGACTCCATTTCCTCAACCATGTCGCGATAGTCTTGCTCGTACGCGTCCGCGTCCCAGATTGCGGGTTTCGTGTCGTTAGTGCCGAGCATGATTGTCACCACGTGCGGCTCGAAAGCCTTCGCTTCAGCGAACTCCGGCAAATCCCAGTAAGAGAAGCTCCCGACGCGGCTCATCGTAGCGCCGCCGACGCCGAAGTTTCCCAAATCGAACTCGTCGCCAAGCAGTGACACGAGATGCTCCGGGTAGTTCACCGGCGTGGCTGGAGTTCCCACAGGCTCGGTGATCGAATCCCCGATGAAAGCAACTCGCACGGCCTCGGTTGCCGGAGTGCCACCACTACCACCGCTACCGCCGCCGCCAACGCCTCCGATACCAGCCGAGCCGCCGCTCCCGCCCGTGCCCTCAGTCTCACCACAGCCCACCACTGGCATGACGCCGAGCGCCAGCACGCACATGAATCCAACTAAGTACCGCATGACAACCTCCCGGTCCGACCCGTCTCACCAATGGGTCGAGGGCAACGTGGGTTCACCGGCTGTGCCGGTCTATACGTAATTCTTTCATCGCTGCCCGACTGGCCAAGCGTGCAAGGGTGATGCCGACTTCAGACCCGCTTCTGCTTGGGTTTCAAGGATGCGTGACGCGCAGGTCTTGCGTTTGGGGCGTGGGGGCGCAGCGGGTGCGTGACTACGGCTGCACCTCAAACGCCCCGACGTCGCACATCGAGTCGCGTGGGAAGCCGCGCTGGTCCTCCGTCACCTCGCACATGTCTGTGGGAATTACGTCGATGGCCACGCTGCCCTCACCAAGTGCGAGTGTCTCCGTCGGTCCGCCGTTGTCGGCAAGCTCGCCGAGGTTCAGCTCCCCTTCGGTGACGTTGACCTGGTCAGTCCCGTCTGGGTCGAAGCCGCAGGTGTCGCCGGGGCTTTCGATGTTGTAGCCGTTGGAGACCCAAGGTGTATCACCGCCCTCGACCACGCTGCAGTCGCCGTCGATGATCGTCGCCCTGCTCTCGACCACTGCGTGCTCACCACTTTGGAGTATCGCAGCAACGCCTTCAGCCGAGACTGCCCGGTTCCCGAACACTGTGGTGTTCGCCAGCGACAGCACGCCACGGTCCGGCCACTGGCTACGGTTGTCGATACCCCCCCCGCTGTGAGCCGTATTCCCCGACACCGTGCTGTTGATCAGGCTGACCCGCGTAGCCACGTCGCTGGAGATCCCGCCGCCAAAGTGGTCAGCCGTATTCCCCGACACCGTGCTGTTGATCAGCGTCAGTACGCCGAAGATGTTGAAAATACCGCCGCCGCTGCGAGTGCGCGCCGTGTTCCCCGACACCGTGCTGTTGATCAGCGTCAGTACGCCTGTGTTGTCAATGCCGCCGCCGCAGCGAGCCGCATTCCCCGACACCACACTGTTCGTCAGTGTCAGCACTCCCTTGTTGGAGATACCGCCAGCGCAACCCGATGTATCCCCCCCGGTGACCGTCACCCCTTGCAGCTCAGCCGTGATGCCGTTCGAAACGTACAGAACGCGATGCGTGGCGTTCGCGTCGATCGTGAGGTTGCGCCCTCCGTCGAGGATGACGTCGTTGTCGATAAGGATTTCCGCATTGGTCAGAACTATCTCGGGCCCATCACAATCAAACGTATGCGGACCCCCACCCACCGCGATGGCATCGCGGATACCCTGTTCGGTGCAAGCGAAGGTGCCGACACAGCTCCCCGCCTGACAAGCGCCCGCGCCTTCTCCACAGGGCGTGCCGTCTGCGACCGGCGTAGCCTCGCACTCTCCATCAATGCAGAGGTCTTGCGTGCACTCGTTCCCGTCATCGCAGTGTTCCGGGCCCTCACAGATCAAGACGCACTCGCCAGCAAAGCACCGGCCCTCAGTCCCGCACGGTGTTCCATCCTCGACTGCCGTGAAGCTGCACCCATCCGCTGGGTCACAGGTGTCTTCGGTGCACGGGTTGCCGTCGTTACACACGGCGGGCGTGAAGTAGCAGGTACCATTCGCATAGTCGCAGCGGTCCTCTGTGCACTGGTTGTTGTCGTCGCAGTCCTCGGGGCCGTCGCACTCCGGCACAGCGCAGTCAGCGCGGCAGTACTCCGAGCCAGGACAGCAGAACAGGTCTTCAAGGCCCTTGATGGGGCATGGATACTCTTCGTCGGATGCGAGGTCGCACGGCGCCACGCATGAACCCGCTTCGCACATTCCGTACACCCCGCCGCACTCTGTTCCATCCTCGACTGCAGTGAAGACGCACCCATCCATTGGGTCGCAAGTGTCTTCGGTGCACTCCTCGTGGTCGTCACAGACTACGGGCGTGAAGTCGCACGTGCCGTCCATGTAGTCGCACGTACCCTCAGTGCATGCGTCGCCATCGTCGCACACGATGTCTTCGCAGAGATTCTCCCCGCACACGCCTGCTACACAGACGCCAGAAAGGCCGTCGTACGTGCAGCTACTGCCGTTGGTGACCGGCTCGCTCCTACAGGAACCACCGCTGCAATACTCCCGTGTGCACACGTTGTCGTCGGGCGGGCACACAACGCCCCTACAGGGGTCCGGCTGGGAACAGGGCGGGAATAAGCACAATGGCGGCAGTTCGTAAGGTCCGCATCCCTCTACTTCTTCACCGCCACCAAAGTCCATACACGCAAAGAACGGAACCAGCACCAACACGCAGACGCCCAAAAGTCGGATCAAGTGGCGCACAAGCCGCCTCCCCGGTCGGTGACGCTCCCCACCAGGAGCGCCCTCAAGTGGAGTCATATAGGTGCATCAGCCGTGCCAGGTCCTGAGTCCGGTATTGCGGGGGAATCGGCTACGGTGACGCGCAGGTCTTGCGTTTTGGGGACGTGGGGGCGCAGCGGGTGCGTCCCTACGGCTGCACCTCAAACGCACCCAGGTCGCACATCGAGTCGCGTGGTTCGCCACGTTGGTCCTTGTCCACCTCGCACATGTCTGCGGGAATCACGTCGATGGCTACGCTGCCCGGTAGCAGCGCATGCGTCTCGGTCGGGCCGTCGTTGTCGGCAAGCGGTCCGAGCTTCAGGTCGTCGTCGCTGACGTTGACCTGGTCGCCTTCCTGACTGGGCCTTTGTGCGGACTATCTGCTCCCAAGAACCCGATAGTGGAGAGTCCCCGTTCGACGACGCATGCGCTCTTGGCGAGTGGGTCAGCGCCGATGCATTGTCGTGCTTCGACGACGGCGACCAGCTCCAGTGCGTTCCGTTTTTGTGGGCGAATCCCGTCGCGCAGTAACACGGGAGCACGCCATGTCCGCCCGCCGTCCGCGCAACCAAAGTCTTCGCCCGAAACACCATATTCCCACTCTGAATGTACGTCCGGACATTCCCGCACCCCGCCTGGACGACAATCGCGGCCAGCTCCGCCATCAGCAGCTTGTTCTTCCCAGTCACATTGATGCCGCGTCGCACGAGAGCGCATTGTGCGAATGAGGGAGGTCGCCTGGCGTTCACCGAAACCAGTTCGCCCAGATTCTGTACCGCTCCCCATCCCATTGGTTCCACACGGCAACTGCACGGCCCTGCGGGTCCATCACGACTTGGGGACCATAGGCGGTGCCCTCTTCCTCTTCGATGAGCTCAGGCGTTTCCCAGCCATTGGAGCGACTGAAGCGGCTGGCCCAAAGGTTGTTGCGTTCGCCATCCCCTTGGTGCCACCCCGCGATCGCATCCCCGCTCGAGTTCATCGCAAGTTGGGGCCTATTGCTGTCGACGTCATCCGAGATGCGTTCCGCAGTTCCCCAGTCGCCGGTCGGCGTGCACCGGTTCGACCAAATTCCCCCCCCCTGTAACCACACCGCTAGGGCACGACCCTGAGCGTCGAGCGCCACCTGCGGGGACCGAGCTTGGTGGCCCCCATCATCCGGGCTGTCGATTCGCACTGGCTTTCCCCAACCGCTCGAAGGCGTGAAACGGTTCGACCAGATATGCGTGCTCCGACCCACATTGTGCTCCCACACAGCGATGGCATTGCCCTGTGCATTCATCGCGATCCGTGGGTTCCATGTGTTGTCTTCGTGCTCGTCCACGGGCTCCGGGCTTCCCCACCCGTCCGTCGGCGTGAAACGATTCGACCAGATGCGGTAGTAGGTCATCTCGATGGTGTCCTCTGACTCGACCGTTACCGCGGTAGCCCACACCGCAATCGCGTTGCCCTGCGGGTCCATCGCGACCTGCGGGTTCCAGGCGTCGTGCTCGGTGTTCGCTTCGGTGCGCTCAGCCGTGCCCCAGCCCTCGGAGGGTGTGAAACGATTCGACCAGACGTTTCCCCGCGTTCCACTCCATTGCGACCATACGGCGATCGCGTTGCCTTGCGGGTCCATTGCGACTCGAGGGCCTCCAGTGCCGCCCTGGTCGTTGTGCTCGATGCGCTCTTCGGTCTGCCAGCCAGCGGACGGTGTGAAACGGTTGGCCCAGAACGTGTCGCTGGGATCGGCCCAGGCGCTCCATCGACGCCAGACCGCTAGTGCGTTGCCTTGCGGATCGATGGCGACATCCGCCCCCCCCCCTCCACTGGCTTCGATTCGCTCGGCTGTTCCCCAACCGCGTGAAGGCGTGAAACGGTTGGACCAGACGCCATAACCGGTTACCTCCATTCCGTGGGCCTGCCCCCACACGGCAATAGCGTTGCCCTGCGGGTCAATCGCCACGCTTTGAGCCTTCGCGCCAGCCTCATGGTCGCTATCGATCCGCTGCGCGGTGCCCCATTCGCGGTCAACGGTTTCGCCCGCCGTCTCGCTGCACCCAACCACGGACATCAGCCCGATCGCGCAGACACATAGAAATCCGAATAAGTACCGCATAAGCAACCTCCGCTCAGAATACGAGGCGCGCAGTTTCGAGATCCCACTGAACACGGCGCGTCGTCCCGTGCTCCGCTTCCTGCAAACGGCGCAGCTCTTGCTTGCGGCCAGCCATTTTGGAACCCGAGAGAGCCATCCCAACGATCCCACCGATGCCCAGGAGAAAGGCAGCCGTGCCGGCGGCAATAGCCGCTCCGCTGAAGAGAGGAGTAATAGAAGTGGACTCATCGTCAGCGAAATTCCTGCTCGCGATCACAGCCCCTGCTGCACACGCCGCCCCGAGACCTAAGACAACGGCGGACCCGATGAGCCTACGCCTCGATTGCTTCACACGAAGCTCCATCTCCTCAAGCGTGTATCCATCGACTCTCGGTGGAGCAGTTGGCGTCACTTCTAAACCGGCAGAGTCGAGCTCAAGCTGTAACGCTGGCTCAGACGCAACCTCGGGCTTCGTGGGGTCAACGAAGGCCTCAGGGTGCCACCGCTCAAGAGCTGAACCACCTTCCTCACCGCCTTGTGCGCTCACGCTCTGGGGCAACGTCCCTACCAACGCGCAGACACATAGAAATCCGAATAAGTACCGCATGACAACCTCCCTGGTTGCGGCGCAGTGCGCCCCTAAGTGCGGTTACGTAGGTGCATCAGGCATGCCAGGTCGTGAGCCCGGTATTGCAGGGGAATCCGTTGCCGTGACCCGCAGGTTTTGCGTTTGGTGCGCGGGTGCGCAACGGGTGCGTTCGGTCCGCCTACGGCTGCACCTCATTCGCATCGGTGAACGACACGTCAAGGAGCCAGTTGGCCGTGCCGCTAGTTTGCGTCACCCACGTCGCCCCGCTGTGTCCCGTCAGCTGAACTCGGATACAAAAGGGCTCTGAGTTAAGAGACACTTTGCCGAGGGCGAGAGCCCTGCTGAGGAGTATTTCATCGAACGAAAGCTCTACCCCAATGTCGACTTCTACAGCGGCATCCTCTACCGCGCGATGGGCATCCCGACCGAGATGTTCACCGTCCTCTTCGCCCTTGGCCGAATCCCGGGTTGGATCGCTCCTACAGCTCCGGAATTGCGCAGAACGTCTTATAAGTAAACTCTGCGAGACTAAGACAGGGCGTTTGTAGTGACTATCAGCCTGCATCGGCGGCTGCCCATAGGGCGTCAGTCCCAGCTGCGATCTGCGCGAAACATCTGCGCGTGGGTGAATAGTAATTAATTACGTATGGACAGGTATTTCATGGAGGGGCACGTTCCTTTCAGGACCTGTCCGAAACCGGGTCGGTCCGGTTGAGGAGGGTGTGATGGGTAACGCGTCTCGATTGATCTGGGTTTTGGCGCTTTCCATCACGCTCTCTGCGTGTGGTGATAGCGACCAAGGAATTGGAGCCCCAACGCAGCTGCAAGCCGTTGGCATCAAGTCGCAGGTGCATGTGTCCTGGAGCCCACCGTCTGACGGCGCTGTGGTGGCTGCCTATCGCGTCTACCGTGACGACGTCGAGATAGGCGAGGTGACGACCACATCGTTCGTCGACGAGCTTCCCGGGGACGAGGAGTGCGTGACGCGTCAGTACACAGCTCTTGCGGTGGATGCGGATGGCAACGCTTCGCCCCGCTCCGAACCGGCTGCGAGCTCGCTTCCGTTGAGCAACGTCATCATCATGATTGGCGACGGCATGGGCCCGGAGCACGAGCGTGCGGCAGGCTGCTACCTCTTTGGACCGGACCATGGGAGCGATGGGAGCGAGCTCGTGTTCGAAACGCTGCCGGTGCAAGGGCAGATGACCACTTACTCTGCCAACAGCGACATCACTGACTCTGCCGCTAGCGCCACCGCGATCGCGACAGGACACAAGGTGGCCAACAACGTCGTGAGCGTTGCCAATCCGGGCGACGAGCGTGATCTCTACACGATTCTCGAGTGCTTTGCGGACCAGGGACGAGCCACGGGTCTAGTGACTACGACCCAGATCTCGCATGCAACCCCCGCCTGTTTCGCTGCACATCAGCCGGTTCGGTTGCTGCAGGCTGCCATCGTCGTCGACTATCTCGAGGAAGCACGCCCTAACGTGCTCTTCGGAGGAGCGCTTCACATGACGCCGGAGCTCGCGGCGGACGCAGGATACGAGGCGGTGACCACCCGAGCCGAGCTGGACGCACTGCCTGATGACACAGAGTTCGCCTCCGGGCAGTTCGCTCCTGACCACATGCCCTACGAGTACGACGCCACCCAAACGGAAGACGACCCGTATGACGTGATTCCCCACCTGCATGAAATGGTGACCGCTGCCCTGGGTCGGCTGGAGGAGAATCCCGAAGGTTTCTTCTTGCTCGTGGAAGGCGGCCGCATCGATCACGGAGGTCACGAGAACAGCATTGAACGCAACGTACTGGAAACGGTGGCGTTCGACGAGGCTGTGGAAGCCGTCTTGGCCTGGGCTCAAGGGCGCGATGATACGCTGATCGTGATCACTGCGGACCATGAGACCGGCGGCCTCGACGTGGTCGAGTGCAATGCGGCCGGCGACTGGCCGACAGTAACCTGGTCGACACTCGACCACACTGGCGTCCCCGTGAATACCCACGCCTGGGGCAAGAACGCCGATCGATTTGGAGGCACGATCGACAACACGGATTTCTTCACCGCCATTAGCTCGGGTCCCTAGCCCACAGTGCCAGCATCAGTGCGCGAGGCTTCACGGCGTGACGTCCTCGCACCAGGATCCTGGATTGCTCACCGAAGGCATCGCCCGTTTCGTCCCGCCCGACGTCGACGCGGCATCCCTTCCTCGCTCCTTTGCCCTGGTCGAGCCGCGTGCACCGTGCGGGCCCGTGCCCGACTCATGGCGCGTCGCGCCCTCTCAAGCAGGGTCGCGGGTCGCCGTGGCCAACGCTTTCGTAAACCGTAGGTCATTGGTTCGACTCTGATCGGTGGCTCTAGTCGATAGCGTGGGGGCGGCTACTTACCGACTGGTTCGAACTTGAACTTCTGGCCGCCGCCTGCAGCTTCGGCCATGGCGCCCTTCTTCGGTAAGACCATGATCGCAACGCCGTTCTTGTACTTCGATGCGGCGGCTGCGCCCTTCTTGCCGCCAATCGCCGTGGCTGCAGCGGTTCCTTCGAAGCGGTTGGACTTGAAGCGGTCCAAGGCCGCCTTGTTCTTGAAGAGGATGACCTCGGCATAGGTCTGGCCCCCCACCTGCGCGCCGACGGTCGTCTGCGTCATCTTCGCGTGGCCGATGAGCTTGCTCTTTTTGTAGACCTCGCCCGCTCCGTGCGAGGCGCCGATGATGAAGCCGCCCTTCCCCACTTCGGGGAAGATCGCATACGCGTATGCTCTCTTGAGCGTCTTGTTGAACGTGTTGTCTTTGGCCTGCCAGTCTTTCTTGACCTGTTGGACTAGCTCTGAGATTTCGCCTTTGTCCTTGTTCCTGCGCGCGGAGGCGGTGCTCACGCTGAGCAGGAGCACAGGAATGATCAGGGCGAGACGTAACG
>JAFDAJ010000158.1 GCA_019313915.1 Deltaproteobacteria bacterium
TCGGCGTTAGCCGTGCGGATGATCCCTAGAAGCTGGTAGTAGTCGGGAACTTCGTCTGCGCCGGACATCACTTAGCCGAGCTTCGCCTCGTGGCGTTTTGTGAGCTCCTCGATCTCATCTTCGGCCAGCTCGCCGATGAGCTTGATCGCGATCTGCTGTTGTTGCCCAGTGCCTACGTCCTGGGCTCTCACCTGCAACGTTCCATCCGCGTCGATCATGAAACGAACGGCGATCTGGACCTTCCCGCGAGCGGCCGGCCGCAATCCTTCGAGGATGACCTCGCCGAGAAGCTGATTACCCGCAATCTTCCGGTCCTCCCCCTGGCAGATGCGAACGATCACCGCCTCTTGTCGGTCGCGAGCCGTAGTAAACATCTTGGTTTGCCCGGCGGGGATCGCGGAGTTGCGACGGATGATGTGCTCGCAGTACCCATCGACGGTTTCGACGCCGAGCGAAAGCGGTGTGACGTCGAGCAGCAGAGGCGCGCGAAGCCCTTCCGGCGCCACGACGGCGCCAGTCACCGTATCGATGTCTTCGTCGAGCGCCGCTCGAAGCTCCGCAGGAGCCGAGCTCGCGAGGTCGAGCGGAGGCGGGGGCGGCGGAGTTCCCACGGCGGGGATGTCCGACTGCCCGCCAAATGCATCGTCGCCGAGCTCCATCATCAACCCAGACGAGTCGTCTACGAAGTCCTCCGCTTCATCGTCCGCTACGCCCCCGATTTGCATCAGGAGCCCGGAAGCGTCTGCCATGCGTGTGGGCTGGAAGTCGAGCGGATCGGCCGCCTCTGCGACGCGCGTCGGCTCGTGCTCGAGCGGCTCCTCGCGGGAGCGCGTTGGAGTGTCGATGAGGCCATCGTCGTGTGGCACGTCGCCGGAGCTCTTGAGTTGAACCGGCGGCGGTGGCGGCGCCTGCCCGGCCAGAGTCGCCTTGCGAGCCGCACGCGCGACCGGAGGCGGCGGTAGGGGTGGTCGGTCACCGATGTTGGTGACCTCGTCCTCGAGCCCCTCGTCAGTGACGATGTCGTGATTCCCGGTCCCCGGCTGCGCCACTTTCTTGAGCGCGACTTTAGCGAGCGGCGCCTTTCGCGATGGAAGCGCCAACGACTGCGCCTGAAGTGCCGCGCCCTGCGCGACGACTAAGTCCGGATCGATGTTCACCAACGGCTTGCGTCCGAAGTACTCCGCGACCATCCGTTGGAGCATTGGAATCCGCGTCGATCCGCCGACCAGGATCACGTTGTCGAGTTGCGTCGGACGAAGCCCAGCCGCCTTCATCGCATCTTCGCAGACGTCGAAGCTGCGAGCGACGAGCGGCTGACACATGTGCTCGAGCTGCTGTCGCGTGAGCGCGTAGTCCAAGTTGAGCGCTACGCCGCCATCCCCATAGGCGAGCTCTTCGATGCATAGTTTCACGTCGGGCTTGGCCGAGAGCTGAATCTTCGCCCACTCTGCCGCAGCGCGCAGCCGCTCGTACGCCTGACGGTCTTGGCGCGCGTCGTAGCGATGCTGATCGAGGAATTGCGCGGCCATGTGGTCTGCAACCGATGTATCGACATCGTCGCCGCCGAGGAACGTGTCACCAGCGGTCGCAAGCACCTCGAACACGTCACCCGCAAGCTGAAGGATCGTGATGTCGAACGTTCCGCCGCCGAGGTCGTAGACCGCGACGCGCTCGGTTGAAGTCTTGTTGTAGCCGTAGGCAAGTGCCGCGGCCGTCGGTTCGTTGAGGATGCGCAGCACGTCCAGGCCAGCGACCCGTCCGGCCGCTTTGGTTGCACTTCGCTGAAGCTCATTGAAGTTGGCGGGCACCGTAACGACGGCCTGGCTGCACTCCGTGCCGAGCGCCTCCTCAGCGACCTTTCGGACATGCCGCAGCACGAACGCGCTGATCTCGCTCAGCGTGTACGTCTCGCCACGCGCCGTGACCAACACGCCCCCGCTCGGGCCTTCAGAGAGCTCGAACGCAAACCGCTCCTGGGCCTGCTTGACCTCGTAGCTCGAGTAGGGCCGGCCAATGAGCCGCTTGACCGAGTACACGGTGTTCTGCGCATCGAGCAGACGGCGCTCCTTCGCGGAGCCTCCTACGAGGACATCGCCACTCGGATGGAATGAAACGACGGAGGGGATCAATTGTAGGCCGTCGCCGTCCGCCAGAACCCGGCCTCCGGGTTGGTCCGCAACGGCCACCACGGAATTCGTCGTACCTAGGTCAATCCCAATGACGGGTCCGTTACTCACACTCGCTACCCCCGAAAAAAGACTCCCCCAACTGCGCTTCTAAGAATAACGCGTTGTCCCCCGGATTACACATTTCCAGGCGGGCTCGGCTCAATTGGCCGGGGGTTCTTGGGATTCGGGGATTTCGCCCTCTTCGCCTTCCTCGCCCTCCGCCACGGGCTCGACGTCGACGACTTGCTCCGCCTCGCGGAGGCGAATGACGCGCACACCCTGGGTGTTGCGGCCTGTCTCGCGAATCTCACTCACTCGCGTCCGGATAACCTGGCCTCCGTTGGTGATGACCATCAGTTGGTCTTCGGGGGAGACGAGCCGGAGCTTCACCAGGGCACCGTTACGCTCGGAGGTGTCCATCCCGATGATCCCCTTGCCCCCACGGTTCTGTGTACGCCAGTCCGAGACCTTGGTGCGCTTACCATACCCGTTCGCGCTAACGGTGAGCACCTGCCGATCGCCCTCGGCCTCGATGATGTCCATGCCAATGACGAAATCGCCTTCGCGCAGGTCGATGCCCTTCACGCCCATCGAGTCGCGGCCCATCGACCGCACATCCTCGATAGGAAAGCGGATGGTCATCCCGTGCGAGGTCCCGATCAGCACGTGCTGGCCAGCGGTCACGATGCGGGCGGTCAACAGTCCGTCGCCTTCGCCGATGGCGACGCCGATGATCCCCGTCTGCCGGATGTTTTCGTACGCGCTCAGGTTCGTTCGCTTGACGCGGCCCCGGCGAGTGCAGGTCAGAAGATACCCATCCTCGACGAATTCACGGATTGGAAGAATCGCAGCAACACGCTCGTCCGGTTCCATGCCGACGAGGTTCACGACCGCCCTGCCCCGCGCTGCTCGGCCGGTTTCGGGAATCTGATAAACCTTCTTGATGTACGCCTTGCCCTTGTCGCTCAGGAACAGGACATCCGCGTGGGCATTGACCACGAACACCCAGCTCACGAAGTCTTGATCGCGGGTATCCATCGCCCGCAGGCCCTTTCCGCCGCGGCCCTGCGCCCGGTATTCACTGAGCGGCACGCGTTTCACATAGCCAGCATGCGAGACGGTCACGACCACTTCCTCGTCCGGGACGAGATCCTCGATCGAAATGTCTCCCTCTGCTTCCACGATTTCGGTGCGACGGGCGTCGCCGAAGCGCTCACGGATCTCGTCGAGCTCCGTGACGATCACCTCGTCGAGCAACTCTTTGCTCGCGAGGATTGCGTCGAGCTCACCGATCAACTCACAGAGGGCGGCATACTCGGTCGCTAGCTTCTCGCGCTCGAGCCCGGTCAAGCGAGACAAACGCATCTCGAGGATCGCCTTGGCCTGCCGCTCCGAGAGGTAGTAGTCGCCGCGTTCCTTGGCGACTTGGATCTCGGCTTCGGGCCGACCAGCGCGCTTCACGAACTCTTCGAGCCCGTTGAGCGCAAGCTTCATCAGACGCCCGCGCGCCTCGTCCGCGTCTTTCGAGGACCGAATGGTGCTCACCACGAGGTCAACGTCGGTGACGGCCATCCCAAGGCCTTCGATCAGCTCACGCTGCGCCTTGGCCTGACGAAGGTCGTAGCGAGTTCGGCGAACGACAACCTCGCGCCGGTGCTCGATGAAGCGCAGAAGCACGGACCGGAGGTCGAGCACCTCGGGGCGTTGCCCGACGATGGCCAAGCAGTTGTAGCCAAACGTGCTCTGCAGCGCCGTCATTTGATAGAGCTTGTTGAGGACGATTTCGCCATGGGCGTCGCGCTTGAGCTCGATGACGACCCGCAGGCCATCCCGGTCAGACTCATCGCGAATGTCGCTGATGCCCTCGAGCCGCTTGTCGCGCACCAGGTCGGCAACCTTCTTCAGGAGCTCCGCCTTGTTCACCTGGTAGGGGATCTCGGTGATCACGATCATCTCGCGGTCGCCCTTGCCGCGCATCTCCTCGATAGTCGCGCGGGCCCGCATCACGATGCGGCCGCGGCCAGTCCGGTAACCGAGATGGATGCCCGCCTTGCCGTAGATGTAACCAGCGGTGGGGAAGTCAGGACCCTTCACGCCCAGCCGGCCGGTGTCGTCGTCATCTTGCATGAGCTGGTCGACCGTGAGCTCGGGGTCGCCCATCAGCCGCACCGTGGCATCGACCACCTCGCGCAAGTTGTGGGGCGGAATGTTGGTGGCCATACCGACGGCAATGCCACCGGAGCCGTTGATCAGGAGGTTGGGAATCCGGCTCGGCAGAACGAGCGGCTCACTTTCGGAGTCGTCGAAGTTTGGACCGAAACGTACGGTTTCTTTTTCGATATCGGCGAGGAGCTCAGACGCCAGCCGGGACATCCGGACCTCGGTGTATCGCATGGCTGCAGCAGGGTCGCCGTCCACCGAGCCGAAGTTGCCCTGGCCGTCGACGAGCGGGTATCGCATGGAGAAATGCTGCGCCATGCGAACCAAAGCGTCGTAGACCGCACTGTCCCCATGCGGGTGGTACTTGCCGAGCACATCACCGACGATGCGAGCGCTTTTTCGGTACGAACCGTTCCAATGCACCTTTTGCTCGTGCATCGAGTAGAGAATGCGCCGGTGGACCGGCTTGAGGCCGTCCCGTACGTCCGGGATGGCTCGCCCGATGATCACGCTCATCGCGTAATCGAGGTACGAGCGCCTCATCTCGTCTTCGAGGGCCACCGGCTGCTTCTGTGAAGATTCCGCCATCAACTACTGCTCCCGCGCGCCGTTCCCCATAGCTGCGACGCCGGCGCGAAGCTACCACGTGCGCCCCCCCCCTGCACGCACTCTCAGGGCTTCTGAACTGCTGTTTTTTGGCTGGTTCCGAGGAAGTTTCGTAAACCCCAGAGGAGGGCTGGAGCGGAACGGAAAATGGACACTGCAATGCGCGATCTGGAGCGGATCGAAGAACGATCGTCCGATGACGGACGGGGGGCCTTGGTGCTGTCGGGGGTGGGCCTGGTAGCAGCGATCGCCGTCGTGGTTGCAGCGGTTGCAGCCCTCCCCGACGGCAGCGAGTCCCAACCCGAAGACCCGCTGCAGATGTTGGCGATCGCCAACGAGGTGGAAACCGAAGAGGCGGTCGAAGAGACCGCGGCGGACCCCGGGATCGACCCGGAAACACTCAGCTTCCCAACCACTCTGGTGACCGAAACGCGACCCGAAGTCGCCGCGGCAATGGCTGCTGCGGCTGCAGAGCTCGCGCATCTGGACCCGGTGACGCCTCCCCCGCCACGCTCTGATATCGCCGCTGGTTTGCCAGCCGCGGTAACCGCAGGCCCCGACCGCACGATTGTCGAGATGGCCGCGGTGCGCGACCCACTCGTCGCAGCAACCGTGCCCACAAAGACAATCTCAGCTCCGGCGGGGCATGAGGGCCGCTACACACTGCAAGTCATCAGCTACCGCGACCCGCAAGAGGCCCAAGTCTTTGCCAGTGCGCTGCGCAAGCGAGGACACGCAGCGTACGTGACCACCGGCACGGTCGAAGGCCGCGGCACGCACTGGCGAGTACGTATCGGCCCGTTCGAAACACGGCAAGCAGCACAGGGCTATCGAACCACATTCGAACGAGAAGAAGGCATGAACACCTTCATCGTCCGAAACAAGAACTAGGTCACCGGAGAACGGGGCGATACGACAATTGAGTCGCCCTAGGGGAGCTCTTCGAGCCAGCTTGGGTCTTCGAACCACTTCTGACGAAGTGCCGAAAGAATCCCAGTGGCCTCGATCGCTTCGATGTAGTTGTCGATCAGATTGTAGAAGCGGGTGTCCTTTGCGGACACTGCAATGCCCATGGGCTCCACCGAGAGCGGCTCGGCAAGCGTGACGAGGCCGGCATCGGGGTTGCGAAGC
>JAFDAJ010000159.1 GCA_019313915.1 Deltaproteobacteria bacterium
AGTCGCGCGCGTCACGGATCGGGATACCGGCGTCACGCTGGCTCTCGATGACACGGTCGTCGTTGAACAGCGCCGGAATGCCGCCACCCTTTTTGAGCACCTCGTAGCACCGCGCGCGAAACTCCCGGGGTGTTCCAGCGTGCACGCGGACGTGAATGTTTGGTTGGCGCAGGCGCATCTGATCGTACGCGTCGAGGAACACGTACGAGAGGTCATTGACTGCGTCGACTCCCTCGGGAGTCTGACCACCTAGCGTAATGCCGGATGCAGACGACAGGCCGCTGAAGAACTCCGTTGCGCGCCCGAAGAAGAGGGGCAACAGCTCGGCAGCTTTGCCGAGAAAGCAGCCGACGAGCTCGACGGCATGCGCGCGCGTGAGCCGCCCCGCCGCTAAGTCTTGCTCGTAGTAGGGCAGCAGGTATTGATCCATGCGGCCGAACGATACGCCGTGCTGGAAGCTTTCCTGGTGCACGAGCACGTGAGCGGTGAACACACTCTGGAGCGCCTCGTGAAACGTCCTTGCAGGGCGTGCAGGAACCGTGTCGAAAAGATCGGCAAGCTCACGCAGCTCTGCACTACGCACGGGATCGGCGGCTCGCATTGCTTCGGCGGTCAGGAACGTCCGCCACCGGCGACCATAGGCGATGGCCGCTTCAGCAGCGATCCTCGCCGCTTGGAGAAACGTGCGCTGGGATCGCTGCTCGCGGGTTGGTCGGCCACGAGGCTGTCTTTCGATCTGGCGGTCGAGCGCAGCCGTACGCCGGGTGATGGCGTCGGCGATACCGGCAAAGCCGAGCGTGAGCACCGATGGATAGTCGGGGGTGACGTGCGAGATCCCCGCGAACTGGGTGAGCACGAACGCCCGCCCGTCCGTTAGCTTGTCGATCAGGTCCGGGCCCGCCGCGTAAAGGGGCGTCGTCGCTAACACCGAGCGGCGGAACCAGTAGGGAAAGATGTCGTGCTCGAGAGCGCGCCGCTGGGCCGCGGTGGTTCTGATCGGATTGTCGTGCCGGCTGTCGAGTGTATTGAGCTCGGGCAGCAACAACAGTCCGCCGTAGTCCGGGTGCAGGGGAGCGCCGATTCTCTGGGAGCTCGGATTGCCGACTAGGAGCTCATGGTCGTACACCCGCAACGTCATGTTCTGCAGGGTGTGACGAAGCGCCTTTGCGTGGGCGAGCTGCCAGTCGCCGGGCTGCATCCGGTCGATTCGTTGATAAGCGCTCATCAACATCGTGTTGAAGCGTGTCTTCCATCGTGGAGCGATCACGCCACGCTCCTGTTCGGCGAGACCGCGTTGGTAGAGCCGATAGTGCCACCGCTCCAGCCAGCCTGGGACGCGAGACCGTGTCGCGTGCGCTAGATATTCGGTCATCAGAGACGCCTTCTCGGTACACAGGTTGTACGGAGCGGCCAGCAGATCTGCACGCAATGCGGCGAGGCGCACAGATGGAGCAACCGTCGAGCCGCCAGGGGGATGCGAGAGGGAGAGAGACGCGCTGCCGACTGAAGACATGGTGGCCCCTACCTAACTTTCGAGCACGAGGTTCTGCGCTACACGCACGAGATGATCTTCATATAGCGTCACCGCGGCCCGCTCTTGTTGCGGTGTTGCGTTCTTGTCCGGGGCTACCAGGCCCGCCAGCCGCGCCAGCTCGCGCGGCGTGCTGAGCGAGTAGCGCATGCCGAGGGCGATCACCGCCTGGATCGCCATGCGAAGCTCGACGACAGGTCGTCCGAGCTGGGCGGCAAGTAGAGCAGATGTAGTTTCGAGAAATGGTACCAAGGCTCTCTCGCGCCACGGCTCTTCTAGCTCGCCGGTCTCCACCAGCGTGCGCATGATGAGCTGGAGCAGCGGTCGGCGGCGCCTACCGAAACGCACGCCTTCACGCACGAGTGATTCGATGAGCGTTCGCAGCTCCGCGGTCGAGATATTGGCGTCCCGAACCTCGTCGGTGAAGCGATCAAGTAGCGAGGCGAGCGGCGCAAGCTCGCGAGACACTTCATCGAACGCGCGATCGAGGCAGGCTCCATAGAGATCCTGTTTGTTGCCAAAGTGGTGGTTGATCGTTGCCAGGCTGAGGCCCGCGGAATTGGCGACCGCCCGCAGGGAGGTCCCATGCACGCCGGACCGAGAGAAGTGCTGCGAAGCGGCCTCGAGCAAGCGAGTACGCGTGCGAGCAGGGTCAGCGTTGACGGGCCGAGCCATAACCGAATAATACACCTGTCCAGTTCTACGTCAAGACGCACGAATTAGATGGATAGGTGAAGAAACGATAGCCGTCCGCACGGTCTGCGCCTACGCCGCGCGGGCAGGCAACGACCTGAAACCTCGTCAGGCGCCGAAGCGCTCGGGGTTCTCGAAGCAGTCGCGGGCCGTATGGGCCAACACGCCGGCCTGATAGCCGTCGATGAAGCGGTGGTCCACGGTGGCGCTGAGCGTGATCACCTTACGGACGACGATCTCCTCATCGATGACGGTCGGCTGTTCGCGAATCGCTCCAATGAGCAAGTAGACCGGGATGTGCGCAAACGGGGTTGGCGGCATGTAGCCTTCGTCGAGCCCGAACATGCCCACGTTCGATATCATGCAGCCGCCAAACGGGAAGCGCCGGAGCCCGGCCGACTTGACCTCGATTCCCGCTGAACCCGTGAGCCAGCCGAGGGCGCTAAGCGTCGGACGTAGCGCCCAGGTCGGCAACGAGCGAAGGACGTTCGTGCTCCTATTGAACGCCTCGTCATCGCCGTGGCGGACCTTGCTCGCCTTACCATTCAACTCGCGCGCTAGCTCGACAATCGATTTCCGATCGAGCTCCTTGACCTTCACGTTGCTGACGTCTGTGCCCTCGCCAATGTTGACGAGGAACGACACATCTGCGGTTCGGTGCTGATGATAGGTCCCAAAACGCAGGAAACCGTTGAGCCCGGGAGACTTCGCGAGCACCTCGGCCATGACCTTGCCAACGAAGTGCGTCATCGTAACGTGCTCGCCCGTTTCGCGGCTGAGGCGTTCGAGGTGTGCAACTGCCGCCGTCGCGTCGAGCGTCATCTTCCCATAGATGTTCCCTTCACGCGGTGAGCCCCACGTAGCGATCGCAAGCTTCCTGCGCGTGCTCATCTTGGCCATGACGAACCTCGGTCCTACTGCGCCGGACGTCGGCCGTCCAGACCAGACTTCGCCAGGCCTTCTTCGCACAGCCAGCGGTAGCAGTCTTCGAGCATCACCTGAAGTGCTACGGGTCGGTAAGCGAGCTCCTCCTCGGCCTTGTCCGAGCTGCACAGCAGGTCGGCCGAGAGGAGAGCTGCCTTTTCCGGAGTGAGGTCGGGCTCCCGGCGCGTCAGGTACGAGCCCCAGAGCGAGAGCTGGCCTGCAGCCTTGGAAACGAAGGCGGGAATGGGACGCTTCGGTACTGGGCGATCGAGCAGCGCGCCGATCCGTTGCACCACTTCGAGAAACGTCGCATCGACGCCGCCGAGCAGATAGTGATGCCCAGTTCGCCCGCGCTCGAACGCCGCCACGTGCGCTCGGGCCACTTCTCGGGCGTGGCAGAAGGAACCACTGCCGGAGGGCACACCGGGGAGGCTACCCTCCTCGATCAGTCTGAAGAAGCGCGACCAGCCCGAGGCGTCGTATCGCCCAATGATGTTGGCCGGATTCAAGATGACCGCATCGAGACCCCGCTCGAGTGCTTTGAGCACCTCGAGCTCGGCGCGCCGCTTGGTGCGGAAGTAGTTGATCGATGACTGCAGAGCGCTCGAAATCGTGTCCTCGGTCACGCGTTCAGACTGAAAGCCAAAGGCGGCAATGCTCGAGGTGAGGATGAAGCGGCCCGCACCTCGACGGATTGCGGCCGCAGCGACCGCCCGCGTGCCATCCACGTTGACCTTTGTCTGCAAGGCATCGCCGAGCTTCCAGTGTGTCGTGTTACCGGCCACGTGGAACACCGCGTCGATGCCCTCTGGCATTGCGCGCTCGCAAGCCGAGGCGTCGGTCAGGTCTCCTTGCACGAAGGAGACGCCGCGCTCCGCAAGCATCGCATCAGGCCTGGCCCGATCGAAAACGACGACCTCGAAGTCGGAGCTCAGGAGCTCTTCCACGAGGTTCCGGCCGAGAAAGCCCGCCCCACCTGTCACGAAAGCAGTCTTCATCGAGCGGTTTCACGCAGCACCGCCGCGACGTCCTCTTCCGAGATGCCCAAGCCCCTCAAGACGCTCTGCGTGTCTGCCCCCAACTCATGCGGCGGATTGGGCGTCGGAGGATCCGTTCGGGCGAATCGCGGGGCCGGGCGTGGCTGACGCGAGCCACCTACATCGACGAAGGACTTTCTCGCGACGTTGTGCGGATGCTCGAATGCTTCGGTCGGCGACAGAATAGGCGCGACACACGCGTCCGTCTCGTCGAAGATTTCACACCATTCATCGCGCGTTCGTGTGAGGAAAATCTCCTCCATCTTGGGTCGCAGGGCTTCCCAGTGAATGGCTTGCATGTGCGCAAACGGCGGTGGCGCCGAGCCTTGCAGCCCGAGTTTCTCGATTAGGATCTGGTAGAACTGTGGTTCGAGCGCACCCACCGAGACGAACTTGCCGTCTTTCGTCTCGTATGTGTCGTAGAAGGGAGCCCCCCCGTCGAGTATGTTTTCACCTCGCTTCTCCGAGAAGAAGCCCGCTTGAAGCGCGGCAAAAATACTCGCCATCAAGGTTCCCGCGCCGTCCACCATCGCAGCGTCGACGACGTCGCCTTTGCCGGAATGTTGGCGCTCGAGCAGAGCCGCGAGAACACCGAACGCCAGCAACAGCCCTCCCCCACCAAAATCCGCCACGAGGTTGAGGGGCACGGTGGGCTTCTGCCCTTTTCGACCAATGCAATGCAGAGCGCCCGCGATCGAGATGTAATTGATGTCGTGGCCGGCCCTTTGCGAAAGTGGGCCCTCCTGCCCCCACCCCGTCATCCGCCCGTACACGAGGCGAGGATTGATTTCGAGGCATGTTTCAGGACCTATACCGAGTCGCTCCATCACACCCGGACGAAAACCTTCCAACAAGACATCGGCTCCCTCGACCAACTTGAGAAGCGCCTTCTTACTGGCCGGCCCCTTCAAGTCGAGCACCACGCTTTGCTTGCCCCTGTCGAACACGTCGATTGCGGTCTGCAAAACGGGGGGTTTGGCTCGACCCACGCGAATGACCTCGGCGCCGAGGTCTGCGAGCATCATGCCGGCGAACGGGCAAGGCCCAAGGCCTTCCATCTCGATGACGCGAATCTGACTGAGCGGACCCATGGCTTCCCTTCAGCTAGGCCTGATTGTCTTCGGCCTGTTGACGATAGAACTCGTAGACTCCGAAGCGTCGGAGGACCCACGACACGGCCCCAGGGCTGATGGCGTTCGCTACATCCAACAAGCGATTGGGCCCAGGGTTGACCACGATCTCCCCTACGTCGTCCTCGATCGAACGCACTACCGCGTCGGCAACAGCTTCCGGCGTGCTCTCTCCGGCAATCTTCGGCGCGCTTTTTCCGTACTCGGCGAACATCCCGGCGTCGGAGACGAAGCCCGGACAGATCACCGATGCGCTCACGCCGCTTTCGCGGAGCTCTTCACGAACGCCGGACGTCCATTCGATGAGGCCGGCCTTGGTCGCCGCATAGGTGGCCGAGTAAGGCGAGCCCTTCTTGCCTCCGAGCGACGACATCATCACCACGTGGCCGCTGCCACGCGCGATCATTTCGGGAAGCACGAGCCTGGAGAGGATGAGCGGTGCGATGAGGTTCGTCTGAATCATCTGCTCGATCTGCTCGGCGGACATCGTGGTGTACTTGCAGACCCACTCGATGCCGGCGTTGTTGATGAGGATGTCGATTGGACCGTTGGCCGCCACGGCACCTTCCAACAGTCGTTGGCGGCCTGCCGGTTCTGTGATGTCCAGCGGAAGTGCAATCGCATTGACCCCCAACGCGGTGGCTTCTTTCGCTGTCGCCTCCACTGCGTCGGCCGTTCGCGCGGTGAGCGCGAGGTTGACGCCCTTTT
>JAFDAJ010000160.1 GCA_019313915.1 Deltaproteobacteria bacterium
CGAAAGTTCTGCACGCTCCAGATGTCGCCGTCAGCGCTCTTGGCAAAGCCGCAGGCGACGCGTTCGTAGCTCGGGTTGCTCATATTGATGTAATGGCCGTGCTTCGAAAATCGCTTGCCGGGCCCTTCGTCCCACATGGCTTGGAGGCATCCCTCGATGATGCCGCTGTTCGAAGGCCAGCCGGGGCACTCGTTTTGTGCCAAACCTTCGGGTTTACATATTCCCTTGTTGAAGCCCCCGTGAATGCCTCGCTTGCTGTCGTACTTCGCGTGCTTGTTCGCGCATTGCTCGCCGCCCTTCCAACGCGTCAGTGGCGGCAGGCACTGGCACTCCCAACGCAGCTGGTTGATTCGCGCGACACAGTCGTCGTTGAGGTTGCCGCTGCTTGGCGGAGGAGGCGGCGCGCAGTTTGCGCGTGGGCGGCTCAGCGGCCCTTTGTCGCACGTCTTGTCGGACGTCATCTCGGCGCCCAGCGCGAACGCGTCCGAATGCAACGGAAGCAACACCCCCAAGCCCGCCAGCGTCACGAAACTCGCCGCCACCGCTGTTGCCCTCTTCATGGCGTCAGATTAGCAACGCACGCTCACCGTGCCCAAAGGGCGACCGGCGACAGCCAAAACAACAGGCCGCACGGCCTCACCAAACTTGATACCCAGCGCAACTTCTCCGGGCCTTGGCCGATAACCTTGCTGATGTTGCGAGCGTCGGGCACCCACATCGCAGTGATGTAAAAGTGTTACACTATGCAAATGCCCACTCAGAAGAAGCGAATCAACATCACGCTCGACGATGCGACCTATGCGGCCATCGAGCGCCTGGCGGACGAACGTGAAGAATCGATCTCGCGCACGAGCCTTCGCCTCATTGAAGAGGCCCTCGAGTACCAGGAAGACCGCTACTTCTCCAAGGTGGCCGACGCCCGCCTCCGCAAGAAGCAACGCCGAATCTCCCACGACGAGGCCTGGGATTGACCTACCGGGTCGAGTACTTGCGAAGCGTCATCGCCGACGACATCCCCGCGCTCCCCAAGTCGGCCAAACGCCGAATCCGCCGCGCGATCGAAACCAAGCTCACCACCCACCCCTTCGAGCTCGGCAAACCGCTCCGCTACAGCCTCCGAGGCGCCCGCCGCCTGCGCGTCGGCGACTACCGCGTGATCTACCGCATCGAGCCTCCGGACGCGGTGCTGGTCGTCAAGATCGGCCACCGGCGAGAGGTCTACGAAGAGTAGGGCGCCTGCGTCAGCCATCTAGAGTCCGGCTCCGATATACGCCTCTCGACGCTCGAGAAATACGTCGCCGCTCTGGGCCTACAACTAGAGCTCAAAGCCGTAGCGCGCAGAGGCGATGGAGGCAGGCGAGCCAAGCGTCTCGGTCGATCTCCGCGTGATCGGAAGTAACGAAGCACATACCTCGACATCGGCCTCATCAGCCGCCGACCTTGTACCCTCCCAAACCACAGGCCACGCCTACCCCACGGTGATCAATTCACCCTGCCGGGTGGCCTTTTCGCGGGGTCGAGGCTCACTGTTTACGCCTTTGCGTGAACAAGGCATCGTAGCTCCTGATGGTGCGTTCGACTCGTGTCCTCTGCGTGCTCCTGCTCGCAGTGCTCGTCGTCGCTTGCGACGGCGGTGAAGGAGGTCCCTCGGACGCTGGGGTCGACCCGGATTCCAGCACGGGTATCCGCCACGTCGACGGCGAAGGGGGGCCGTTTCTCGCTGACGGGGGTTGCCTCTACTACACCGAAGAGGTGCTCGATCACGGGATCGAGATCACGGCAACCGGTGCAGAGGGCCTGGTCGACGAAGATGGCGAGCCCATCGACATTCCGCCCGGCGAAACCATTCGCGTAGCGCCGGCCACGATTTGCCTGAGTCACAGCGTGGAGGAAACCACGTACACGAGCACACCGCCCGAAGAAGTGCCTCAGCGGCGCGACCCGTACCCCGATCCGCCTCACTTGCCTTGCTCGGAAACCGACGCGCGGCTTTGTCCGGAGGCTACCGACGAGCCGGTCAACGTGCCTTCGGCGAGGTCGACCGCGCCCGAGCCGCGCGGCCCGTTTCCCTATGACATTCCGACCGCCCCTGTCGAGGGGGAACCGTGCTCCGGTGGCATGGGCTTCAGCTTCGAGGCCGGCGTGCTCGACCCTTGGACGAGCGACGATTTCAACACGCCCGTCTACGGAAACAACGTGTCGGTCGAGCGCCTCGCGCCCCCGGGCTTCACGCCTTCCATCGAATCCGACATCGGCGGCGACTACTGGGAGTTCAGCCGCGACGTCAATCAGCAAGGCAACTGGTGGATCGGCACCGCGGATCTTCGTTTCAGTCACCTCGCCCGTCCCGGCGGCCGCCTTCCCGAATCCTACACCGGCGCGCTGTGGTCACCGCCCTTCGTCGTCGATGCACCTTATCTACACTTCGTGCTCGGAGGTGCCTCCGACGTCGCGCAGCGCGTCGAGCTGCAAGCCCTCTCAGTCAGTGACAACGACGCCAAAGTGCTCGCGGCGACGCATCAGGGAATCGGGACTTCCGAGTTCCCCGTGAACTGGGAGACCATGCCCAAGCGCGACCCCGACAACCCCGTCTGGGTCATCGTGCGCTCCGCGTCCGCTCTACAAGACGGCGAGTACATGGGTCGCCGCGTGGTCTGGGGCGTCGACGAGTACGAAGGGCGCATCGTCCGTTTCCGCATCGTCGATGAGCCGCGCGACCCCGTACAAGAGCGGATTTGCCCGAGCGTCACCCACTGCCTTTGGGTCGATCGCTTTGCGCACGTCAACGCCGATGATTTTCAATGCAGTGACGAGGCACCGAAAGGCACCGAGATCCTTGCCGTGGGCATGATGCCCGGAGGGCCACCCTCGGACGTCGGCCACGTGCTGACCGAGCAACCGCTCTGGGGCACGACCGAAACGCACGCGCACCCCACCGCCAACATATCCTTCGGCGGTCACTTCATCTGGGGCGACGTGCAAGACGAGCTCCGCAACGTCTACAACTGCCTCGATCCGCTGCACGCGATTCGCGATCTGCGCGGCGAGGTCGTGAGGCCTGAAATCCGCGACCCGCGCAAGAGCACCGCGTGCACAGTCCGAGCCGACGTGGTGGTTCAGCTACAGAGCGCTGCGATTGGGACATGCATCGTGACGAGCGCACCACTCGCGGCGCTTCCCTTCGTCGGCCCGATCGTCGAGGCCGCGGCTCGCGGCGCTTGCATTGCAGTCGTAACAGGCGTCTCTGCCGCGCTGGCGAGCACGCCACTCATCACGGGGCATCGTTATCACGGCGCCGAAATGCCCACCAGCGGCGCTATTGAAATGGGCCCGATGCTGCGCGCCTTCGCCGCGCTCGCCGGCGCAGAAGAGACTCGCATCCCCGGCCTGGTCGAAGACCGCGATTTCGATCGCGGCGACGGCACCCATTCGGGACAGAGCTTCGGGCAATTTCATAACCACTATCAAAAAGACATGATCCGCCGCGCCTGGCAGGGCGGGATGCGCCTGATGGTGGTCGACGTGCACAACGGTCGAGCGCTTCAAGCGGTGCTCGACGCCCGTGACGACTACGACGACTGGACCGCCATCGAGGATCACGTCACCGCCATCCAGCGTCTGGTCGCCGCACCTGGCAATCCTCGTTTTCCACCCGGTGCGCTTCGCGACATCGCCGCCATTGCGCTGAGCCCCTCCGACGCGCGCACGATCATTCGGAGCGGCCGGATCGCCTTGATCTTGGGCGTCGAAGTGGCCGAGCTCGGCAAGCTGAGGTCCAGCAGCGACTCGATCGAACAACAGGTGGTCGACCTGCACCGAATGGGCATCCGAAAGGTCACGCCCATTCATGGCATGGACAACCCCCTCGGCGGAACCGCCTTGTTCCAAGACACTTACGTCGCCGGCAACTACTACAACAACATCACCCGAGACGAGACGAACCAAGACGACGGCAAGTGGGAGTCGCTCCTCCCAGGGGTCCCGATTGGCTTGCCCGCCAGCTTGCCTTTTCCGTTCGGTGGCGTGCCGATCGGCACTTGGAATCCTGCGGATAGCTTGCTTCCGGTCAGCTGCGACGGCGAGACCTGTGATTGCGGTCCCGAGGGCTGCCCGTGGAACATCGTAAACCACGGGTATTTCCAAACGACGCATACCCCGGGTCTACCCGGGCTGACGGATTGGATCGGGGACCTTCGACACGTGAACTATCGCCTGGGCATGTCGGACCTGGCGCCGCTCGTGCCGCAGCATGTCGACGGTGAGGACATCCTCGACACGCCTTCGTTCTTGCAGCCCCACCGATTGCATTCGCTGGCGTGGCTGTTGGGGCACGGGCCCGGCGGCCTCTTGCCAAATCGGCAGTGCTCCCTCGAAGGGCTGTTCCTTCCCCTTCCGGGCAACCCTCCCGAAAGCGTCATGGAGGGTTATCGGCAACCCGAGCGCCGCTCGCAGAAGCGTCACTTCAACGCAGTGGGCCTCAAAGAAGAGGGCGAGCGGTTCCTCACCGAGATGATGGCACACGGCATGCTGCTCGACACCGACCACTTCTCGCAGAACACTCGCCTCGGAGCCCACCAAGTCACCGAGCGCTTTCGTTCTATGGCGGGCCTGCCGGAGGACGAGTTCTCGGAGTACCCCGTGTTCGGCGTTCACACCGAGCTGCGCGGCTGCGAGCGAAGCGGCACTTCGCCTAGCAACGTCACCCTCCGAGACAACCTCGGCTATGAGTCGGAGATCTCCAAGTCGGAAGACGAGGTGCGGCGAATCGCCGAAGCGGGTGGCAGTATTACGGTGAGCGTTTCGGGGACCCAGGTGCTGGGGGCAGGGTGCGGTACCCTCGCGGGCCCCGTCATCAGCAACAACTGTGACTTCAGCTCGAAGTCCTATGCGAGGAAGTATCTGACCGCGGTCGACTGGATGGGCGGTCACGGCGCGACCCCCGGTTTCGACATGAACGGTTTCGCGCCGGGCATCGCAAGCCGGTTTGGCGCAGGCAACGCGTGCCGACGCATCATCGACAAGCGCCAATACGCGGAAGGCGGGTTCACCCCCGCAACGCCCGAGGAAGACCTGACGCACCTGGCGCTCTGGCCCCGAGATTGGGTGACCCGAGGCGACCCGCACGGGCCATTTGCAGAGCTCTGCGAGTACAACGGCAGCATGCAATCCGAGTTCTGGAGCTCCGAATGCCCGAGCACGCAGATGCTGCAAGCGCAGCTCCAAGAGTTCTCGGGCGTCATCTACGAGGACTATGACGACCAGCCTACCTGGGACACAATCCCATGGCTCACGGCCCCCGACGAGAATCGACGAGTCGTGATCGCGCGACAGTCGTGGCAGCTCCGAGATGACGGCGCCGAGCGGCCGTTGCTCGATGAAGCGGTTGCGGTTGGCGGTGGTGGCGCGCTTCGTCAGATTCGGCCCTTGGTGAAATGGAAGAACGACAACGTCTCAGTCCCCGAAGGCTTCAACACGGGCTGGGACGTCAACCTCGACGGCATGCAGCACATCGGTTTGTTCCCCGACCTCATTCAAGACATGCGCAACGGCGGCGTCACCTGGGAGCTCCTCACCCCCATGTTCAACGCCGCCGAGGACTTCGTCCGCATGTGGGAAAAGACCTGCACGATGGCCAACGCCTTCCGAAGTGAGAACGGCCTCGATCCGCTTCCTGACTGCGAGTGAGCTGCCGAGCCACTACAGCCTCCAAGGCGCTCGCAATCTCCCGGTCCAAGCCAACCTCCCTATAGACATCCCAAGTGAGTGAGTAGATACTCACTTTCGTGACTGCCCCAACCGAATCCCTAGGAAAAACAGGCTCGGTTCGCAGCGGGCGTGCGGCCAAGACGCGCGGGAAGCTTCTCGACGCCACCGCGGAGCTGCTCGCCGAGCGGGGCTACAGCCGGCTGTCGACTGCGGCGGTCGCGGAACGGGCGGGGGTCGCGCACGGAACACTGTTCAAGCACTTTCCCACGAAGAGCGCGTTGATGGCGGCGACGACGGAGCGGGTGCTCGAAGACGAGCGGGTGCTCGAAGACATCGTCGGCCAGTTTCTCGGTATGGCCCGCGAGTTTGCCGGGCAACCGGAGCCGATCGACCAGGCGCTTCGTGCGGTGTGGTCGCTGTTCCGATCGGAGCGCCTGCAGGCGACGCTCGAGCTCTACGTGGCGGCGCGAACCGACGAGGCGTTGCGAGAGGCGCTTCGACCGATCTTCACGACACACCGCAGCGCGTTCTTGTCGGCGGCGCGGGCGCTGCTCCCGGCCTCGACCGACGAGTCGCACTTCGAGTCGAACGTCACGGGGATTCTCGCCACCTTGCTGGGTGGCGCGTTGCTGTGGTCGGTCGTTCCCGAGCCCGAGTTCTTCCAGTCGGAGCTCGCGT
>JAFDAJ010000161.1 GCA_019313915.1 Deltaproteobacteria bacterium
CCAGTCGCCCGGCTCGACGATTCCATCCTCGATGAGGATGTGCATGAGGTTGTAGCCGACGGCCATCAGGCACAGCCCGCCCGGGTGTGCGGCGGATTGGTGCGCGAGGTACAGACCGTCGATATCGGGAACCCGGTAGCGGGACAGCTCCGGTAGCGGGCGTTCGTTCCACCACTCATCCCGGTCGCAACGAGTGCCGTACCAAGAGCCCCCGAGCATTCCGGTGTTGCGGAACTCCTGCTCCCAGGGGCTGTCGCTGATGATCTCAACGAGATTGTCGTCGTCGAGGTTCTCGACAACGCAGGAGAGGGTCTTGCGCATGTACTCGTTCCACTTCGCTTTGTCCGCTGGGGTCTCGTCCATGGCGAGAACGCCGTCGACGTTGTACTGAGGGGTCGGGACCATCATCCAGAGCGGCCCATTGATGTGGTAGCCCTCCCGCGTGCACTGGGGCTGCGTCTCATCGTAGAGGCTCGAGGCCACCATGCCCCACATGGCTTCGTCGGGCGGGATGTCGAGGTTCTCCTGCCGGCCAAGCACGCACTCGAGGTTCTTGTAGTAGATCTCTTTATTCTCCATGCAGTAGAAGCCGCCCGAGAACGGGTGCGGATCCTCGTCGCTCCATTTGAAGGGCTCGCGGTAGCGGAGCTCCTCCTTCGTGAGAAAGTGGGCCATGTACAGACTTCCACCCTTGAGGCTCAGGTCGTTGATCCGTTGCATGAAGCCGGCGTCGAGTTGCTTCGGACCGATCAGCTTCTGGAAGGTGGGCTTGATGTGGACGGCGCTGATGACAGCCTTGTTGGCGTAGATCTTCTTGACGCCCCAGGCCGCATCGTCCCTGAGGCGCACGCCGATCGCGCGGCCGTCGTCGATGAGGATCTCCTCGACCGGGCAGCAGCTGCGGACAACGGCGCCGTGCGCGATCGCGCACCGGACGAGCGCGTGGTAGTAGCCGTGCATGTTCCCGCGGGCGGCGACAGGCTTTGCGATGGCCGGCGGCAGCACCGTTGCTACACACTCTATCGCGGGGACGGCCACACCCGGAAAGTGCGCGAAGGCGCCGGAGACGTTTGCGATGTAGGCCTGGTGGACCTTGAAGGGCTCGCTCTCGATGAACTGGTCCATGAGGTCGAACATGGTCCACTCGAGCATCTCCTTGGACCAGAGCTCGGGCATATTGTCCCGGTACACCTGCATGTACGGGATCGTGTTCTCGTCCAGCTCGACGTAGCTCGGGTGCGGCGGGGTCCAGAAGGTCGCCCGAAGGAGATCCTGGTAGCAGGGCGGATCGCTGAGCAGGCCGATGGCCTGGGCCCAGCCCATCTGGTCCTCTTCGGAGACCGGGACAGTTCCGTCTCGGGTCATGGGCCCGCGATCGATGTCGAAGGGCACCTCGTTCCGCGGGTTGTAGTCCATGCGGAAGCCGTAGCGCCACAGCTCGAGCTGGTCCCAGCCTGGTGCGGCGCCGGCGTAGTTGCCAATCGCGTGGGGCTGGATTCGCACGCCCGCGCGTGGCTCGACGGTCTCCTGGGCTCCGCCTCCCTCGGGCCTCTCCTCGAGTATGCAGACGCTGAGCCCGCTCTTGGCTAGATAGGCGGCCGTGGTGGTGCCGTTGTGTCCACCACCAATGATGACCACATCGAATCTCTCTTCCTTGGCCATGCAGACCTCCCAAGACGCAACAGAAACGCATGCATTTACATACTAATAGATGGAGCCACGTGTATTCTTAGAGCCCAATCTATACTAAAAGTATATTTACGGGCAATAGGCAGTGTCAATCTTACGGGGTGTTGACTCAACCATGACCCAACCATGACCCAGCGAAGACATGGTGCGCGTTACGTTACGCCTCAATGAAAGCGTTGCTTGTCTATCCGCGTTTTCCCACAACCTACGCTTCCTTCGAGTTGGGAGCTGCGCTTGCGCGATCTCAACATCCAGCCCCTAAGCAATGCGGACCTGGAGTGGGCGGACGCGGTCTTCGTGGGAGGCATGCGCGTGCAGATGCCTTCGATGCACGAGGTCATCGCGCGCGCAAAGAAAATGGGGCGACGCACCGTTGTCGGCGGGCCAGCGCCGAGCACTGCGCCCGAGGAGTTCGACAACGCCGATGTGGTTTTCCAGGGAGAGGCCGAGGGCCGCATCGACGCTCTGGTTTCGGCCATCGAGTCCCAGGGGCAACAGCGAGTATCGGACAGCGACAATCGACCGGACGTGTCTCTGGCTCCCGTGCCGCGTTACGATCTTCTCGAGCTGCGCCACTACGCGTCCATGAGCATTCAATACTCGCGGGGCTGTCCGTTCCACTGCGAGTTCTGCGACGTCATCGAGCTCTTCGGGCAGGTTCCTCGTGTGAAGTCGTCGCAGCAGCTCATGGCTGAGCTTGCTGCGCTTCACGACATCGGATACCGGGGAACGATTTTCTTCGTGGACGACAATTTCATTGGGAACCGTCGTATGGTGAAGCAGTTTCTGCCAGAGCTGACGCAATGGCAACGGGAGCGCGGCTACCCCTTCGAGTTGTACACCGAAGCAAGCGTGAACCTCGCCGGCGACGAATCACTCGTCGCTGCGATGGTCGAGGCGGGCTTCAGTTCGGTCTTCCTAGGGATCGAGTCGCCATCGGCGGACGCGCTTCGAGAGGCGGGCAAGAAGCAAAATCTAAAGATGGATCTAGGCGAAGTAGTCGACCGCCTGACGCGAGTGGGGCTGGAAGTGATGGGGGGCTTCATCGTGGGCTTCGACAGCGACACTGCCGAAGTCTTCGAGGCGCAACGGACCTTCTTGTCCCGAACTCCGATTCCGTTGGCCATGGTTGGCATGTTGACGGCTCTGCCTGGGACGCAGCTCTCGCGACGTCTCGAGCGAGAGGGTCGTTTGCGCACTCAGTCGACCGGGGACCAGTTCGGGCGTCCCAACTTCGAGCCATCGATGAATGAACGGACGCTGCTCAACGGCTACGCGAACCTGATGCGTGATTTGTACACTGCAGACAGCTACTACGATCGATGTGAGGCATATCTCGACCGTGCAACAGCTCCCCTCGGTCGTCGCCGCATCGAGGTGAGAGATCTGCTGACCGTCCTTCGCACCTCGTTGAAGGTCGGACTGATAGGTTCAGGAAGGAAACGTTACTGGCGTCTCCTGGTGCGAGCGTTCCGACGCACACCGCGCTTCGTCCCATGGGCCATAGTGAAAGGGATCATGGGAGAGCACATGATCCAGTATACGCTGCGGGATGTGCTCCCACGATTGGAGCGAGCGATCGAGGACCTCACCGATCGCACGCCAAGTCCCGCGAACCTAGCCATCGCTCCCGATCCCCTCACAGCACATTAGCCGCCGAGTGGCGGGGTAGCCTCTCGTCGGACCGAGCAGTACTATTCCTCTGATGCCGGACCAATCCGAAATAGAGGTGCTGGTCGCCGCGCGTGACTGGAAAGCCGAGGGTCATGGTGTTGCGCTGGCTACTGTCATCAAGACTTGGGGGTCTTCGCCCCGCCCAGCGGGGAGTCATCTCGTCGTACGAGACGATGGCTTCTTTTTGGGGTCGGTGTCAGGGGGCTGCGTCGAAGGCGCCGTCGTCGACGACGCCCTTGGCGTCATGAAGACGGGTCTCTCCAAGGTTCTCGAATTCAGCGTAACGAACGAACAGGCATGGGAGGTAGGTCTCGCCTGCGGGGGCACCGTCCGCATCTTCGTGGAGCCGGTGCAGTGAAGGCCGAGACCATCGAGACGGTGCTGGCGGAGATCGAAGCCAAGCGACCCGTCGTGTTGGCGACCAATCTAGAAACCGGCGACCAACGCTTGCTCCATCCAGGTGATGGCGAGAACGAGTCCGAATGTGCCGATGTCGAGCGGGCCTTGCGCGTCGACGCCTGCATCGCCACCGACGCCGAAGGCGGCCCGCGAGTCTTCTACCAGCCGTTCAACCCACCGCTTCGCATGATTGTGGTCGGTGCGGTCCACATCGCCCAATCGCTGTCCACGATGGCTGCGCTCACCGGCTACGAAGTCATCATCGTCGATCCCCGTGAGTCGTTCGCTGCGGCCGATCGCTTCCCAGGCGTCACGTTGAACCTCGAGTGGCCCGATGCTGCCATGGAGTCACTGGCGCTGGACCAACGCTGCGCGGTTGTCACCTTGACCCACGACCCGAAGCTCGACGATCCTGCACTGCAGGTCGCGCTCCGCAGCGATGCTTTCTTCATCGGGTGCCTCGGGAGCAAGAAAACTCACGCCTCGCGCCTGCGGAGGCTGTGCAAGGCAGGGTTCTCCGAGGCCGAGCTCGCGCGCGTCAAGGGCCCGGTTGGCTTGCCGATCGGTTCTCGCTCTCCTGCGGAGATCGCGGTTTCCGTGCTGGCCCAGGTCACCGAGACCCTACGAAAGCCCGCACCCTAAGCCTCAACCCCTGATAAAAGGGGATTGGAAGTTTGTTCGGCGAGATCAACGATCGACCGATGCCTCGAAACCTCAGCAGTCCGAAGAGCGCAAGGAAGAACATCGTCGCGGTGGTTCTCGCGGCTGGGGCATCGCGTCGCATGGGCCAAGCCAACAAGCTGACGATTCCCGTCGACGGCACGCCGATCGTTGCATGCGTGGTCGATACGCTTCGAGAAGGCGGTGTAGAAAAGGTCTTGGTCGTGACAGGTCATGCTCCCGAGGAGATCCGAGGCGCACTCGGAGACCGCGACGTCGAGATCGTACACAACCCAGACTACGAAGAAGGAATGGGTGCGTCCGTCCGAACCGGCGTCTCGCTAGTCGGCAACGACGCCGATGGGGTGCTCATCGCCCTCGGAGATATGCCGTGGGTCAGCACGGACGTGATCGGTCGACTGCTCGATGCATTCACCCCAGACGGGGACCTCAGCATCTACATCCCGATGTTCGGCCGAAAGCGCGGCAATCCAGTCCTGTGGGGATCGCGCCACTTCCCAGAGCTTCGTCAGTTGTCCGGTGACCTTGGCGGCAAGGCGCTCTTTCACAGATACGCTGAAGCGATTTGCTACGTTGACGTCGAGAGCGCAGCTGTGAACATCGACGTAGACACTCCCGAGGCCCTCCGCGAGCTCGGGATCGATGGCTCAGATGACTGAGGTAAGAAACATCTGATCGTGGTTGGCGGTAGTCCGTCCTGACGGCAGGAACTTTTGCCACATATTTGGCCGCTGCCGCTGCCGTTAGTGAATGGTGTACGGGCCGTCGTTGTGCCATGCACGCTGTCATGAATCTCACCTTCACCGAGGAAGAAGACGCGTTTCGTCAGGAGGTTCGCGCCTGGATGCAGGAGGCGATGCCCGAGGAGCTACGTCGCGCCGCGCAAGGAGCGGGAGGCCTCAATTTCGAGGAGTCCGTCGAATGGCACAAGCTCCTTTACGCCAAAGGATGGATCGCGCCCCACTGGCCCAAGGAGCTCGGCGGTACAGGTTGGGATGCTACCAGGCGTTTCATCTTCAACGAAGAGTTGGAGATGGTCGGCGCCCTGCGAATATCCGTCCTTGGCCTATCGATGGTCGGCCCGCTCATCATGCAGTTTGGGACCGAGGCGCAGAAACAGCGATTCCTTCCAAAGATCCTCAGAGGCGAGGAGTTTTGGTGTCAGGGCTACTCCGAGCCGAATGCGGGAAGTGACCTCGCGTCGTTGCGGATGACCGCCGAGGACGCGGGCGATCACTTCATCGTCAACGGCCAGAAGACCTGGACTTCCTGGGCGCAGAACGCGGACTGGATCTTCTGCCTCGTGCGGACCGACCCCGCGGCTGCCAAAAAGCAAAATGGGATCACGTTCTTGTTGGTCGACCTCAAGACTCCGGGCGTCGACGTGAAGCCAATGTTGACGCTCGGTCATGCCCCGGCCTTTTGCGACACGTTTTTCGATAACGTGAAAGTTCCAAAAGAGAACATCGTCGGCGGCCTCAATCAAGGATGGACGGTGGCCAAGGCGCTGCTCGGGCGTGAGCGGACGCTGCTCGCGTTGATAGGGCCGTCGCGACACGTTCTGCACAAAGTGAAGCGCATCGCCTCCACCAAGACCGTCAACGGGCGTCCGATGCTGGAAGACCCAAGGTGGCGCGCAAAAATCGCGCGGCTCGAGATGCGGTTTCGAGCGCACCTCATGGTGAGCTACCGCGCGTTGTCCGATCAACAGAAGGGCAAGATGCCGGGTCCCGAGGCTTCCATTTTGAAGCTCGTCGGAACCAAGCTCATCCAGGAGCTCACCGAGCTCGCGATGGAAGTCATGGGTGAGAGCTCTCTCACTTGGTACAACGAGGGCGTCTGCGCACCCATCGAGGAATCGATCGGGCCCTACTTCTGCTACGAGCGATCCGCAACGATCTACGGCGGCTCCAACGAGATTCAACGCAACGTCATCGCAAAGATGATCCTTCAGCTACCGAGTCGCTGAACGGCGAGACCACTTAGGAGTATTTCCAGAATGGACTTCGAGCTAGACCAAGAACAACAAATGCTCGCGAAAACCGTGTCCGACTTCGCTAAGAACGAGTCGCCTGTCGAACGGTTCCGCAAGCTTCGCGACGACGGCACCGGCTACGACCCCGCGGTATGGCGCAAGATGGGCGAGCTCGGATGGCTCGGGGTTCCGTTCGCCGAGTCGGTGGGCGGCTTCGGCGGCAGCTTCATTGAATGCGCCATCGTTTTGGAGAACCTGGAGACCACGCTCGTTCCGGAGCAGTACCTGGCTTCGGTGGTCCTTGGTGGGATGACGTTGGCGCGAGCCGGCAACGCCACACAACACGAATCGTATCTAACGCCGATGATCGAAGGCGAGTCCACGCTTGCGCTCGCGTACTACGAGGCTCAAAGCCGCTACGACGTCAGCGCAATCGAGACGACCGCGACGCCCGATGGCAGCGGTTACAGGCTTTTGGGCGAAAAAGTCTGGGTGCTCAACGGACACCGCGCCGATCATCTGATCGTGTCGGCCAAAGCGTCCGGAGGCGTGACGCTGTTCGTCGTGCCGCGAGAGGCCGAGGGCGTGAACGTGACTGTCGCCAAGACGATCGACGGACAGAATGCGGCCTTCATCAAGCTCGACAACGTGGCTGTTGCAGACGACGCGCGCCTTGGTGAGGAAGGCTCGGGAGCAGTCGTGCTCGACCGCACGATGGACTACGCCGCTGCCGCCGCAGTTGCGGAGGGCGTTGGGATCGCCACCACGATGCTTCAGATGACGGTCGACTACCTCGGTACGCGCGAGCAGTTCGGCGTCAAGATCGGTTCGTTCCAGGCGCTCCAACACCGCGCGGTCGACATGTACGCCGAATCGGAGCTTCTCCGTTCAATCTCGATGGCTTCGATGGTTCGCGCCGACGAAGAGGATCCCCGCACGCGTCGCGGTGACATCTCTGCCGCGAAGTACCAGCTCGCCACTGGCGGGATCTGGGTCGCTCAGCAGTCGCTACAGCTGCATGGCGGCATCGGCGTCACCGACGAGCACGACATTGGTCTCTACTTCAAGCGGATGTACGCACTGAACGCGCTATTCGGCGACCAGGAGCACCACGTTGCGCGGTTCGCGAGCGAACCGTCCTCGTTCTAGGTCGCGGCCATACGCGCGTCGTGCGGTAATCGCGCAAGCAGTGCAGCTCACGCGCAAATTGTGCGCGGGTTGCTCGTGGACACTGCGCGCAAGTCGTCTTTGGGCCCGGCACGAACATTGCTTGATTCGTGTGTGGAAATGTTTGTCTAGCGAATGGTTGGCTAGACGCGTGCCGTTCCTACAGGAGTTCCCATGGCCTACTACTCACCCGTCGATTTCTTGCAGGATGAAGAGTTTATCGAGGGCATGAAGC
>JAFDAJ010000162.1 GCA_019313915.1 Deltaproteobacteria bacterium
CGCGTGCTGGAGCTCGGAAACGCGAATGAACGGAGACCGCTAGGCCAGCAGGTCGAAGCGGGCGCAGTAGCTTGCGAATCGCTCGTGGATTGCCGCCGGGTCGAGGCCAAATCCCTCGGTTGTGTGGACGTGTTTGGCGCTCCCATTCTCCCGTTTGGCCTGCATGTACTCGTGCATGGCGATTCGCGCCCCGTCGCCGAGGTCCATTCCAAGCGCGCGATAGGCTCGAGCGATCGTTCCCACCGGATCCCGGCTCAAGTCCGGGGCTCGGACGTGGGCGACCCTGCCAGCAGGGAGCCGGTCCAACGCGGCAACCGCGGGTTCGAGCAGGCGCATCATGTAGCTGTCGGAAAGCTCGGCGCCGAGCGCGTGCGCATCGACGTCGCTACTGAAGACCGACCTCGCATACGCGTGCAGGCTGCAGATCGAGCTCAGCGCCTCTGCCGGGTCCCGATGGATGAACACGAAGCGAGCATCGGGGAACACCTGCAGAATCGCGTCGACGAAGAATGTATGCGTCGGATCCTTGAGGACGAATCGCTTTCCATGGGGCCGATGATGGTGCACCAATTGGAGTTGGCGGCGGTGATGGCGGTAGGCGATGGTTGCGTCCTGTGCGAGGAGCCAGTCCAGGTATCCGCCCGCTCGGTACTGAACGTTGAACTGCGGTGTCCGGAAAACGTTGGTAAACATCCCGCGACATTCATCGGTTTGGTACGCATCCATCGGGTGTATCGCCTTGATGCTCGGCGAGATGATGTCGGCGAGCATGAGCATCCTCGCGAGCTTGCGCTGCCGGGGCTCCGGGCCGTCGGGAGTGTGTACGGGGTCGAAGCTCTCCCAGTGGGGCAGGGTGCGGTTGTCGGGATCCTCACCCAGCAAGCGATGCAGGATCGTCGTCCCACTGCGAAACAAGCCCAGTACGAAGACTGGAGTAGGGAGCTCGGTGTCCTCGATCTCAGGCGCGTCGCGAAGCGCTTGCTCGACCTGCAGATGCGTGGCGGCCATGCGCGTGCAATCGATCCACGCAGCGATCTTGCCAATGAAGTTGAGCGCCGCGTCCTCGTTCAACGACTGCGTGAGCGCAGTGAGGGCAGCTCTGGTTTCCGGCGTCGGGTCGCCCGCTCTGGGGTTCAACCGCTGTGCACGCTCCCAATAGATGTCACCCGATGGATGGCCTACCGGCTCGAATGATCCGCCGAGGGCGTTCACCGCGCGCACCCACCAAGCATGCGAATGCCGCGTATGCGTGAACTGAGGAACACATACCTCCGATCGCGACCTCAGTTGAATCGGTGCAGAGATCTCGAGCTCAAGCGTGGCCGTCGTCGGCGGATAGTGCGAGGAGCGGCCCATGCGAATCAGACCTTAAGAAACCACGATTGTCGATCGCCGCGTAGTTTTTGGAGCTTTTGGCGCTGTGATCACGTGACCGCAGGCCTTCAGGGGCGTAAAGTCGGCTCGAAAGCCTGATGCAAACGCTAACGAAAGCCATGGTCGCTTTGGCGCTTCTCGTAGGCACCGCGCCCGCTTCTGCCGAGACACCCTTGCAAGATGGGGCCGTCGTATCGGTCAACATCGTCCGAACGGCGCCTGCGTACCCGGTTCTCTCCCGGGGCAAGGTCGTGCTCATCAACGCGCAGAGGTTCGTCGTCACACGGGAGCCACTGCCATCTGCAACGGTCGCCGAGGCCCCTCCCGACCCGCAGGCCACTGCAGTCGATAGACCGGCTCCGCCTAGTGCCGGCGCGATCTGGATCGCGGCGCATTGGATCCACGGGCCGACGGGCTTCTCCTGGGTTGCTGGCCGCCACGTGTTGCCGAGGGCTGGACACGTATTCGTCCCGCCACGGTGGGCGTCTCTCGACGGTCAATACTTCTACTTCACGGGTTTCTACGTTCCCTACGGCGTCTACGTGCGCAGCCACTTCAACCGCTACTACTTCAGCGGCTTGCCGGCGAAGCGCTCGGGTCCGAACCATGGCCCGTACTGGCCTCTCGGCGCACCTACTCGGGCGAACAGCGCATTGACCAGCGCGAGCGCTCGCGACCCATACTGGCCGATCGGCGTTCGCCGCTAATTTTTCGTTACGTGTCCAACCCGCTCAAGGGCCCCTGGCTGTATTGCGACACGCCGAAACTGTTCACCGGCTTACCCATGGCGTGCGTCAGCGACACGAGGAGCTTGCCATGGGGCTCGCCTCCGAAGTCGATGTGTTGTCCCGTGTTGAAGTAGCCCTGACAGCCACCAGCCAAGATGAACGGGATGTCGCGACGTGTGTGGGTGTTGCCCTTGCCCAGCTCGTTGACCCAAACCACCACGGTATTGTCGAGCAGCGTATTATCGCCCTCTTGGATGCCGTCCATCAAGCCGAGCAGGTACGCGAACTGCTCCGAATACCACTTGTTGATCTCCAACAGGTCCGCTTTCGCGCTCCCGTTGCCGTCATCGTAGTGCGACAGGCCATGATGGCTCTCGTCGAGGACCTGTGGGACCCAGTTGAACCGAACGCCGCTCACCGAACGTGACCACTGCAGCGACGCGACCCGGGTGAGGTCGCACGCAAGCGCCATGACCAGCATATCCATCTGCGCCTTCCCGGTGACCGGGTACATGTCGTTCTGCTGGAAGCTGCTTCCCGGGAGGTTCAGCTCTGGCGTGGCGCAGGCTTCGCCAAAGTTGGTGGTGACCTCCAACCTTGTTTCCAGATCGCGGATCGACTGCAGGTGCTTATCGAGTTTCTGTTTGTCGTCGTAGCCCAGGCGATTCTGAAACGCGGCATGGTCCTCCATCACCGCGTCCAGGACGCTCTTGCGCTTCCGCTGAATCAGTTTCAGCGCGAATGGGTCCGACTCGATGTCGCTGAAGAAGTCGGTGAAATTCTGATTTGGGTCTTCGCGAGGGGGCACTGGCTGATCCGGAGCGCTGTACGACATGCGCGACCACACAGACGAGCTCTTCACCTGCACCCCGAGCTCGAGCGACTTGAACTTGGTGACGACGTCCTTCGCGATCTCGTCCGCAATATACTGGTCCACGGACTGTCCGCCTCCCCAGCCGACGTACTGCTCTTGACCCTCATCACACGAGCCTTCGCAGAACAAAGTGCCAGGAAGAATTTCCGCGTTGGTGAGTGCGCAAGCTATGCCGGTTTGATGCCCATCGCCGATGGAGTCGTAGGCCACCTCCTGGTCGACTCCGTCGAGGAAGATCAGCTTGTTCGACAACGGCGCCAAAGCCGCATGGAGCGGATGAGCGCTCAGATCCATGTTGCCCGGCGGGCTCCAGATGTCCTGCCGCGTGCCGTTTGCCGTGAACCAGAAGACGATGCGTTTCGGTGCGGTCCCGGTTTGCGCGGCGCCGGTTCGCGGCAGCATGGCGTCTAGCATCGGCAGACCGATCGCCACCGTTCCGCCGAGAATCGTGCCCTTGAGCATCGCGCGACGCTTGATCCGTTTCACTGGGCACCTCCTGCCTCGGGTTGGAGATCGACCGCGCGCCGGTAGAGAAATGCGTTCGTCTGCGTGAGCGCGACGAGCAGCGCCCTGATGTTGAAGTCCGAGGCTCGGAACACGTCGTTCAACTGCTCCACGCTGCAACTGTCTTCCGACGTCACCGTGCGGTTGTACGCAAACCGGAACCACTGTGACGACACGCACTCTTGCACCTGCGTGCTTCCAGCAAGCGCAATGGCAAGCTCGACTGCGCCGTCGTAAACGCCGTCGATGTCGTCGGTCTGGACCACCTCGCCGGTCGCATCGATGTCCTTGCCGTTCTGCTGGTCACGCCACTGCCCGGTGCCATCATAGTTCTCGAAGATGAAGCCGATCGGATTCATCAAAGTGTGGCACCCCGCGCAGGCTGGATTTGCCCCGATTTCCTCGAACTGCTCCTTGGTCGTCTTCTCGGGGTCGAGTTCGGGCGGCTCGATCACCAAATCATTGGGCGGGAGCGGCAGCGTGTTGCACATCAATTGCTCGCGAACGAACTTCCCGCGAAACACCGGCGAGCTCTGATTGACGTTGGCATGGGTTGCCATGAGGCCCGCGCTCGTCAGGAAACCCGCGCGGCGGTCTGGGTCGAGCTGTACCTGTCGAAACTCGGGTCCCGTCACCGAGCCGGTCACGTCGTCGCCGTAGAAGCTGGCGAGCTGCTCGTTCATAAAGCTGTAGTCAGCGGTCAACAGGGTCCGCAGAGAGCCGTCCCCTTCGAGGATGACGTACTCGACAAACGCCTGGATCTCCTCGGTCCAAAGGGGACGGAGGGAGTCATCGAACGCCGGGTACACGCTCGTGTCTTTCGTCACGCTGTCGAGATGCGTCAACAACAGCCACTGGGTATGGAAGTTCCGAATGAGGTCTCGCGCCTTGTCGTCATCGAGCATTCGGGTCGCTTGTGCGGCGATCTGCTCCTTGGTCGTGAGCTCGTCAGCTTCCGCGGCAGCGAACAGCGCAGCGTCGGGCATCGTGTTCCAGAGCATGTACGAAAGCTTGGTTGCCATCTCCCAACTGGTGAACGGCACGACGTCGCCTTCGACCGGAGTTTCCCCACCGAGCTCCGGGCGATAGAGAAATGAAGGCGACTGAAGCGCTGCCTCGATGACGACTTGAATGCCGTCTTCGAACCGTCCGAGGTCAGGGTCGGTAACCGCCCAGTCGAACACGCCCTTGAGCCGCTCCACCTCGATCTGCGACAAAGGCCGACGGAATGCCCGCCTTCCGAAATCTCGGATGAAGGTCAGCGCGCAGGTGTCGTTGCCATCGAGACCGGGATCACACGTGGGCAGAAGTGCGTCGATGTCGAGCACCGCCCGGGCGCCGACGTCCTCGGCAACCTTCATGTACTGCTCGATCAGAAGATCGCTGCTCGTCAGCGCAGCCGCCTGGTTGTTGAATCCCGCGACTTCTTCTTCCGGCGGAAGCACGTCCGCCGGGCCGGTCGCGTCGCCGAGGAGGTCGCGAACCGTGTTGTTGTACTCGAATCGTGTTAGCCGCCGGATCGGTGTATCCACCACACACAGGCTCTTCGCGACGTCGTCGTTGATCGCGAGCTCCCCACCGCCACCGATGCTCCCACTGCAGCCAACGAGGAAGACAGCAGCAAGCAGCAGATATATTTTAATCCCTTGGGGCAGCAATCAGGAGGCTCCTTCAACCAGAGCCTTTCAAAATACACCCCAAAGGGTCTAAATGCACCCCCAACGACAAAAAAGGGGATAGTCCCCTTTTTTGAGGGGTCAATTCAGTTGTGAGGTGGTCGCCCGGAAAAGGGAACACTCCCCCGGCGCGGCGGCCCTCAGGCTTCCTTCAGCAGCGCTTCGACCACGCTTGGGTCGGCGAGGGTCGACAGGTCTCCGAGTTGGTCTCCCTCACCCGCGGCGATCTTGCGGAGGATTCGGCGCATGATCTTGCCTGATCGGGTCTTGGGAAGCCCCGTGACCACCCGGACTTCGTCCGGCGTGGCGATTGGACCAATGACCTGGCGCACTTGCTCTTTGAGCGCCCCCTGAAGCTCGTGCGCTTCCCAGTCAGCACCCGCGATCGGCACGACGAAGGCAAAGATGCCTTGGCCCTTGATCTCGTGCGGGCAGGGCACGACTGCGGCTTCCGCGACGGCCTGGTGTGCGACCAGTGCGCTTTCCACTTCGGCTGTGCCGAGACGGTGTCCTGAGACGTTGATCACGTCATCGACGCGACCGGTGATCCAGTAGTATCCGTCCTCGTCGCGACGGCAGCCGTCGCCGGTGAAGTAGAACGGCGGGTACTGCGAGAAGTACGTCTCCAAGAAGCGCTTGTGGTTTCCATGAATCGTTCGCGCTTGGCCCGGCCATGGCCGCGCGATGCACAGCAAACCACTCACATCGTTGCCTTCGATGACCTTGCCCTCTTGGTCCACGAGAAGCGGCTCGACGCCGAACAAAGGCAACGTCGCCGAACCGGGTTTCGTGGGGGTCGCGTTTGGCAGCGGGCTGATCATCACACCG
>JAFDAJ010000423.1 GCA_019313915.1 Deltaproteobacteria bacterium
CTTCGAGATGGATTACGAGGTCGACAAGGTGCGCTTCGCTGAAGCTTTCGAGGCGCTGCCATCGATGCGGGCCTATGCGCCCATCGCGCGCTTCTTGGACGGTCGCTTCTCTACAAACCTCAAAGCGACCGGGCAGCTCGGCGACGACGGTGAACCGAAGCTGCGCTCGATCGACGCCAACGGCCTGGTGATGACGTTGCAGAGCAAACTTCGCGCCGACTTCAAGCCCCTCGCCGTGCTCCACGACGCCGTTCCTGCGATTCCGAAGCCACTAGACCTGAGCTCACTCAAGGCGCGGTTCAATATCGAAGACGGGGCAGTCCACATGAAGCCCTTTGAGGTGCAAACCAAGGGTCTCCAGTTGTTGGTGAGCGGGAGCCACGGTCTCGATCAGGAGATGAGCTATCGGGTGAGCACCGATCTTCCCCTCGACAAAGTGACTGGAGCTCTCTCGAAGAAAGTCCAGGGGCTCGGTCTGGACTTGTCGAAGGCGAGCGACGTCGACGTTGCGGCCAAGTTGACGGGGTCGATCAACCACCCGCGAGTCTCGGTCGACGTCGATACCGATGCGCTCCGTGGGGCCGTTGCCGACACGATTTCCGCAGAGCTCGAAGCACAACGGCAGCAGGCGCTCGCAGCCGTCGTCGCGCAGAACCAAAAGATCATGGCCGAAGCCGCGAAGCGGGCAGCGCAGGTTCGAGCCGAGGGCAAGAAGGCCGCCGAGATGGCTCGCAAGGAAGGCTACAAACGCGCCGACCAGCTGGTGGCCAAGGCGGGCAACAACACCTTCCAGCAGATCGCCGCGAAGGAAGGCGCAAAGCAGGTCCGAAGGGAAACTGACAAGCGCGCCGATCAACTCATCAAGGAAGCGGACAAACGCGCCACGCAACTCGTTGCCGAAGCCAAGAAGCAAACCGAGCGCCTTCAGGCTGAAGCCGAAACGCAGAGCGAGCGCGCGACGGATACCGCCACCGAAAAGATCGCGGATTGACCCGTAACGATTAGCTACACGATCCCACCTCGAAGGTCTCCAGGTCGAACGAGCAAGTGATCATTGGGCCGTCCCAGGTGAATGTGATGGTCGCAGTCTCGCCAACACTGGTCCCCCAGATGACCGAACCACTCATCGTGCTCGGCTCGCCGCCATCGGAATAAGCTATGTCGAATCCCATGCTGAGCGAATACATTTCGTCGATCCGAAGATGAAACATCATGTCGAAAAGAGTCACCACGATGCTGCAATCTTCGCCGGTGACGACCTTGGGCTCCCTGTCGACGATCGTGTACCGCGTGGCGGTCGTGTTGAGTGGCAGTGAGACCCCGAGAGCAATGGCGCTCATTGTGCCGTACGCAACTTCATCGAGAGACTCCGTTAGAGTGACCGACCACGGGAAGACGCATACATCCCCCTTCGCCATGCCGTTGTTGCAGTTCTCCTGCGGCCTCACGGTCCCGAACAACTCGCGCTCTGGCGTGAGGTCGAGCACGGCTGTGAACTCCCCCTCCTCGCCACCTGCGCCCGCGTCCCAGATGAGGGTGATGCCGGCTGGGAGCTGATAGGCTGGATTCTCGACCGCCTTCAGAACCTCGATGAGCGGATCTAGATACGCGTTGAAGTCGGTGAGCGCATCGTTGGCGCATCCGATCAACTTGCCAGCGGGGGTTCCGGCCGTTCCGGAAGTCCCACCCGTTCCCGAGGTGCCGCTCGTTCCCGAGGTGCCGCCGGTGGGCTTGGCTTCCGGATTGCATCCAGCGGTTGTGATAGAGGGTGCAATCATCAATGCCAGCGCAAGCGCACAAAGCGAAATAAAATACTTCATCACGACCTCCTCAAGGCAGGACCACTGACTCAAAACAATGCACGGAACATGCCAATGCGGAACGTCTCGACTTTGTTGGGAGATCGAGCACACGGACGTGCAACGTCTGCGCTCCACCACCGATACACGCAAGACGTGCGCATCGGCGTTGAAGGTGCGCCCGAGAGCTGGCCGACGGAACGAAAGCGACCTTCCCACGTTCGAGTTGACGTTATAAACCCCTCGTGCCCCTCCCCATCACCGTCGTTTCCGATATCGTCTGCCCCTGGTGCTTCATTGGCCAGCGGCGACTGCGAGAAGCGCTCGGCCGATTGCCAGAGATTGAAGCCAGGATTGATTGGCGCCCGTATCAGTTGCATCCGTACATCCCGCGCGAGGGCACATCCTTCGAGGAGCACTACCAACGAAAGTTTGGTGGTAGTGTCGAGATGTTGCGCGGTCGCATGCAGGAAGCTGGGGAGTCCGCCGGCATCGACTTTCAGTTCGACTTGATCGAGCGCGTCCCCAATACGATCGCCGCACACACGGTGGTCAGTTGGGCCAAAGAGGGCGAGGCGCGAAGCGCCGTCGTCGAACGATTCTTCGCGGGGTATTTCCTCGAGGGCCAGGATGTGGGCGACCATGATGTCCTCGCAGCGTTGGCTTCCGAAGCGGGCCTCGACCGAACCGAGGTCGCCGAACGGCTCGGGCGAGATGACGATCGAGAGCGCGTCGCAGCCGAAGCCGACGCCAACCGCCGGAGCGGCATCACAGGCGTGCCCTTATTTCTGATCGGTGACCGCTATCCCATCGTCGGCGCCCAATCACCGGAAACCATCGTGCAAGTCATCGAGCGAGTCCTCGCAAC
>JAFDAJ010000163.1 GCA_019313915.1 Deltaproteobacteria bacterium
TGATCGATGATGCCGAGCTCGAGCGTATCTACAAAACGTATCCCAACCTCTGGAAAGACAAGCACGGCACGCCACAGCGGGGGTTCCTGGGATGCCCCCACATGAGCTACGGCCAGATGGTCGAGTGGGGCAAGCGCATCGTCGACGCGATGGAGAAGGCCGGGAAAGATAAGATCGGCGTCCCGAGCTACATGTTTGGCTCGCAGTACGTGAAGGACGCCTTCGAGAAGAAAAACCCGGAGGTGGCGAAAAAACTGAAGGGCTACGGCGTCTCCATTCCCATCAACTGCCCCATGATGTGGTGCTCCACGCCCGTGGAGGGCGCGGAGCTCGTTGCGACCAACTCCAACAAGACGCGCGTCTACACCACCGCGCGATTCTTCTTCGACGATGTTCTCACCGAGCTGATCGTCACCGGTACACTTCCAGCCGACGTCGCCTAGGCGGAAACGAAAACCAATCAAGGTAAGAAAGGATTTCAGCGATGGCTACAGCGACATTCAAAGGACGACCGGCGGTGCCCGGCAACGTAGAAGGCTCGGCGGAGGTTTCACACATCGGATTCAATACCTGCGCCACCTATGTCGACGTCTTGATTGCAGGCTCCGATTCCGGGGTCTGTCAGGACCACGACAACAAGGACCTGTTCGGACATGACCTCGCGGACAAAATCGTGTGCATCCCGCAGACCATCGGTTCGAGCAGCGCAGCAACCCTGTTCATGATCATCCTCGACAAGGGTATCGCCCCCAAGGCCATGCTCTTCGCGAACCACATCGACTCGCTGGCAGCCTGCGGCATCCTCATGGGAGACAACTGGCTCGGCAAACGCATCGTCACCGTGGACCTGCTGGGCGACGACTTCCTCGATGCAGTCAAGACCGGAGACAAAGTGAAGGTTCACGAGGACGGGACGATTGAGGTAGGCTGACGCGCCTGCCACAATGCCAAGCACGCCGCCACAGTTGTCTGCCAACGCGAAAGAGGCCATCAAGGTCGGTCTCGCGATCGTGATCACGTACGGGCTCGCGCTGCGATTCGCATGGATGAGCCCCACCTGGGCCGCGATTGCGGTGGCGTTCATCAGCCAACCTGGGGAAGGGCAGTCGCTTTACAAGGGCATGCTGCGCGCCGTGGGAACATTCGTGGCGTTCTTCTGGGGTCTCTTCCTCTTGGCCTTGTTCCCCCAGGATCGCTGGCTGCTCCTCATCGCGACCTCTCCCGTCCTTGGGTACTTCACCTATCGAATGAAAGGTCAGAACGACTACCTCTGGTTCGTTGCCGGATTCGTCACGCCGATGATCATCATGGCGGGCCCCAGTGCGCCAGGGCATGCCTTCGAGTTCGCGTCGTACCGTACCCTTGAAACCCTGATCGGCATCGGGGTGTGGGCTCTGATCTCGACGTTTATCTGGCCCGTGACGAATCTGGGCACTCTGAAGTCCGCAACGGATAAGTTGCTCGCGACGCAGCAGAAGGTGCTCGAGGGTTGCCATCAAGCTGTGATCGGTAACAGCCCCGCGAACCCGCTTCCCTCTCTTCAGAGCCAGGAGGCCCAGCTAGTCACCCAGGTCGGCTCGCTCATCGACGTCGTTGCCGCGGAGACCTACGAAGTTCGTGGAGTCCGCAACTCTTGGAAGCGTCTGCACACAGGGGCACTTTCTTTCATGCAGGCATCGAACCGTTTGCAGTTTGGCGCGCGAGATCTCCAGCAGGTCGCCATGCAGGCCGTGCTCCCCGGCCTTGGAGAATTCTTTTCCGAGCTGGATGCCCGGCTTGCGGAGGCACAGAGCCTACTCGTGGGGAAGCCTCCCGCGCGACAGTGTCAACAAGTCTCGCTTGAAGTGACTACCAATGCGCTAGACGGTCTTGATCACTTCCAGAAGGCAGCGGTGCTCGCTGCGAAGATTGAGCTCGAGTCCCTCGACACGCACACCAGATCGACGGTCGAGTGCTTTCAGGAAATCAAGGGGCACGAAACTCCCGAGTCGAATGCTTCCGTCGCATCGGCTCGTGGCAAGATCCGCGGTCCGTTGGGTTTCAAGCCCATCGACCGAGACCAGCTCACGGCTGCTGTCGTGGTCGTGATCTCGATGTGGGCCGGATTTCGGAGCTGGGTCTACATCAACCCGCCCGGGCACGTGTCTTGGTTCCAGTTCATTCCAAACCTCATGCTCGCCGTCATGCGAGGCCCTCAAATGAGGTTCTTTCCGCTCAAGGGATTCGCCTACGCCTATCTGGTCGGCATGGCGGTGTATGTGTTCATCATGCCGCAGTTATCTGGTTTCGCAGAGCTCGGGCTGCTGCTCTTCGCGTTTTCGTTCATCACCGTCTATTACTTTCCCCACGCGACGCCAGCATTCTTTCTGGCGATGTTCACCATGTTTGGGATTTCCAACCAGCAGACCTACGACGTTGCAAGCATGATGAACATGTACCTGTTCACCATGGGCGGGATCCTGCTGGTCTACGCGCTGAGCTACCTGGTCGGCTCACCGCGTCAGGAGAAGACCTTCTTGCGTATGGCGGCGCGCTTTTTTCGGAGCTGTGAGTATCTGACGTCGCACTGGGCGGACCCGACGTCGTTGCTCGGTCGGATGAAGGAAGCGTACCATCGACGAGAGGTCCAAACCGTGCCTCAAAAGATGGCGCTCTGGGGCGATCAAATCGATGCGAAGAGATTTCCGAAGAATAGTCCCGAGCAAGTGACGAAGCTCGTGGCAAGCCTGCAGGTGATCGCCTATCGGATCGAAGATCTAATCCAACTGAGGGGCGCTCAACAGGCCGATCTCGCGGTTCGCGAGATCGGTGACGACATGCGGCAGTGGCGCGAGGTGGTCGACGCAGCGTTCCGACAGTGGTCCGAGGTTCCCGAAGCGGACCCAGGACATGATCTCCGAGAGCGAGTTTCGGATCGCCTCGCCAAATTGAATGACCGCATTCAGCAATTGGTGGAGCACGCTCGCCCGGGGGAAGTCGGCGACGCGGAAACCCGAAGCTTCTATCAGCTTCTCGGTACCTACCGTGGCCTCACCGAGGCTGGAGTCGCGTACGCAGGCGTGGCGCGCAAGATCGACTGGGCCGAGTGGCGGGAAGAACGTTTCGAGTGATCGAGGATAGGAGGACACATGAATTTCATTCCAAGTGAGCTCGCCATTGGAGGCGTCTACATGCCTCCGCTGCTCGTCGTATCGATCCTCGGGAGCGTGGCCGCGGCCTTCACGGCACAGCAACTCAATCGCCGTCGCCTTTCAGACGGCTTCTTTTACCCGCCGTTGGTGTTCGTTGCGATGGCGGTCATTTACACGGTGGTCATTGGGACCTTCTTCATTCCGGTGTGAGCATGGACAAGAAAAAGAAATATCTCGCAACCGGGGCGGTCGTACTGCTTGCAGTCGTCCTCGCCCTACTCAAGTACTGGGACTACGTGGTGAACCCCTGGACTCGTGACGGGCAGGTGCAAGCAAACGTGATCCAAATTGCTCCTCGGGTTTCAGGCCCCATCGTCGACTTGCCGATCAAGGACAATCAGTTCGTCGAGGCCGGTGACGTGCTGTTCCAAATCGATCCGCGGACCTTCAAGGTTGCACTCGATCAAGCCAAAGCGGAGCTCGACGACACAGGCAACAGCAACGAGGCGCTTGCCGAGCAGGTCGCGGCGTCAGAAGCGGCAGTCGAAGCGGCACGGCACGCCGTGACTCAGGCCGCGAGCGGGATCAAAGAAGCCGAGGCGGACCTCGTGAGGAACCAGAGGGAGTACAAACGCCAGCAGGAGATGCTGCCGCGCAAGGCGACCTCGCAAAAGTCGCTGGACTACGCCAAGGCGAACTACCAGGTTTCACAGCAGGAGCGTAGGACGGCCATCGCCGGTGTGGCGCAGGCGAAGGCAAATCTCCGCCAGGCGGAGGCCAATCTCGCGGAGGCGGAGGCGAATCTCGGGGCAGCGGGTGCCGAGAATCCGCGAATTCGAGCGGCGCAGGCCGCCGTCGAACAAGCCGAGCTCGATCTAGAGTTCACTACCGTCAAAGCGCCAGTGGACGGTTACATCACCAACCTTTCGATTCGCAAAGGAAGCCAAATGGTCGCCAACCAGCCCGTATTGGCGCTGGTCGACATCAACAGCTACTGGATTGAGGCTTACTTCCGCGAGAACTACATCGAGAACATCGCGCCTGGCGATCGGGCCGTGGTCACGTTGATGTCCTACCCGGACCAGCCGCTCGCGGGCAGGGTGCAAAGCATTGCGTGGGGGATTGCGCAGCAGGATGGGAGCAGCGGCTATGAGCTGCTCCCCAACGTGGCGCCCACCTTCGAGTGGATTCGGCTCGCACAACGAATTCCCGTCAGCGTGCATCTCACCGACGTGCCCGAAGGTGTGGCGTTGCGTGTCGGCACGACCTGTTCGGTGCTCGTCGAAACAGGCACGGCCGATGAGCAAGCCGAGACGTCACCGACCGCCGCACCAAGGCTTCTCCAATGATGTATCTAGCGCGGAGGAAGAAGGTGTGGAGGAGCAATCAAACGACCGTTGCGGGGGCTCTGTTTGCCGGCATTGTCAGCCTGCTTCCGGTTTCGGCCCACGCGCAGTGCGGCGAGCTCACTTGGCTCGAGGCGATCAATCAGGCGCTCGACGCGAACCAGGCGCTGGTGGCAGCGCGTCAAACGCTCGACGCGCAGCACAAAGACATCGCGATTGCGAGAGCGACGATGCTGCCGGGGGTCGGCTTTGGTGGGCTCGCGCAACTCAGCAAGGACAGCACGTTCAGCTCCAGCGCCGGTGTCGTTCCGGAGCGCACCCTTCAAGTGGCGGGAAAAATCACCCAGACCCTCTACAACCAAGGCGACATCGATGCGCTCGGTTCTCAAAAGCACCTTCACCTAAGCCAGCAGGAAAGTTTCGAGGACACGCGGAACCAAACCATCGCGGCGGCCGGCCAAGACTATTTGGGTGTGCTTCTGGCGGAGGCGCTAGTGGCTCTGCAGCAGGACAATCTCGGCCTCAGCAAGCAGTCGCTCGACCTCACCAAGGCTCAGGAGAGCTCCGGCCAAGTCCCCTACCGCAACGTCCTTCGTTGGCAGACTCAGCTCTACGCTGCCGAGCGGCAGCTGGTCGCTCAGGAGGGCAGCCTTCTCGCGAGCCGCTTCCGATTCAACCAGGTTCGCAATCGACCAGGGGAGGAGATCTGCAAGCTGGAGGAGCTCACGGTCGACGAGAATGGGTTCATCTTTGCGAGCGAAGCCATCGCCAAGGAGATCTCCGACGATGCAAAAGCCGCCCTCGCAAGAGACTATCTCGTGGCGCTCGGCCTCGAACGTTCCGTAGTCCTCCGCAGCCTGGATGCGGAGATCAAGGCGGAACAGCGGAAAATGAAATCTGCTCGGCGTTGGTTGATTCCCAGCCTCGATGCCGCCGCGGCGGCGGCTTCGTTCGTGAAGACGGGCGGCGCGGGGTCGGACGAGCAGCAAGATGGCGAGATTTTTTGGCAAGTGGGGCTGACGCTCGACTGGAGCGTGCTCGACGGCGGAGCCTACATTGCGACGATGAATCAGAGCAAAGCGGAGTTCTGGAGCCTGAGGTCCCAACGCACCAATGCGGCGACGAGCCTCGAGGAGAACATCCGTAGCACCGCCGCAGCGGCGATGGCGTCATTCGAGCAAATCGGACTCGCCGAGAAGGAGGCGCAGGCTTCTGAAGAGAACTACAAGTTGGTCAATGAAGCCTACCTCCAAGGCGAAGCCGCGCTCATCGAGCAGATCGATGCGCAGCAGCAGTTGATCCAGGCCAACACCGCCGCCCGGCAGGCGCTTTACCAGTTCCTTTCCGACGTGGTCAGTCTCGAGCAGTCGATCGCGTACTATCCGTTCCTCGAGGGAGACGCCGGTTCGCGTGTTCACGAGTTAGAGGCGAAGCTTCAAGGTGCCCGCTTAGAGTAACAAGT
>JAFDAJ010000424.1 GCA_019313915.1 Deltaproteobacteria bacterium
GGAGCAGAGCTTCGATTTCGGCCCTGTTGGCGAGGAAGTGTGGGTACGCGTCTCGCGGTCGGGTGAGTGAAATCATCTTCCACCATTCCGCGCGCGACCCGTTGTTCGAGGCATTTCTTGTGCTCACAGGGGGTTATCGGTTTTGGAGGGCAAAAGTATGTTCGGCCGATGTCGATTTTTCCTCCCATGCCCGCCACTGTGTCGACTTGCCCAACGCTGCGTGATGTTGGCGGGATGCAGACAGGACCAGAACTTCACAGCGATCTGCAGCGCGATCCACGGACTTGCAGATGTTTCCAGGGGCGGTCGACTTCGACGAGTGTCTTGCACTGAGTCCCAGGGGACTACGAGATTCGCCAGCGCTCTCCAGAGCTGTGCAACGATGACCTGTGCAAAGAAAAAGAGAATACAGACGCGCAGCTACGGCAAGGTGGAGTTTTGTTTAACAAAACTGCAAGCGCTGCGCGCGACGTCTTCGACGTTCGCGGCGTCGCACTTGATTAACGTGCTCAACGCCTTCGGCTTATTCGCACGCGCAAAGCGAGATCGCTGCTAGACAAGCGTCGAGTGAGGCTTACTATCTGCTGGTGCGGGGGCTTCGACATTTCATCGGGGTGCGCGTAGGGGATGAGCACGTTGCCCGTCTCCGCGCCCTTGCCGAGGCGTCTGGATTCACGCACGGAGAAATCGTACGTCGTGCGCTTCTGAGCGCGGAGATCCCAAGCGCGCGTGCGCGGCAAGAGGTTCAAGATCTCTTGAGGATCCAACGGGAGCAGAACCGCCTTGGTGGCTTGCTCAAGAAGGCGCTGACCGAGCGAGAGGAGAAAGCCGTACTCCGTCGCACACTGGTCGAGGTGGAACGCAGTGCGGCCGAGCTCAGGCGCGTCCTCGCGCACCTCGTCCGCTCCCGATGATCATCGCGCCGAAACAGCCCAGGGATGACAAGACGGTCTCCCGACTCTCCAAGTTGGTCCCGTACTGAACCGACCCGGCTTCACGGGAGGCTCTGAACCTTGTAACGATGTGATATGCACGCCGTCGGTCTGATAGGCTTTGAGGGTGAGCGTGCAGAGTTCCCGCCGCTGGCGAAACGTCCTGATCGCAGGTGCCGTGCTTGCGCTCGTGCTGCTGACCTGTGACCGCCGGGGCTCTGTCGAACGTGTCACTGGCTCGCAGGACCGCGACGTCGTTAGCGCCGTCGTCAACGTGGACATTGCCGCCGCGCATCGAGTCATCCAGGAGAGGTTTGGCCTCGAGCGCTTGGAGCGTGACGTTAGAAACCACCCTCACTTCGGGAGCCTGGTGTCGAGCGGGCCGCCTTCCACAGCGACGATGAGCCTCGGCAGCGAGTCCAATCCCGCTCTCGAGCGTTACGTCAAGCTCGATGCCAGCGCTCGCGACTACGATTTCTATCTCTGGCACGCCGATGACGGCTGGTGGCTGTCCGAGTACCACATCAAAGGGGTACCGATTCCATTCAGCACCCAGTTCATCATCCATCTGGAAGCGGCAGGCGACAACGCGACGACCCTCGAGGTGATCGAGTACTTTCCGCGTGTTTGGACCCACAATGCATTTCGGCTGCATCGACACGGCGGTGGGGTTGGGGCCATCACCGAGCGCGTAGCGACGACCACGAGAGATCGCGTCAATATGCTGAACTACCTCATTTACATGCTCGATCCCGACGCGGACGGCGTGTATGTTCCGTCCCTGCCTTCCAGCTCGACTAGCGCTCTGGCGGGCTACAGTGCCGGCGCATGGGGTTGGCTGGGTTTTTTGCCTCATGAGTTGGAGGTCGGCGGACCGTCCCTGCGCGGCAATCACCGCCTCCATCGGCACACTAAATTCCACCGGACAACGCTGTGCGTAACGGGCCCCCGCAACCAACGAAGTCGGGCACTTAGTGATCGCGCTAGGTGCCCTTCTTCTTGCCCGTTGACGCGTTTTTGACATCAGCTCGTCAACCGAGCGACGTTGGTCGATGCGTACGAGTTCGCTCTCGTTCAGGACCTCCCGCCAGACCCAGGCGCAGCCCTGAAGTTCCGACTCGAGTAGTTGGGTCTGCCCCGCGCTGACCTCGCGAGAACGCTTGGCAGTCGTCCACGCGCGAGCGAAATCCTCAGTCGAAAGCGTCGAATGACGCTGCCGATGATTCGAAAAAGCCACGAGGAATACGGCTTCCCGCCCGAGGTCCTCATCCAGGACTACCCGCTCAAGCGCACCGGTTCTTGACCCACGTCGACAGTGTCCGGACGCTTTGTCATTTGATGGGGCCTGGAGCGTGACACCCTGGCGCAGACGGGCATGCTGACAACTCCTTAAAGCCTGGTTTCCTACTTGGCACGGCTGTTGCTCTCTCAACGCTCGTGACCCCGCCCCTCCTCCTCCGTGGAGCCACACGGACGGCTCTATCTCTTCTCTCCGCGATGTTGCTTCTTCAGTGCGAGCGAGACGCCCAGGATGAGACCGGACCACAGGGAGCCGATAGCGAGCCCACCATTGTGGACCTGCAACGACCGGCGCTAGCCACACTCGGGCTTGACGCCGATGTCGTTCCGGTACGCCCGAGCACCACCGACGAGCGCCAGAACTACTGGTGGGCGCAGGAAGAAAAAAACGAGGGTTTGTGTGAGAAATCGGGCCCGCGTTTGCGTAGCAAATGCATTGCGAAGGTCGCAAAACTGAAGTCGGATAGCGCCCTTTGCGAACGAATCGAAGAGACCCATCGGTGGGAACGGAACTCTTGCTATCGATACGTCGCCAA
>JAFDAJ010000164.1 GCA_019313915.1 Deltaproteobacteria bacterium
GTCGCGTCTCACCGAAGGGTTGCTTCCGCCCGCCGTGTTCGATTCGCTCAAGCCCGAGTACGTGTCTCCGATCGTCGCATATCTATGCAGCGAGGACAGCGACACGACAGGGGGCGTCTACGAGGTTGGCGGAGGGTTCTATTCGAGCCTCCGATGGGAGCGAACCAAAGGAAAACTGTTCCGGCTTGGACGCGATGTGTCACCGGACGCCATCCAGTCGAGTTGGAAGCAGATCAACGACTTCACCGAGGCCGACCACATCAGCAGCGTGATGGAGTCGCTCGGCCCCATCATTCAGAACGTCGAGGCTGGCCCTAGTAAGGGCGGCAATGAGTTCATCGACGTCGATGAGGCGCTCGGGTCGAAGTACCCAGACCGTACCTCGAGCTACGATGAGGGGGATCTAGCCCTGTACGCCCTTGGCGTCGGGGCGGCGACGGATCCCAACGACGAAGAGGGGCTTCGGCTCGTTTACGAGGGCCACGGTGGTGGCATGAAGGCCCTGCCAACCTTTGCCGTCATCCCAGGTACCAACGCCATTCTGGGATTCGCGAAGGAAGGCATCACAGCCCCCGGTCTGAACTACGGTCTCGACCGCCTTCTCCACGGTGAGCAATACATCGAGCTCACGCGACCGCTTCCCTTGAAGGCGACGCTGACCACAAAGGGCAAGGTCAAGGATATTTGGGACAGCGACCTGCTGATCAAGAGCGAGATGACGGCCTTCATTCGTGGCGCCGGCGGTTGGGGCGGCGAGCGCGGTCCGAGCGCGGACGTCAACGTACCCCCGTCGCGCGAGCCCGACGTCGTGGTCGAAGACGCAATTCCGGAGAATCAAGCATTGCTCTACCGGTTGAGCGGTGATTGGAACCCCCTTCACGCCGATCCGGGCATGGCGAAGGCCTTCGGCTTCGAGCGGCCCATTCTCCACGGGCTTTGCACGTTCGGCTACGCCGGGCGTCGGGTCCTCGAGAGCTTCGCGCCGGAGGGGAATCCGGACTTCTTCAAGAGCATCAAGGTGCGCTTCGCCGGCAACGTCTATCCGGGCGACACCCTCATCACCGAGATGTGGAAGGAATCAGACCAACGCATCGTGTTTCAGTGCAAGGTCAAGGAGCGCGACTCGGTCGTGATCTCGAACGCCGCCATCGATCTCTTCGAGGAGCTTCCGAAGCCCAAAGAGAAGAAACCGGCCGCGACTGCCGGCAAGCCGGCTGCGGTGGAGCCGACGTCAGCCGACGTCATTGCGGCGATACATCAATATCTCGCGGAGAACCCGGCCATCGCCGAAAAAGCGCAGACGGTATTTCAGCTCAAGCTCACTGAGCCTGACAGCCTTTGGACGATCGATCTGAAGGCGGGCACGGCCGGCGCTGGCGAGACCGCCAAGCCCGACGCCACGCTTCAGCTCTCAGAGGCCAACTACATAGCGCTCCAGAAAGGTGAGGCCGACCCGCTGAAGCTCTTCTCCGGTGGGAAGCTCAAGGTCAGCGGCGACATGATGGCCGTCAACAAGCTCGAGGCGCTCAATGCGATGCCGTTCGACCTCGTTCTCGACAACGCCAAGGCACGGGCCGGCGGTGGAGAGGAAGGGGCGCCGGCCGCTTCGGCCGAAGCGACCTCCGCGGACATCATCGCGGCGATCGATCACTTCCTAAAGGAGAACCCAAGCGTTGCCGAGAAGGCGCAGACCGTGTTCCAGCTCAAGTTGAGTGATCCTGACAGCCTGTGGACGATCGACTTGAAGACCGGGAGCGCCGGCGCCGGGGAAACGGCAAAGCCGGATGTGACGCTTCAACTCTCAGAGGAGAACTATGTAGCGCTGCAGAAGGGCGAGGCTGACGCGATGAAGTTGTTTTCGACTGGAAAGCTCAAGGTCAGCGGCGACATGATGAGCGTCAACAAGATCGAAGCGCTTGGTGAGATGCCGTTCGATCTGGTGCTCGAAAAAGCTGCAGCCCGCGCAAGCGGTGCGGCGCCCGCGGCACCGGTAGCCGCGCCCCAGTCACGCGAGCCACTTGCTCCGAACCTGTTCGAGGCGCTTGGCAAACGCCTCGAAGAGCAGCCGAGCCTCGCGGACGAGGTCGGCGCGGTTCTGCAGTTCTACGTGCGAGACCCCGACTCCAAATGGGTCGTCGATCTCAAGAACCAGCCGCCCGCCGTCAAGACAGGCGAGACCGATGGCGCAACGACGACTATCACGATCGACGATGCGGAGCTCGCAGAGCTCAGCAGCGGCGAGACGAGCACCCAATCGCTGTTTCAGCAGGGCAAGCTTCGTATCGACGGTGACATGCAGCCCGCACGCCGCCTGAACTTTCTCAAGGGCTTGATCTAAACTCGCGCACAGGAACGCTAAGGAGCATCGATGGGACGCAAAGTAAACGTAATCGGAGTTGGCATGGTGAAGTTCGCCAAGCCAGGCCAGAGCGAGGACTACAACGTGATGGCCGCCAAGGCGATCAAGGCTGCGCTTGCCGACGGAGGCGTCGAGTACGGCGACGTCGAGCAGGCGGTCGCTGGTTATGTCTTCGGAGACAGCACCTGCGGTCAGCGCGCAGTCTACGACGTGGGCCTCACCGGGATTCCAGTCTACAACGTCAACAACAACTGCTCCACTGGTTCGAGCGCTTTGATGCTGGCCAAACAGATGGTCGAAGGTGGCATCGTCGAGTGCGCGCTTGCGGTTGGTTTCGAGCAGATGAAGAAGGGGGCGCTTGGCAGCGCTTGGAACGACAGGCCGAACCCCCTCGGCCTGCACGTCAACGTGATGAATGACACGCAGGGGTTTACCTCCGCGCCGCCCGCCGCCCAGATGTTCGGCGGAGCCGGTCGCGAGTATCGTTGGAAGTATGGCGCCAAGCGCGAGACCTTCGCGAAGGTGAACGCGAAAGCCCGCCAGCACGCCGCAAAGAACCCGTACGCGCTCTTTCGCGACCTGCTCTCGGTCGAAGAGATCCTCGCATCGCCGGAGGTGTTTGATCCACTCACGCGCTACCAGTGCTGCCCTCCGACCTGTGGCGCCGCTGCCGCGATCGTGTGCTCCGATGATTTTGCGAAGAAGAAGGGTATTTCCAATCCTGTGTACATCGCAGCCCAAACGATGCGCACCGACTACGGGACGAGCTTCAGCGACTCGATGATCAAGATGGTCGGCTTCGACATGGCAAAGAACGCAGCGCAGGCGGTGTACGAAGAGTCCGGCATCGGACCTGAAGACGTCGATGTCATCGAGCTTCACGACTGCTTCACCACCAACGAAGTGCTCACCTACGAAGCACTTGGCCTTTGCGCCGAAGGCGAGGCCGAGAAGTTCATCGAGGACGGCGACAACACTTACGGCGGCAAGTTCGTCACCAACCCGAGTGGTGGTCTCCTTTCCAAGGGGCATCCGCTAGGAGCCACGGGCCTTGCGCAATGCACTGAGCTCGTCTGGCACCTGCGAGGCCAGGCCGAGGACCGTCAGGTGGAGGGCGCACGCGTCGCACTTCAGCACAACCTCGGCCTCGGTGGCGCTGCAGTCGTGACGATGTACCGTCGCGATTGAGGAGCTGCGGAGCGTGAAGAAAGCCGGAACTGACGTCGCTCCAAAGCGGGAGCGAGTGCCCCAGGCGGAGCGCCGTCGGATCACCCGTGGGAAGTTGCTCGACGCAACGATCGAGAGCCTGATCGACGTGGGCTACCCGAGGACGACGACCGTCGAGGTCGGCGAGCGTGCCGGACTGTCCCGGGGCGCGCAGCTTCATCACTTTCCGAGCAGGGCCGACTTGTTGGTTGGCGCGATCGAACATCTTGCCGATGAACGTTCGAAGGAGTTCGAGGCCGAGCTCAGCGCCCGGCTCGAGAAAGGTGATGACCCGATCGACGCCATGGTCGACATGCTCTGGGCGACGTTCTCTGGGCCGCTCTACTGGGCCGTCGTCGAGCTCATGGTCGCTGCCAGGACCGACCCGGAGCTCCTCGACAGGTTCGAGACTTTTGAGCGTAACCTTGGCGGCCGCATCTACCGGGGGTTCAAGCAGCTCACCGGTCGAGGGGACCGCCAGGCCAAGATCGCCGTCGAGATGACGCTCTACTTCATGCGCGGTCTAGCGATGGAGCGCATCTTTCGCGAGAACGACGCGCACTATGATGACCTGATCGAGCGTTGGAAAAAGGGCCTCCGCACGATGTTGAGCTAGTCGCAGGCGCCCCACGTAGTAGTATCTGCATTCTGTTGGCTCCTCGCTTCTGCCTGTTTGTCTGTGTCGTCGTCATTGCGGCTGGTTCGGCTCGCCAGGTCGAAGCCCAAACCGACAAGGACTTCGCCATATGGGCGGCGCTGTTTGCGACAGGGCAGGTCTTCGCAGACAAGCCGAGCCCGATGTTTTGGCTCGATGTCCACGCTCGGCGTGGCGACAGCGGGACGGTTCATATTCTTCGTCCCGGCATCGGCTATGCGTTTGCTCCTTGGGTTTCTCTGTGGGCCGGGTATGCGTGGGTGCCCGAGTGGTTTGATGCGACAGGCCAACGCACCGACGAGCAGCGCGTCTGGGAGCAGCTAATTTTCGACTATCGACGCAAGCAAGGGCTGTGGTTCCAATCCCGAACTCGCTTCGAGCAACGCTTCTCGAACGCGGGGAGTGGAACAGCCCATCGCTTTCGCGAGATGGTGAGGCTCAACTACCGTCCCAAGGAGTCGGTTCCCGTCGGCATTGCGTTGTGGGATGAGCTCTTCGTTGGCATCCAGGGCGCCAACTGGGCCAAGCAAGGCTTCGATCAGAACCGTGCCTTCTTAGGGCTCGCCATCTACGCATTCGAGAAGCGGTTTCGCACCGAGATCGGTTACGCCAATGTCTACCTATCGCGACAACCCAATCGGTTGACCCACGTTCTGGGGTTCACCTTCTTCGTGAGCTTCAAGGGCAAGAAGCCCGCCCCGTGATCGGCCCGCCGCCTATTGCCCCGGGACCCCGTCGATGCCCGGCTTGAACCGGAAGATGTGGTACGGCGCGCTGGCAGCCATGTGCGCCTTCGATTGCAGCATCTGATCGGGGATCGCGCTGTCAGCGACATAGAGCCAGCCCTCGGGGCCGTAGCTCAACGCGTCCGCCCAGCGAATACGGTCGCTGCGAATCAGCGTCGTAAGATCGCCTTCCGGTTTCATGCGCATGACGGTGTTGTGCTCGACGTCGGTAATTAGAAGGTTACCTTCGTTGTCCGTGCTGAGCCCGTCATTGAGTGGCTTGGGGCCCACGGCCTGGACCCTCGCCGCAAGTGCCCCGGGGCTGAGCGAATCGTCGAGAAGATCTGTAACCTTGACTCGGTACATCGTGTCATGCGCCATCGCACCGTAGTAGACCCACTCGTCGTCACGATCGATCGCGACCCCGTCGACGCCCGGCTTGAGCACGACGATTCCGAAGAACACCATGTCCTTAGTCGGGTTGCGAATCAGCCAGTCCTGAGCGGACACCGATGGGTCGCTGTCGAGGACCCGGCGCGCCTTTCCGAGCTCCACGTCGTACACGACCAAGCCAGGGTTCTTTCGCCAGAAGCTGACATCCGCGATGAACACGTGCTTCCCTGTCGAGTCCACCTGCAGGTCCTGCAGAAAAGAGCCCAGCTGCGCGACTGACGAGTCAAACACGTGGTCGTGCACGACTGCGCCCGTTGCCAAGTCAAAAGCCAGGAGGCGCGCCTTCCCCGTCCCGTGATTGCCATGGTCGATCGTCCACAGGCGATTCTGCTGGTCGACGACGATGCCGAGCGGCGTTTCGAAGAGCGACTGTGCATCGTCGCTCGGAAAAGCCTTGGGTGCGCCGTCCACCCATTCGAGCAGCTTGGCGCCACTGGGCCGGCTCTCTGGGTGAATCGTGTAGAAAACCCGCCCGTCAGCGGACACCGCCATGTTGCCGATCGGTTCGAGGCTGGTCACCACGACCTCGAGCTCGCTTTCGTTGAAGATCGGCGTGCCGCTCAGATCGGGGTATGGCTCGCCGCCCCCGTAGCGAATGTGCAGGACGATCGCCAGCAGAGCGACGAACACTACGAGGCCAACCAGAATGCGCGCGAAGAAACGTTTCATGGGTCGGGGACGCTATACCACGCCTACAACGCAAGCGGGTCGCTGGGCCATCGGTGGCTATTTCTGGCACATGTCTATCGCGTCAGAAGTTGTACCCGTAGCCGAGACTTCCGACGTTCACGGCCAGATTGTTCGTGCGCGTGTATCGGTTGAAATAGACGTCGATGTCGTGCTGACGAGGGCGGCCGGGCGGGGTGATGTGAAACAAGACCTTGGCGCCCCATTCGTGAGCCCAGAACTCCGCCAAGTCGGAATCCGATGTGCGCGGAGCGCCAGGATCGAAATCCGCTAGGCCAAGATTCGTGGTCCAGAAATACACGGCGGTCTGGCGGTGCGCTCGATAGTGGGCGCTGATGTACGCGCGC
>JAFDAJ010000425.1 GCA_019313915.1 Deltaproteobacteria bacterium
CGGGATACATATACCAGCGACGCAACGCTCTGAACGACACGCGCTATCGGTCGAACACCGATCACCGACGCATTTACGCGCTCGTGCAGAGCAGCGGTGGCTTGATGCTCTAGGGATTTTGCCGAACCGCCGCAGCGAGGGCTGCTGCAGAGGGCATCTCTGAGCCTATTGTGTTTCCCGTGGTGACGTGAAAGGCCAACCCTTTCAAGATATCTCTCGTGACCCCTCTCATCATGGGCTTCATCATGAGTACGCCCATGAGCCACCCAACGGGGCCGTACTTGACGACAAAGTCCATGGAGAAAGACGCGTCGCTCGTAGCGCCGTCGACAGGAGTCACCTTCATTTGTGCCCGCATGCTCTCGAGCGGCATGGAGAACTCACTGAGCTCGATATCGAGGCTCTCGCCTTCTTCGTACCCGACGATCTCCTCGACCACGGTAGACTTGTCGTAGAACGTGCATATGCGTTTTGTGCCGAGCCCGGCGTCGACCTCGCCGACGATGGGCGAGCTCTCGACGTTTGACGAAAAGCGCTCGATGCTACTGAAATCTCGGAGCGTCTCCCAGACCTTCGCTGCGGGAGCGTTCACCCTGACCGTTGTTTCTATGTGATGTGCCATGAGTCATTTTCTTGGTTCTGAGTCGTTGTCGCCGGGTTACAGATCTGCAGCGAAACATATGTCCATGGAGGCAAAGCCCTTGTCTCGACGGTGTCGTCTACTACTCGCCGTGCACGTCGATCTCGTAAGTAGGCTTCGTTCGAGCATACGCATTCCCACGAAGCGTCTGTACATCGCGACCTGTCCGGGACACAAGCTCGAAAAAGCGGTTCGCGGCAACCGCGTCGATGTCGATCGTCTCCAACGCGGACTTGGCTTCAACTTTGCGTTCAGCTTTTTTGGTAATTCGGATTAGTATCCACGAGGCGCCTTCCCATGACTGCCACGACCGCAAATGAGTCGGCTCTGACCGGCACACGTCAGCCCATCGAGAAACGCCGTCCGCCGCTGGTGAGGTCACTGCCGCTAATTGGCCCGCTCCGCCAATTCCTCGGAGACGTTCACCCGTTCCTCTCGGAGACTCGCGCCACGTACGGGGATGCCTTTCGTCTCCGCATGCTGAACGTCGAGATGACCTGCCTGTTTGGAGAAGAGGCCATCGACCTGCTCGAAGCCGGCAGCTGCTTGCGGACGAGCAAGTCCATGCACGTGCTCGACGGGGAGCTGGACAGCTGTCTCCCCAGCACCTTCGACGGCCCGCAGCACCAGATGTTTCGGAAAGCGCATCTCCAGTTCATGAACGCGAACTTGGAGTCGAAGCGACGGGTGGACATCCAGAGCCGCCTGGCTGAGCACACCGCGGGATGGCGCGCCGGAGATCAGGTTGACGTGCTTCATGAAGCCCAGGTTCAAACGGTCGACGTCCTGTCGGTCCTCCTGAATGGCGAGCCCTTTCCATTCAGCAAGAAGGAACTGGCACTGATCGTGCACACCCTGATCTGGGCCACGTTCGGGCACGCGCCCGAGTGGATCTTGCGAAATCCCGTCTATAGGTCGGCCCAGAAGCGTATTCGTTCGCATTTCTTGGGTCTGGTCGCCCGGATTCGCTCCAGCCCCGAGCGCGCCGCGACGACGCTGGTGGGGCGCTACCTTGATCTCCAACCTCCCCTGGGGCGGGAGCGCTGGGAGGATCGCGATCTCATCGCAGTGCCTTACAGCGCCTACCTGGCCGGATTCGATACCGTCGCGTCGGCCTGTTCGTTTCTCCTCTACCAGCTCCTCACCCACCCGCGCGATCTGGCTCAGGTCAGGCAGGAGTTCGAGGAACTCTCTCGCGAGTCCTCCGGCCCGGTCGCTCCGGCCAAGCAGAAGTATCTGCGCGCAGCGTTCCTCGAGGCCGTGCGGCTGAACCCACCTGGCACGGCAGTCCTTCGTGTCGCGGATCGGGACTTCGAGTTCGCCGGCTACTCGATTCGCAAAGGTGACGAGATCCTTGTCGTAATCGCGGGTGACCACCTCAACGCGGCAGTCTTTCCGCGTCCGAACGAGTTCGATCCGACGCGCTATTTTGCACCGCAGTCGGGCCCTCTAAGGCGACGGGTGCTGCCCTTCGGCAGCGGCAGCCACCGCTGCACCGGTGCCGTACTTGGCGAGCTGGTGGCCGTCGAGATGGTTTCCTATTGGGTGAACGAGTTCGACCTGCAGGTTGTGCCGGCCGGACGAAAGGTCCGCGCGGTGGCGCGGCCCTTCACGCAGCC
>JAFDAJ010000165.1 GCA_019313915.1 Deltaproteobacteria bacterium
TACAGAGCAACGTCAACCCTCGAAGGGCCACGTGGAAGATCGCGTATTGTCCTGGGAACTGGGTTCGGTCCACGTAGACGAAGAGAAGTGCGCCAGCGACGAGCGCTATGCCGATCACCCATCGAATCCACCGAGGCGCCCGGACGAGCGGAGGTGGGCCCGTGCGGGTGGGCTGCATCAGAACCAGGAGAGCGCCGGTCGTCAAAGCGGCCAGCCCACAAGCGACCAGTGTGCCAACCGCAAGTGTGTTGTAACGGGTGCCGAGGTTCGCGAATGCCCGAAGGCTCCAAGCAACCTGGGCGAAGGCCCACAGCGCCAACCCTGGCCAAACTATCCACGAAGCAAACCGCGGACGTCTTGCGAGCAGGTGCGCCAATCCCGCCCACAGCGCACCAATCGTCAACCCAAATCCCAACCCAAGCCCGGCGCTACCGACGAACGCTCGAATCGACAGATCGTCGCTGGTGAACGCGATGTCAGAGACCGACGCAACCGTCGCAGCTAGGCCAGCCGCAGTTAGGCCACGACCCAACTTGCTAGCAAAGGTAGTCCACTCATCGGGGCGCGAGAAAAGCGAAGAACTCACCCGGTGAACCAGTACGCCCATGCGATGAAAAGAAACTGAAATGGTAGCCGCAGCCACAGGGCCCAGCGCGGGATCGGTTTGTTCGGGTTCAGCGAGATATTGTTGGTGAGCATGTAGATGTTCGCCGGGAACACGGCGACGTAGAGCGCGACGAGACCCCAGGCCGCCCAGGCTCGTGTGTCGGGAATGAGAAGCCCGACGCCACCGAGAATCTCGAAGAACCCGCTGACGTAGACGAGCGTCAGGGGGGCGGGCAGGAACTTCGGAACGATTCGGACGAACGGTTTAGGCCGAACGAAGTGGAGGACGCCAATGGCGATCATGACGCCGGCGAGGAGGACGAGGGCGGCTAGCTTGAGGGGGGGCACGCTCGGGGTTGTACCGCATTGTGGTCCGCAACGTCAGTGCCTCGGGCCTCGGGCCTTGGGTCTCGGGCCTCGAGGCCTGGGGCTCCGGGCTCGCGACTCGGGGCCCGAGCCTCGACATCGTCACGACGGCTGTCCAGTGCCAGTGATCACGCTGCCGCGCGGGTCATCGTTTGTGCTCGCGTCCAGCTGAGGTCCGCGATGTCCTGGAACAGTAGGTTCTGCGCGTGACTACCTCCCAGCTCCGACACCCTCGGCACGGCTGCGGCGAGAACGACCGAGGCAAGCTCATAGTCGCCCGCTGCAAACGCTCGCAGGCCGATTCCCATCTGTGCCAGGAGGGTGGCCTTTCGATCATTGGTGGAGCGCCTGCCGTGCAGCCAGCGGTCGAGGCCGTCGAGATCACGCGCGCCCGCAAGTGCCAGCAGGCAATGAAGCTCCACGTAAGGAGTGCTTGGTCGCGTCAGCTGGTGAACGGCCGTCGCGTGTACTGGCTCCCACGCCAAGCTCACGGGCCGCGGCGCTGCGAGCTCCAATCGCCATAGCATGGCTGGCGCGTCGGTCAGCGCATCGTGCGTGTCCGTGGCGGCAGGAAGGATGTGCGTTTCGAATCGAGTCAACGCCTCCTCCCACGCCCCCACTGCGATTTCGAATATCGCCATGTGCCATTGGAGGTGCGTCCAGTCGCTTCCGCCTCCGTCGTGGCCATCGAGCCAGGCGCCGAGCACCCCATGGCCGAGCTCATGCCGCCCCCCGTCGAGCATGCGGTGCGCCATGACATGCGCTTGGCCCGCGTCTCCGTGCGAGAACACGTCAAACCCACTGACGTCGCGGGTTCGCGTGCGCGGCATGAGCTCGAGGTTCATGACGCCCGCTCGTTTTCGTTGACGCGCGTTGCCTTCGCGATGACGTAGGGGCGACGCATGACGATGCCGGACCCGATTCGATGCGCCTCATGAAAGTCGATGAACTCGTTCTTGAGTGCCTCAGCCTTCTCCTCACTGAGCACCTCGAGCAAGGTCACGACCGGGCCGAACCCAACGGAGAACGTCGCCCAGGCCTGCTCGCCGCTTTCAGGCCGGAAGAAGGACGTTCCACTTTCGAACTCGACGTCGAAGCGGTCCCCGAGGAGCTCGGTCACGCGTCCGGCGCTCCCCCACTCGAAGGGCGAGGGGGCCGGGTTGGCCTCTGCGGGCTTGTAGGAGCGAATCAGCTGGAACATGTCGTGCACGGTTCCGCCGATCGCCCAGTTGGCGAGCGAGATGCGACCGCCCGGACGAACCACCCGGCCAAGCTCTCTTGCGACCGCTTCCGGATCCCGGGCGAACATCACGCCGAACGTGGAGATGACCGCGTCGAAGTGGTTGTCCGGGAAGGGCAGAGCCTCCGCGTCGCCGACTCGAAAATCGATTCCGGTGCTCAGCGCTTTCGCGGCCTCGATGACTTCTTCGCCGAGGTCGACCCCGGTGACGGTGGCGCCGCGCTGAGCGATGCGCCGGGCGGCCCAGCCCGTTCCTGTGGCGACGTCGAGAATGTGTTCGCCGGGCTGCGGATCCAGCGCGTCGACCGCATGGTCGATCGCATCAGCGATCCCGCGGCTGACCTGGTCGTACTTCTCTCCCCCGGCGCCCCAAGTGCGGGCATCCTGAATGTTGGTCGGAAGGACGGCGGGCTGTGTCGGCTGTATTTGCGGTTGTGTGGTCATGGCGGTCTCCTTTGGTGGTGAGTCCCGTTGGGGACATCTCCATCCTGGGTGGCCGCCGTTTATCGAGCGTCAGATCGAGGGCTATGAGCCGTCTAATCTTCGTCTATAATCCGTCCAAGATGGCCAAGACGCTTCGCCTCAACGTCCTGGGCCCGTTCCACGCACAGTGGTCGGACGGGACTGCGCTCGACGTGACGGGTAAGAAAATCCAAGCATTGCTTGGGTATTTGGCCGTTGAGAGCGCTCGGCCCCATAGCCGGGAGCAGTTGGCCGCGCTCCTGTGGAGCGAGACGGGCGACGAGAGGGCCCGCCACAACCTGAGGCAGGCCTTGTCGAAGATTCGGCGTTCCTATGGCCCGTTGATCTCATCGAACGGCGAGACGTTGGCGTTGAACCTCGAGCTTTGCACGGTCGATGCCCGCGAGTTCGACGGCCTCGCGCACAGCGACGACATTGCCGACCTCAAACGTTGCCTGGAACTCTACCGCGACGACCTTCTCGACGGTCTCGTGCTTCGTGAAGCGCTCTACGACGAGTGGCTTCTCGGTGCGCAGCATCACTTCCGCAGGACAGCGTGTGATGCGCTCGAGAGGCTTGCTTTCCGTCTCGCCGATGAAGGCCGTCCAGAGAAGGCAGTGGATGTACTCAACCGCCGCCTTGCGATGGACCCCGCCTGCGAACCGGCCCATCGACACCTCATGGAGCTCTTCGAGCGCATCGGTCGCCGCTCAGATGCTCTGCGGCAGTATCAGTTCCTGACGGACGCGCTGTCGAGGGAGCTCGGGACGGAACCCAGCCCCGAGACGACGGCTGTCTACGAACGGATTCGTAGCGGGGGTGGCGGAAGCGCGCCGCGCGCATCCAGCCCGCCGGCGGAGGTGGCGGTTGCTTCGGGGCGCGACCTTCCCGCGGTGGCGGTGCTTCCTTTCGACAATCTCTCTGGGCCTGAAGACAACTACTTCGTCGATGGAACCGTCGAAGACATCATCACTGCGCTTTCCCACTTCAGCTCACTGATGGTCATTTCGCGCGGCTCCACGTTCGCGCTTCGAGGCCGGGAGGTGTCGGACCGCGAGGCGGCAGCCGAGCTCCACGCCCAGTTTCTCGTTCGAGGCAGCGTCCGAAGGGCCGGCAACCGTGTTCGTATCAGCGTCCAGCTCCTCGACGCGCACGCTGGGTCGACCTTGTGGGCACATCGTTTCGACCGAGAGATAGAAGATGTCTTCGTTGTACAGGATGAGCTCTCATCGACCATCGTCTCTACGCTGGCGGGGAGGGTCGAAGCAGCAAGGCTTGCGAAAGCTCGGCGAGCACCAGCTGACCGTCTGGATGCGTACGACTACGTCCTACGTGGCAAGGAGCATCACCACCGGGAGACCCGTGAGGACACCGAAGCAGCCATCGAGATGTTCGAGCACGCGATTGAGGCCGACCCGGGTTACGCGCAGGCCCACGCTTGGCTCGCGTGCGGACTCGGCATGGCGATGCACTTTCGGCCCAGCGAATACGACGAGCTCCTCGACCAAGCCGAAGCGGCGGCCAAGCATGGCCTGAGGCTGGACGAGTCAGACAGCGAATGTCATCGCATCCTCGCGCAGATCGCGCTGATGCGACGAAATCTACAGCTCGCGATTCGCCACCAAGAGCGAGGGCTTTTTCTCAACCCCAACGACGATCGCTCGGTCTGCGCAATGGGCGAGATTCTATCCTTCGTCGGGCGCTGTGAAGAGGCCGAAACCTGGATACGAAAGGCCATGCGTCTCAACCCCTATCACCCGCCCCGCTACTGGTCGCACCTCGCTCGGGCGCTGTTCCACCTGGGGCGCTATCGCGACGCACTCGAGGCCCTGCAGAACTTCCTCGTACCGCGAGTCCGCGAGCTGGCCTTCCAAGCAGCGGCGGCCAGCATGCTGGGAGACGCCGATGAAATCGCCAAGCACGTTGCCGCCCTTCGGAAGGTCGCGCCCGACTTCGACGCCGAACGGTTCGTCGCTTCGCTTCCATACGAGGACGACGAGGACCGCCTCGCGCTGCGCGCTGCACTCGTCGCCGTGGTCTGAGATGGGTTCCGAGCGCCAGAGGCCTCTTCGGGCAGAACAGTTCACGACCGCGGGCGACGCTCAGTCCTGGTGGTATCGAGGGGTCAATGCTATCGGGCGGTGGCTTCCGAGCTTCGGATCCCTTTCGGCTGAGGCTTGGTTCGAGAAGGCCAAGCGACAGAACCCCGGTGTTGGGGACCCCAGACCGGAAACGCTGGCCGCGCTCGATGCGCTACTTCGATCCGTTCAGGAAGATGCCGAGCTCAGTTTCTCGGGCCGGATCGCCGCGCAGATGGATTGCCTACGCATGGCTGGACAGCATCTGCGGATCGAACAGGCGATACGGGATACCCCGGAGATACTGGACACGCAGATCCCGTCTCCGATCTTCTTGATCGGTTGGATGCGCACGGGCACTACGTTCGTTCACCGGCTGCTCGCCCAGGACCCGGACACGCGTACGATGCCGTATTGGGAGAGCATGTATCCGGTTCCGCCCAGCACCGGAGAAGATGACCGTGCCAAAGAGCTCGCCCGCGTGCTGAAACAGCTCGAGGGCATTTCGCCTAACTACGAGGCCATTCATCCGATGGGCGCACAGGAGCCCGAGGAGTGCGTCGCCCTGTTCACAAACATCTTTCGCACGCTCCAGTACAACGTTCAGTACCGTGTGCCTGGTTACGTGGAGTGGCTACAGGGGCAAGACCCTCGCATCGCGTATGGTCAGTACCGACAGCAGTTGCAGCTGGTTCAGCACCACCGGCCGCACGGCACTCGGTTCGCGCTCAAGGACCCGACCCACTCGGTTTTCCTCCCGACGATCCTCGAGCTCTTCCCCGACGCGCGGTTTGTGTTCACCCACCGAGATCCAGCCACGACGATCAGCTCCTTGTGCAGTCTCTACGCGTATACCCGTGCGCTCTTCAGCGATGACATCGATCCGGATGCGCTGGGGCCGGAGCTGATGAACAGCTATCTGCCGGGGTCCCTCGAACGCGCCCTGGAAGTTGTCGACGGGTTGCCCTCGGGCCGCGTCGCGCACGTGCGGCACGTCGACGTGCGACGTGACCCGATCGCGACGATGGCACAGGCCTACCGAGACATCGGCATGGAGCTGAGCGACGCAGCGAGCGCGGCAATGCAGGGGATGCTCGACGCGGAGAGCCGCAAGCCCGTCCACATTCATAGCCCTGAGGGCTTTGGGCTCACGGCCGAAGGGATTCGAGAACGTTTAGCGGACTATTGCCAGCGCTTCGATCTATGAGGCATCGGGCCTCTTGCTCAACTTGGCCTTTGCCGTGCTGAACAAGCGGCGGACCTTGACTCCGGCCCAGATGAACAGGATCAGCAACACGATCAGAACGACCATGTTGACCCAAGGAACGTACACGTAGTCCGGTTCGACTTCCTTCAAC
>JAFDAJ010000166.1 GCA_019313915.1 Deltaproteobacteria bacterium
CACCTCGCTGTGCTCGACGGACCAGGGTGCCGAATCAGAGGCGGGTTGCGACATAGGCGATGGCATCCTCGAGGCTTGCGATCTTGCCATAGTCCTCTTCAGGAATCTCGACACTGAGCGCTTTGTGAATGCCTTGGACCCAACGAAGAATGTCCATCGAGTCGAGGTCGAGCTCGTCTCGAAGATCCGCGTCGTCCGCGATCTCTTCGTCGGCGATCTCGGGAGCCACATCGGTCAAGCAGCTGAGCAAGACAGCTCGTATTTCGTCGCTTGTCATAGTTTCTCCGGCTCCTGCAAGAGGCCATCGAGCGCGCTCAGGAAACGCGCGCCCTGGTGACCGTTGGTAACTCGGTGATCGGCCCCGAGCGTGACGCGCATGATGGGCCGCGGCACCACCTGCCCATCGACCACCCACGGACGCTCGAGCGTCGCGCCGCATCCGACGATAGCCACCTGCGGCGGAAAAATGATAGGCGTCACACTTTCGACACCGCGCTCTCCAAGGGAAGTCAGCGTGATGGTTGCAGACGTCATCTCCGAGCTCCGAAGCGCACCGGCGCGCGCGCGGCTCACGAGGTCTGTCATCCGCGCCATCAAGTCGGACAGACTCCCCTCATCGGTGCTCCGCAACGCAGGCGCCACGAGCCCACCACCGCGGAGCGAGACAGCCAGCCCGACGTGAATCCCGTCGCTCGGCACGACCTCCCCACCCTGCCAAGTCGCGTTGAGCTTCTTGTGTTTTCGCAACGCACGCGCCACCGCACGCAACACCACTGCACCTGACACCAAGCGCTCGGCCACACTGAGGGACGCGTTGGTCTCCCGAAGCCAGGCCAGCGCGTTCCCCATGTCGATGCTGTGCTCGACGTAGTAGTGAGGGATCTCGTCATTGGCTCGCGTCATGGCTGCCGCGATAGCGCTCTGCATGCGCTCGGCGGCTGACACGGACTTCCGTGGCTCCGGAACCTTGGCGCTCAACACATCGCTCGCCTGAATCGCCCCACCCGGCCCGGTGCCGCCAATCCGCAAGACGTCAACGCCGCGCTCCGTCGCGATACGACGGGCGTAAGGCGAGATACGAACGCGATCGCCCGATGCAATGGGCGCGGCCTGCGCGCCGGCAAGGTGTTGTACGTCATCGAGCGTGATCCGGCCGTGATCCCCAGTGCCCTCTACGCCCCCAAGGAAGACGCCGAGCTCATGCGCGCGCCGACGAACGGCAGGCGAAGCCATCGGCCCATCGAGGTCAACATCCGAGGCCCCCGAGGAAATGATGTCCCCAGGCGCCGACTCTGACGCCGGTACTGACGCTGACACTGCTCTGATCTCAGCAAGCACGGTCCCGACCGGCACCTTCTCCCCCTCTGCCACCAGCAACGCCTCCACCACGCCCGTCTCGAACACCTCCACCTCGATGAGTCCCTTTTCGGTCTCCACCTCGGCGATGATGTCCCCTCGAGAGACCGTGTCCCCCAACGCGACGCGCCAATTCGCGAGCGTCCCCGCGGCCATATCGGCGCCAAGGGAGGGCATGACGAACTCAGCCACCGCCGACGCTCCTTTTCGCCGCTTCGACAATCCGATCGACCTGCGGAAGGGCCGCCTCTTCGAGATGCTTCGCGTACGGAATCGGCACTTCCAGCGTGCACACACGCACAACCGGTGCATCGAGCTCGTAGAATGCGTCTTCGGCCAAGATGGCGCTGATCTCGGACGCCAGGCTGCCGGTTTTCCACGCTTCGTCGATGACGACGGCCCGGTGCGTACGCGATACGCTCGCGACGATCGTCTCACGATCGAGCGGGCGCAGACTTCGCAAATCAACGACCTCGGCACTCACCCGTTCTTTTTCGAGCTTCTCGGCAGCAGTCAGTGCTTTGTGGACCGAGCCGCCGTACGCGATGAGGCTCACATCGCTGCCCGAACGCCGAATGGCGGCCTTCCACGGTGAAGGGGGCGTCGCCTCGGTGTCGAGCGGACCCTCCATTCCGTAAAGCATTTGATGCTCGAATATGAAGACCGGGTCCGGATCTTCGACTGCGGCGAGCAACATGTCGTGCGCGTCCTGGACCGTGGCCGGCGCGAGCACCTTGATCCCGGGTATGTGCGCGTACCAGTTCTCGAGGCTGTGCGAATGTTGCGCCGCGAGTTGCTTGCCCCCGCCGGTCGCCATACGCACCGCAATCGGGACCTCGAACTGCCCGCCGGACATGTGCCGCATCACCGCCGCGTTGTTCACGACTTGGTCCAGCGCCAACAAGCTGAAGTTGACGGTCATGACCTCGACGATGGGACGCATCCCTCCGAGCGCGGCGCCAATGCCGGCTCCGACAAACGTCGACTCGCACAAGGGCGTATCGCGAACCCGCTCTTCGCCGAACTCCTTCAGCAAGCCCTTGCTGACCGCATACGGACCACCATAACGGCCCACGTCTTCGCCCATGAGAAACACGCGCGGGTCTTCACGCAGGAGCGTTTGGAGCGCGGTTCGAACTGCGTCTCGATACGTGGTCACGACAGATCCCTCGCATAGATATGACGGGTGATGTCCTCCACAGGTTCCCATTCCCCTCGCTCGGCGAACTCGATCGCCTCGGCGATTTCCTTGGCAACATCTGCTTCGATCGTATCGATGTCGCTCTGCGTGATCAGTTCGTCGCTCATCGCGCGCTCCTGAAAGTTCGCGATGGGGTCGTGCTTCTTATGCTCTTCGACCTCTTCCTTCGATCGGTAGAGTTCGGCATCGTACATCGAGTGGGCGCGGAATCTGTACGTCCTAAGCTCGAGGAACCGCGGTTCGCTCGTCTCGCGGACCGACTCGACTGCGTTGTGCACTGCCCGCTCGACGGCCACGACATCCATGCCGTTGACCGACTCGGACGGAATTCCGTACGCGGGCGGATTGTTGACGATATCGCTGTCCGAGACGTGGCGATCGAGCGCAGTCCCCATCGCGTACTGGTTGTTCTCACACAAGAACAAAACTGGCAGCTTCCAAAGCGCCGCCAAGTTCAGTGATTCGTGAAACTCGCCTTCGTCCGTCGCACCGTCACCAAAGAAGCACGCGGTGACGCGGGCCTCGCCTTTCATCTTGTCCGCAAGCGCCAGGCCCACGGCGATCGGCAGTCCACCACCCACGATGGCGTGCCCGCCGTAGAACCGTCGCTTCGCGCTAAACAAGTGCATCGACCCACCCCGGCCGCCTGAGCAGCCGTTCGCCTTGCCGTACATCTCGGCCATGATTTCACCCGCCGGAATGCCGCGGACTAGCGCTTGGCCGTGTTCGCGATAGGTCGCCACGATGTTGTCGTCCTCCCGAAGCGCCCGCATCGCTCCGACGCCCGCTGCCTCTTCCCCAATGTAGAGGTGCAAGAACCCGCGGATCTTCTGCTTTGAATAGAGCTCGACACTCTTTTCCTCGAGCCTTCGGATGCGGATCATCTGCCGCAGCAAGTCGAGGGCGTGGTCACGTGAGATGTACAGCGTCAACGGTCTCCTCCTTCCAATGTCGAAGTATCCCCTTCGGGCAACCCGAGCTCCCGCGCCTTGAGCAGGCGCCGCATGATCTTTCCGCTCCGCGTCTTGGGCAGCGACTCGACGCAATCGATCTCGCGCGGCGCCGTAGTCCCGAGATTCTTACGCCCAAAGCCGATGATCTCCTTCTGTAGCTCGTCGCTCCACTCGTAACCTGGTTGCAAACTGACGAAGGCTTTGATGATCGTGCCTGCAACCGGATCGGGCTTCCCGATGACGCCCACCTCCGCCACCGCCGGATGCTTCATGATCACGCTCTCGACCTCGAACGGCCCAATGAGGTGCCCGGCCGACTTGATCACGTCGTCCGAGCGGCCAACGAACCAGTAGTAGCCTTCTTCATCGCGGCGCGCGAGGTCGCCAGACAGGTACCAACCATCGCGGAAACAAGCATCGTACCGCTCTTTGTCGTTCCAGTACCCGCGAAACACGGACGGCCAGTCGGGGCGCAACGCGAGCTCGCCGTCCGTCTCTGGGTCATCAACCTCGTGCAGATGTCCGTCATCGCCTTCGCGCACGATCCCAGCGCTGATGCCTGGCATGGGCCGCCCCATCGAGCCGGGCTTCACGTCCATCGAGGCATAGTTCGAGATCATGATCCCGCCGGTCTCGGTCTGCCACCAATTGTCGTGGAACGGCATGCCGAACACTTCATATCCCCAGACCACCGCCTGCGGATTCAACGGTTCGCCTACGCTCGCCATGAACCGGAGCTTCGAAAGGTCCTTGCTCTGCGGCAGCTCCGCTCCGGCCTTCATCAGCATGCGAATCGCCGTCGGCGCCGTGTACCAAACCTGCACTTTCTCCTCTTCGAGTATCGCGTACCAACGCTTGGGGTCGAACTCCGCCTCGTCGATGACCATCGTCACGCGATTGGTGAGGGGCGCGCTGATGCCATACGACGTGCCGGTCACCCAGCCGGGGTCGGCCGTACACCAATAGATGTCCTCCGGATGCAAATCGAGCGCGATCTTGCCGGTCACGTAATGGGTCAGGACCGCCTGATGAACGTGGTACGCGCCCTTCGGCGTCCCGGTCGTGCCGCTGGTGAAGTGCAACAACGCGGGCGCCTCCGGATCGGTGTCGCCTATTTCGTATTCCGTCGATGCCTCACTCATTGCCTCGGCCCAGTCGACGGTAGCCTCGGGCTTCTCGGGTTTCTTGGGGTCCGCAACGACGATCACGTGCTCGAGTGTCGGGATGCGCTCGCGGATCGCAGCGATGCGGCGCTTGTAGAGCCGCTCGGTCGTGAACAGCACGCGAGCCTCGCCGAGGTTGAGCCGCTCCGCGATCGGCTCGGGGCCAAACGCGGAGAACAAAGGGCAGAAGACCGCGCGGTGCTTCAGGGTGCCGAGTGCGCACACGTAGAGCTCGGGAATCCGGCCAGCAAGCGAGTAAACGCGATCCCCGGCCTCGATCCCAAGCTTCGCGAGCACTTGGGCAAACTGATTCGTCAGCGAATCAACCTCGGCATAAGTGATCTGGACGCGCCCGCCCTTCTTGCCGAGCCAGATGATCGCCGTCTGATCCCCGTGCCCATCTGCGACGTGACGGCCGATCGCCTCGTAGGCGATGTTGAGCCCGCGACCACCGGGAAGCCCCGCAAGCTCCGCGCGCGCGACTTCCCAGGAGAACGACGCTCGCTCCTGATCGTAATCAGTCATGCGCGGAGCAGTCTGGCTCCGCCGCGGTCGCTTCTCGATTCGCATCCCAGTCAACCTCCTTGGAGGAACCGCTGATAGAGGCGATTGGCGGCGGGGTCCTGGAACGGCATGAGTGACTCGCCGTAGACCCAGTCAGCGTTGAGCGCCTTGAGCCAGTCTTCGGTGACGTTCTCCGGAGCGAGGCCTGCGGCATGGATGGCCGCGAGCAGCTCGCGGATTCCGCGGATGGGTTTCCCATCTCCATAGACGCGGGCGAACGAGGCATACAAGTCTTCGAGTGCGTGCATGGATCAACGTGCATGCATCGAGCGGGCCAACTTCACAGAGGCTCAAAGTGCTGGCCTTTAGGCCAAAAAGGCTGTGCAAGCACTGTTGGCTGCGACGCCAATCCTGCGCGTCGGCGCGCTGCCGGCGAAGAACCTGCACCTGCGACCCCCCGGTTGACCCCGAAAGCCCCAAAGGTCTCGTTTGGCACGTTCGATGCAGTACTGGTATCACCCCCGGACCCCTCAAAGGAGGAGACTATGAGCGCGGACGAAGCAGACAAGACACTGAAGCAGGACCTGGAGGACACTCGCGAGGACCTCAAGCGCACGGCAGACGAGATTCGGGTGAAGCTGCATCTCGCCGGCATGGACGCCAAGGACGCGCACGCATCGAAGACTTCGAACGCCGTTTCGACGCGAAGGCCGGAGAAGTCGGCGAGGAGCTCAAGGCGTTGGGCAGCGACATCAAGCAGCGCCTGCTCAACATCAAGGCGAAGCTCAAGTAGCAGCAGCCTGCTCACGAACGATAAACACACTGCAAGGTGCGTGGCGCACCGTTGCCTCGGCGACGCTGCCTAGTAGGCGGCGCAGCATGCCGGTGCGCCCGTGGGATCCGAGGATGATGAGGCTCGCCTTCGTGTCCTTCGCAATCTTGCAGATCTCGATCGACGGATGCGCGCTTGGAATCGCGTCGTACTGCACGTCGGTGTCGGCCAAACCGCCAAAGTACCGACGGCGCGCTTCCTTGAGTTGGTGCATCGAATCTTCATCCCAGGCCTGCCGATCTCCTTCGGATGCCTCGCGGTCCCCCGGCCCCTTGATCCTCTTGGGGTCGTACGCGTGAATCAAGAACACACGTGTCTCATCGCGCCTCGCAATGTCGGCAGCCCTTTCGAGGGCCAGTTCGGAACAGGCGGAGAAGTCGGTACAAACGAGGATGAGTGGCTTCATTGTTCCGCGTAATTACTCTGTTTTCGTCTATTCAGCACCCCCTTAACCTTGACACTTGTGACTGTCAGAGTTATGAATGGCTCAATAGGAGGTGCAGAATGGAACTAGTTTGGATCACGCTCATTGCATGGACAGCCTTCGCCGCCGCAGCGATTCTACCTGGCTTCCTTTGTGACCAGGTGGCTCGCGGCTGCAACAAAGCACACGCATAATCCCGACCCACCGGGTCGAACGACCCGCCTTGCAGGATGACGGAGCAAGACGAGGCTACTTACACGATCGACCAGCTTGCCGCCCTCACGGGCGTGCCAAGCCGGACGATCCGTTTCTACCAGAGCAAGGGGGCGCTGCCCGCGCCGGTTCGGCGTGGACGAAAGGCGTACTACGACCGCACCCACGTCGAACGGCTCGAGCTGATAGCGCGCTTACAAGATCGCGGCCTTCAGATTCGCGCGATCCGCAATCTTGTGGACCAACTTGCTTGCGGGCAAGCATCGCTCGACGACTGGCTTGGCTTCGAAGCCGAGCTCCGCATGCCGTGGAGCGAGGACGTGCCGGAGCTACTCAGCGACAAGGAGATCCAGGAACGGCTCGCGGGCCGTCCGCCTGGCTTACTGGCCGCACTCGTGAACGCAGGCATGTTGGAGCGCGAAGCCAATCAGTACTTGGTGAGGAGCCCTGCACTCATGAAGATGGTGCTTACCCTCGAAGCCAATGGCATCGATGTGGTCGCCGCCCACGAGGCGACGGAAATCCTGTCGCGCCACCTGTCGAAAGCAGCAACCGAGCTGGGCCTTCACTTCCAGGAGCACGTGCAGGAGCGCGTCCGGGATGGCGGCATCGACAGTTCCGCACAGCTTCTGACGGCGCTCAAGCCGATCGCGCTCGAGGCAGCCTCCGTGATCTTCGCGCGGGAGATTCAGCGGGCGCTCGAACAAATGCTGCACGAGGGACGCTTGGCGCCGGTGACGTCCCCGCGCGGCGACGAAGACGATGATGAGACCCTGAGCGAATAGGGCCCGGGCTCAGGTCAGGTCGAGAAGAACCTTCCCAGTGCGCCCGGGACGGCGCGCATGCTCCAGCGCCGCATGCAGCTCATCGAGCCGATAGGTCTGCGCAACAGTAGTGCCGAGCACGCCGCTCTTGATCAGCTGCGCGGTTTTGCGGACCAGACCAAGGCGTTGAAACAGCGTGCGGTTGGCGAGATACGCTGCGAGGTAGAAGCCTTCGACGCGGGTCATCGGCATCATGATGTCTCTCGGAGGAAGAGCGATCGGCTCGCGGCTCAATGTACCGTAGCAAACCATGCGTCCGCCGGGCGCGAGTGTTCGCAACACCTCGGCACCGGTCGCACCCCCAACGCAATCAAGGACGCACTGGACCCCCTGAGGCGCAATGCGATGTACCGCGGTGAGCAAATCCTCGTCTTCCAATGCGACCACGTACTTGCTGTTCCCCTGCTTGAGTCGCTGGGCACCGACGCGACTGCGAACCACATCGATTACGCGAAAGCCATCCTCGCGTGCGAGGTTTCGAACCATCTGGCAGAGCGCAGACCCGGCGGCAGTCTGTAGGACCACAGCGCCCCGCGGCACCTGCAAGAGATGTCGCACCATCACCAGCGCGGTGAGGGGATTGACGAAGAACGAGCAAGCCTCGGCATCGCTAAGAGACCTTGGCACGGGAAACGCGCGCTTCGCATCGATGAGCGTCTGCTCCTGCCATGTGCCATGGGGCGGGCCACTCACCACGGCAACGCGTTTGCCAACCAGGCGCCGCCCGAGAAAACCTCCGCCGCATTCTTCGACTACCCCGACACCCTCGACGCCGAGCGCGTACGGTGGCCTCGGAAAGACCTCCCCCCCCGGACTGTCGGTGGGCCGCTCGGCCCCGAGGTTCCAAATCATCCGAGCAAACGAGTCCGAAGGGTTGACCGGCGCCATGTGCATCCGGACGCGCACCTGCCCTGGCCCGGGCTTCGGTGCTGCAACCTCACGAACCTCGACTCGACTCGCGTCGTCCGAGAATGCATCGATGGTGACCGACTTCATGACTCAATCCCCTTTCGGCCCGTGCAGCCCGCTCGGCATGGCGAACGGCCAATTGGAGTCAACCGTGCCGCCATCCACTTCGAGAACCTTTCCGGTCACCCAGCTCCCCGCTTCCGAAAGCAGGTAGAGGGCGGCCGCGCCGATGTCCTCTACCGTGCCGAGCCGGCGAAGCGGCGTCAGGTCTTCCATCTGCTTGGCCAGGGCCTCGTCGGCGGTCACCATCGCCAGCGCATCGGTCTGCGTCGCCCCG
>JAFDAJ010000042.1 GCA_019313915.1 Deltaproteobacteria bacterium
CTTGTGGGTCACCCTCGGCGGTGTCGTCGCCCTCATTTACCCGCCTGCGTTCACGTGGTTCCTCGACTACGGGCTCATCACGCCGGGGCTTCAGATCATCATGCTCGGCATGGGCCTCACCCTCGAGCTCTCCGACTTTTCACGCGTGTTCCGAGCGCCCGCGCCGATCCTCTGGGGCGTGCTGTTGCAGTACACGGTCATGCCGCTTCTCGGTTGGGGAGTGGGCATCCTGTTTCAGCTTCCCACCCCGTTTGCCGTCGGATTGGTACTGGTCTGCTGTTGTCCGGGTGGCACGGCGTCCAACGTGATCGCGTACCTGGCCAAGGCCGATGTCGCGCTCTCGGTGTCGATGACCGCGTTTTCGACGATGTTGGCTGCTGCATGCACACCCCTGCTCACCACTTGGATCGTGGGTAGCCGAGTCGAGGTCGACGCCTTTGGGTTGTTCGTGAGCACCGCCAAAGTGGTTCTGCTCCCGGTTGCGATCGGGCTTTTCATGCGCCGCTATCTGCCGAAGCTCACCGAAAAGCTCTTGCCCGCCGCGCCCGCAGCCGCTGTGTTGATGATCGTGTTGATCGTGGCCGCGATCCTCGGGGCGCAGAAAGATGCCGTGCTCGAGTCCGGTCTACAGTTGCTCGGCGCTGTGCTCACCGCGCACACGTTTGGTTTTCTGCTCGGATACCTGTTCGGAGGACTGAGCGGCGGCTTCGGAAGTGTCGCACGGACGACCTCGATCGAAGTCGGCATGCAGAACTCGGGCCTCGGGGCCGTCCTTGCACAAGCTCACTTCGCCAATCCGCTGACCGCTATCCCAAGCGCCATCTCAGCGATTACCCACTGCATCCTGGGGAGTGCACTGGCCGCCTGGTGGTCGCGGCGTCCCGTTCCGTGAGCAAGATCACAAATTTCCGAGATCTTCTATAACTGTTTTGTTATAGTAGTGCTAGATTTTATTGGCTTGTGTAGCGAGCGCCTATCCGATGAAACTAGACCTTAATTTGTTGCTTATGGCCCTCGCGCTGACCGCTCCGGCGTGCAGCGTCTACGACTCTAATCTGGCGGAGAAGGGGCTCGCAGGCGTCCCGGATCGGCCGGCGTCGAGCACGAGCTCCGCCGCCGATGATATCGAGGCGGTCTTTGCGTTCCGCAACATCTCCGTCGACCAATCCGGTGACCGCTGGCGCCGCTTCGGCCTCGACCTGGATGGGATGAACACCGGGTCGGTTGGCGACGCCGCGGAATGCGTTGCGGCCAACGGAAATCCGCCGCTCGACGGAATCAAGGGGATCGACAACTCCTTCGGTCAGCATGTTCTCCCCACGGTGATGAGCTTGATCTCATGCCTCGAAGACAACATCGCGCTCAACCAAGGGCAGGGTAGAGGCACGGCGTTGCTTCGGCTGCGCGAATGGAACGGCACGCCCAACGACGCGAAGGTCGATGTATCGGTGCTCTCCTCTGTCGATGGAACATCACTCGACGATGTCTCCGCCGTGGAATGGGGCGGCCCCGACGGCTCGAGCTTGATGCTCCCAGGCGCAACCGAAGAAGCTCCACACCCGGCTTGGGACGGGGAGGACTACTTTTTCGTCGATCCGTCGGTCTTGGTTGCAGGGAACCTCGACCGCCCGGAGACGTGGAGAACCAACGCGTACATCAGCAACGGTCGCGTCGTTCTTCCTCTGGATACCGCCGCCACCTTCGTATTTCTCACGGGGCCGGGTAGTTTCTCGATCTCGATCAACGGCTTCTTGATTGCAGACATTAGTGAAGATGGGCAGACCCTGGAAAAAGGCATGATCGCCGGGCGGTTCTCCGCTGGTGAGCTGGTCGCCACCCTGCAACCGCTGGGCATTTGCGACGAGTCTTTCCGCGGGAGCATCGTCGGGCTGCTCACCAACAATCTCGATCTCCGCGTCGATCCCAATACTGGCAGCCCCGACGATCAATGCACCGCCACGGGAGTCGCGTTCACCTTCCAGGGGGCCCTCGCGCACATCGCCGATCGGGTCGCTCCCGTCGAGCTTCCGATTCCCGCTCCCTGCGCGAATGTCGGGCAAAGCGCCGGGCCCGAGCCGGCGTTCGATCGATGCTGCCTTTCGGTCGCGCTCGACAATCCGGAGTCACTGCCGGCCGAGTGCACCGCCGAGGACTTGCAGCGCTACGTGGACTTGCCGAATCCGATTCCGGTGCCACTCGAAGAAGGCTTTTAGTCGACTTCGAAAGATTCGCCGCAACCGCAGTCGCCGGTCGCGTTCGGGTTCTTCCACTTGAAGCCGTAGCTCATCAGGCTCTGTTCCCAATCGAGCACCGCGCCTTGTAGGAACTCGATGCTCCGATTGTCGACGACGACCTTGAGGCCGTCGAAGTCGAACACGATGTCTTTGCTGGGGCGGATCTTCTTGGCGAAGTCGTAGACGTAGTAGTAGCCGGAGCAGCCGCCACCTTTGACGCCGAGGCGCAGGCCCTCGACCGGCGCATCGAGGTCGGCAAGCTTTTGCTTTGCCATTTGCACGGCTTTGGGTGTCAGCGTGATGCTCTTGGCCTCGCTCATCTGTCCTATGTAAGGCGGGAAGCTGGGTTCCGCCAGGTTCGGGGGGCCGTCACCAGTCGACGGGCCTACCGCTGGACCTTCGCGCCCATAGCGGAGAACGTTCTCGCAGGTGCTCGACGGTCTCTATCACCGCCTTGGCGACAGTCTGGACGTCCGCAGCGGTCGTGGCACGGCCGAGGCCGAAGCGAACCGAGGCCGCACTCCAGTCTTTGGGGACGCCCATGGCCTCGAGCACGTAGCTGGGGCCCAACTCAGCGCTACTGCACGCCGTGCCGCTCGACACCGAAACGACTTCGCACAGGTCGAGGAGCAACCTCGCTCCATCGACGTAGCCAAACGACAGGTTGAGGTTCCCGGGATGCCGTGGGTCGGCGGCGCCGTTGAGCCGAACCTCTTCGATTGCGTCGAGGAGCTGATCCTTCAACCTGTCACGCAGCGATTCGATTCGCGTAGCTTCCGCCGAGCCTTCGTTCGCCATGATTTCGGCCGCCGCGCCAAAGCCCACGATGCCGGGCACGTTGAGCGTGCCCGAGCGCAAGCCTCGTTCGTGGCCGCCGCCCAGCATCTGCGCAACGGGAATGCCACGCGCCTGTAGAGACTCTCGGACGTAGAGCGCACCGACCCCCTTCGGGCCGTACATCTTGTGTGCGGAAACGCTCGCGAGGTCGATGTTCATGTCTTCGACCGAGAACGGCAAGTAGCCGAGGCCCTGCGAAGCGTCGCAGTGAAAGGTGATGCCGCGCTCCGCGGTGAGAGCGCCGATCGCGGCGAGGTCATGGACGACGCCCACTTCGTTGTTGGCGAGCATCACACTCACCAACACCGTTTCGTCGGTCAGCGCATTGGCGACGGCATCGATGGACACGAGCCCCTGCGGGTCGACGTCGAGCCATGTGACGCGCCAACCCCCGTGCTCGAGCGCGGCGCAGGTATCCAACACAGCCTTGTGCTCGGTCCGGACCGTGACGATGTGTTTGCCCTCGGCGAGGCGCGCTTGGGCCACGCCGCGGAGCGCCAGATTGTCGCTCTCCGTTGCTCCGGAGGTGAAGATCACCTCGTTCGGCTTCGCGCCGACCAGCTGGGCGACCTGCGCCCGTCCGCGTTCCACCGCATCCCGGGCGCCCCTTCCGTGAGCGTGCGTCCCGCTGGCAGCGTTGCCGAAGCGCTCCGCGAAGAAGGGAAGCATCGCAGCGAGGACCCGCTCGTCGACCGGGGTCGTTGCGTGATGGTCCATGTAAATCGGCATTTCGCTCATCGGTCCAGGCAATCTTAGCGCCGACCATGTGCGCCTCCAACGTGTTGATCTATGCTCCTGTCATGGCAGGAGCGAGCATCCTTTGTGCAACCGATTTGACCTCTGCAGGCCCCCGAGTCGTCGATCTGGCGGTTGCGGCAGCCAAAGCGTTTGGCGTGCGAGTCGATCTCGTCCACGTCCTCGATGACTCGGACTCCTGGTGGCCGGAGTCGTCGGAGTTCGAAGCCGCTACCGCGGCGGCCAAGGAGGACTCGACACGGCAAGAAGCCGACCTCGAGATCGAGCTCCAAAAGGAGCGGGCGCGCTGTGTGGCGACTGGCGTCGAATGTGACGCGTTCGTCGTTCGTGGCCGTCCGTGGCGCGTCATCCCAGAGCTGGCCGAAGAACGGGGCGCGTTCCTGATCACCGTCGGTCCCTACGGGGCGAGCGGTCCACGGTCGTTCGATAGCAAGGGGGTGACCGAGCTGGTGCTAGGCTCGACCGCACAGCGCGTGATCCGCGCTGCCGACCGCCCGGTGTTCGTCGCAACTGGCGACGCGCCGATTCCCGACGGCCTTCAGGGTACCAAGTGGTTCGTCGGCACCGACTTCTCCGAGTCTGCGCTCGCCGCGGTCTCCTGGGCCAAGCGCGCGGCCGCGCGCGTCGGCGGAGAGCTGCATATCGCAAACGTCGTCATCCCGGCGGGTGGCGAGGAGAAGCCCGATGAGGAGCGCACCTGGCGCCAGGTCCTGCGCGACCAGGGCAAGCTCGAGGCGGGCAAGAAGCTTGCCGAATACATCGAGCAATACGCGCCCAACGCGCAGGCTCACCAGGTCGTTTCGCCCGAGTATCCCTCCCACGCCATGTGCAACGCCGCCAAGATGGTTGACGCAGATGTCATGGTCGTCGGCACGCACAGGCAAGGGGTGTTGGGGCGATTGTTGGTCGGCAGCACCGCCTCGCGCTGCATACGGATCGCGCCGGTACCGGTGCTAATGGTCCCTGAGCAAGCTCCGTAGCCCGTCCAGGCTTTCAGCGTTGTTGTCTCGCCGGTACTGCGCGAGACCGTCTTCCCCCTTTTGCTCAGCCCAGCGTTGAAGTTGATCGCGCCCGCCTGTGTGCTCGTACAGTGGCACGCCGTAGCCACAGGAGTCACTGATGCGGCCCGCGCGGACTCGGATGATCGAGCGCACGCCCGGATACTCGTCGAAGTGCGCGCTCAGGCTTTCAAACTCTGCATTGTCGGGTTCCACGACATCACCAGTGCCATGTATGCGCACGATGCGGGGCCGGCCTTCGAACGCGCAGAACATGACGCAGATGCGACCGTTGTCGCGTAAGTGAGCGATGGTCTCGACGCCGCTCCCGGTCAGATCCAAATAGGCGATCGTCCGATCGTCGATGATTGCAAAGGTGCCCGCGAGGCCTTTCGGAGATACGTTGATGTGTCCGTCAGGCGTTAGCGGAGCGGTCGCGACGAAGAACATCTTCTGATCGTCGATGAAGGTCCGAAGCTTGGCGTCGATTGCGTCGTAGGTCTTGGCCATGGGCCAACCTTGACACCCGCCCAGCCGTGCTCTAGATCCCCAAATAGGACTGAAACAGTCCGGTATATAAACCACTGAAAATGCTGCGAATTTCAAAGATGACCGACTACGCGGTGGTGTTGGCGACGCACTTGGCCGCAGTCGAGGGGCCGCATGCCGCGCGCGACTTGGCTGTGCAGACGCAGATCCCGGAGCCGACGGCGAGCAAGGTACTCAAGAAGCTGGCGCGTGCTGGGGTCGTCGTTTCGCAGCGCGGCGCCAAGGGGGGCTACGCGCTCGCCCGGTCGCCGGAGCATATCGGCGTCAACGAAGTGATCGAGGCCATCGAGGGTCCAATCGCCGTGACTGAGTGCTCGGATGACACCACCGATTCGTCTTGTGAGTACGAGACCAACTGCGGGGTCCGGGCCAACTGGCAGCGAATCAATGCTGCGGTTCACAAAGCGCTTTCGGAGATCACGTTGGCGGACATGGCGTTCCCCGGCACGGCGGAGCTCGTGTCGATTGCGCGCTCGAGCAACGAGGCGGAGCGAATGCGCGCCGCAAGTCCGCAGAGCAACGACGTCCACTGAGTTGGAGTGATTCATGTCAGCATCAACCGAACAGATCGATGACATTCTCAAGAAGGGGTACGACGCCGGCTTTGTCACCGACATCGAGGAGGAGTACGCGCCGCCCGGTTTGAGCGAGGAGATCGTCAGGTTCATTTCGAAGAAGAAGCAGGAGCCCGAGTGGCTGCTGGAGTGGCGGCTCAAGGCGTACCGGCGGTGGCTCGAGATGAAGGAGCCTACCTGGGCCAAAGTCACCTATCCAAAGATCGACTTCCAAGACATTTGCTACTACGCGGCACCCAAAACGAACGAAAATGCGCCAAAGAGCCTCGACGAAGTCGACCCCGAGCTTCTCGCAACCTATGAAAAACTAGGGATTCCGCTCCACGAACGGGAGGTCCTAGCGGGTGTTGCAGTCGATGCGGTGTTCGACAGCGTGTCGGTCGCCACGACCTTTCGCGACAAGCTCGCTGAGGTAGGCGTCATCTTCATGCCGTTCTCCGAAGCAGTTCAGGAGCATCCGGAGCTGGTCAAGAGGTACCTCGGCTCGGTCGTGCCTGTCTCCGACAACTTCTATGCTGCGCTCAACAGCGCGGTGTTCAGTGACGGCTCGTTCGTTTACATTCCGAAGGGCGTGCGCTGCCCGATGGAGCTGTCGACGTACTTTCGAATCAACGCGGCGAAAACAGGGCAGTTCGAGCGGACGCTCATCATTGCCGATGAGGGGAGCTATGTCAGTTACCTCGAAGGTTGCACCGCGCCGATGCGCGACGAGAACCAACTTCACGCCGCGGTCGTCGAGCTGGTCACGCACGAGGGCGCACAGATTAAATACTCGACCGTGCAGAACTGGTATCCGGGCGACGAGAACGGGAAGGGCGGCATCTTGAACTTCGTCACCAAGCGCGGCCTCTGCGAAGGCGCGCGCTCGAAGATCAGCTGGACTCAAGTCGAGACGGGCTCGGCGATCACGTGGAAGTACCCGAGTTGCATTCTCAAGGGTGACGATTCCGTCGGCGAGTTCTACTCGGTGGCGTTGAGTAACCACCGTCAGCAGGCCGACACGGGGACGAAGATGATCCACCTCGGCAAGAACACGAAATCCACGATCATTTCCAAGGGAATCAGCGCAGGGCATGGGCAGCAGACCTATCGCGGCGGCGTCAAGATCTCTCGCGGCGCGACCAACGCCCGCAACTACACCCAGTGCGATTCGCTACTGATCGGCGACAAGTGTGGCGCCCACACGGTGCCGTACGTCGACGTGAGGAACAGCTCATCGAAGCTCGAGCATGAAGCGACAACCTCGCGCATCGGGGAAGACCAACTTTTCTATTGCCGGCAGCGGGGCCTTTCCGAAGAGGACGCAGTGAGCCTCATCGTCAACGGCTTTGCCAAGCAAGTGTTGAAAGAGCTGCCCATGGAATTCGCGGTTGAGGCGCAAAAGCTCCTCGGCGTCAGCTTGGAAGGAGCAGTCGGCTGATGTTGAAGATCGAGGACCTGCACGTCGAGGTAGACGGCAAGCCCATTCTCAAGGGGATCAACCTCGAGATCGAGGCGGGGCAAGTTCACGCCATCATGGGGCCGAACGGGTCGGGTAAGAGCACGCTTGCGTACGTGCTCGCCGGCAAGGACGGCTATGAAGTCACGAAGGGGCGGGTGCTCTACAAGGGTCAAGACCTCCTCGAGATGGCCCCTGAGCTGCGGGCCGCCGAGGGGCTCTTCCTCGGCTTTCAATACCCGGTCGCCATTCCGGGTGTGAGCAACATCTATTTTCTGAAGGCTGCCGTCAATGCGATTCGAAAGCACCGTGGCGAAGATCCGCTCGACGCGATCGACTTCATGAAGCTCTCGAAAGAGAAGGCCGCCCTCGTGCAGTTGCCCGACGAGCTCACCAAGCGTTCGGTCAACGACGGTTTCAGCGGTGGCGAGAAGAAGCGCAATGAGATCTTTCAAATGGCCATGCTCGAGCCGTCGCTCGCAGTGCTCGATGAGACCGATTCCGGGCTCGATATCGATGCGCTCAAGGTCGTAGCCGAGGGTGTGAATGCGTTGCGCGGACCAGACCGCGCGATGCTGGTCATCACTCACTATCAGCGACTGCTCGACCACATCGTGCCGGACGTCGTGCACGTGCTCATCGACGGTCAAATTGTTCGAACCGGAGACAAAGGCCTCGCCATGCAGCTCGAAAAAGAGGGGTACGCCGGGGTCCGGAACGCGTTGCAACCGTGACGAATACCAACCGCCAGACGCTCCTCGGGAGCCTTCCCACTTCGTTCGACAAGGGGCCCGACTGGTTGCGTGCGCTTCGCGGACGTGCGGCCGAAACGCTTCGGGAACACGGGCTCCCGACGAAGCGGACCGAGGCATGGCGCTTCACGCCGGTGCGCTCAGTCGTCGATGCAGAGTTCTCACGCGAAGAAGAGGGCGTTCCCTCGCTCGCCTCGCCGCTCCCCGATGGCGTGACCGCCCGCAGCCTGAGGGATGTGCTCAGGTCCGAGCCTGAGCTCTTAGACGGACGACTCGACCTCGGCGGGGCGCCAACGCATTTCGCGGCGCTCAATACGGCGCTCTTCGACGATGGCTTGTGGATCGACGTCCCGGCGGGCAACGTCGTGGAGGCACCCATAGAGCTGGCCCTTGCGATCACCAAGTCGGCCGGGCGCGGTGTTGTTTACTCGAGGGTGCTCGTCACGGTGGGCGACGACGCCGAGCTGACCCTCGTCGAAACCTATGCTGGCGAAGAAGGCGGGCAGCTCACCAACTCCGTCGTCGAAGTCGACCTCGGCTGCAACGCCAAGATGAGCCACGTGCGCGTTCACGAGAATGCGGGCTTCCAGGTCGGCCGCGTGGATGTTCGTCAGGCGGCCGACAGCGCCTATCGCTCGACCGTCGTGACCTTGGGTGGCGCCCTTCTTCGCTTCGACGTTCGTTGCTTGCTGCAGGGCAAGGGCGCGGAGTGCCAACTCGACGGTGCTTATCTGATCGATGGCGACGACCACGTCGATCACCACACCGTGGTCGAGCACCAGGCCTCGCACTGCCGAAGCGAGCAGACGTATCGCGGCATTGCTTCGGGAAAGGGCACTGCCGTGTTCGACGGCATCGTCATCGTTCATCGGGGCGCCCAGAAGACCGAGGCGCATCAGGAGAACCGCAACCTGCTGCTTTCCGATATGGCCACCATCCACACGAAGCCGCATCTGGAGATCGACGCGGACGACGTGATCTGCAGCCACGGCGCGACGGTCGGCTCGCTGGACCAAGACCAGCTGTTTTATCTTCGCACTCGGGGCATCCCTGAGCCTCTCGCGAACGCGATGCTGACGTACGCGTTCTTGGAGTCGATCGTCGACCGAGTCATCCATGAGCCCACGCGCGCCCGCATGCGCGAGGCACTCTTGACGCGGATTCCGCATGCTGAAGACATCCGGGGGGTCACATGACCGAGGTCTCCCCCATCTCAGCTTCGAGCCCTGCGACGTTCGATGGCGAGCGTACGCGGAAGGATTTTCCGGCGCTCCATCAGGAAGTGCACGGCAAGCCGCTCGTCTATCTCGACAGCGCGGCGACGTCTCTCAAGCCGCAAGCGGTGATTGACGCGGTGACCGACGTCTACGCTCGGGACTGCGCCAACATCCACCGAGCCGTTCATTTGCTCTCGCAGCGTGCGACGGCCCGTTTCGAGGAGGCACGCGAAAAGGTCCGCGCATTCGTGAATGCCGCCAAGGTGAGCGAAGTTGTGTTCACGCGCGGCACGACGGAGGCGATCAACCTCGTGGCGCAAAGTTGGGGGCGAGCCTATCTGCGCGAAGGCGACGAAGTCCTGGTGACGGAGCTCGAGCATCACTCCAACATCGTTCCGTGGCAGATCCTCTGTCAGCAGACAGGCGCGAAGCTCGTCGTCGTTCCAATGACCGACCGCGGGGAGGTGTTGCGTGAGGCATTCGAGGAGCGGGTCACCGAACGCACGCGCTTGGTCGCGCTCGCCCACGTCTCGAACGCACTCGGCACCGTATTGCCAGTGGCCGAGCTGATCTCGCTTGCGCACGAACGTGGCGCGGTGGTGTTGCTCGATGGCGCCCAGGCCGTGTCGCACGTCGATGTCGACGTGCAGGCGCTCGACTGTGACTTCTACGCATTCAGTGGCCACAAGCTCTACGGGCCGAGCGGGATCGGCGTGCTCTACGGCAAGGAGCGGCTCCTCGAGGGCATGCCGCCCTACCAAGGCGGCGGCGACATGATCCGGTCGGTCACCTTCGAAGAGACGATCTACAACGAGCTCCCATACAAGTTCGAGGCGGGGACGCCCAACATCGCCGGCGCGATCGGTCTCGGTGCTGCGATCGACTACTTCGAGTCGTTCGACACGCAGGAGGTTCACGCTCACGAGGCAGCCGTGCTTCGCTACGCCACCGAAGCGCTCGAGGCGGTCCCCGGGGTACGTCTGATCGGCACCGCGCCCGGCAAGGTGTCCGCGCTTTCGTTTCTGATGGATGCGGCGCACCCACACGACATCGGGACGATCGTCGATTCGGAGGGTGTAGCGATTCGCACCGGGCACCATTGTGCGCAGCCGGTGATGGAGCACTTTGGGATCGCCGCAACCGCGCGCGCGTCGCTCGGCATGTACAACACGACCGACGACATCGATGCATTGGTCGGCGCGCTTCGCAAAGTGCAGGAGCTATTCGGGTGATGGACCTTCGCGAGCTCTACCAAGAAGTGATCCTCGATCACGGCAAGAACCCGCGGAACCACAAGTTCCCCGAACCGTACAACCGGGAAGGGCGCGGTTACAATCCTTTGTGCGGCGATAAGATCACTCTTCGCCTGCAGTTGGACGGCGACACCATCACCGATGTGGGCTTCATCGGGCAAGGATGCGCGATCTCGCAGGCCTCTTGCTCCACCATGACGCAGGCGATCAAAGGCAAGACGCTCCCGGAGGTGGAAGCATTGTTCTCCAAGTTTCACACGATGTTGACGACCGACGATGGCGCCAGCGACCTCGACGCCCTCGGCAAGCTTGCGGTGTTCGCCGGAGTGCGCGAGTTCCCGATGCGGGTCAAGTGCGCCACGCTCGGCTGGCACACCCTCAATCAGGCCCTCGCCAATGCGGGCGGCGAAGCGAAGACGGAGTAGAGCGGTGGGCGACGACATCGAACGCTTGAAGATCCACAAGATCGAAGCCCGGTCCACATCCAACCATGTGTTCTTGCCGCAAGCCGATGGACATCCTCCGCCCAGCGAGCCCGTGAGCGAGGCCTACGGTGGAACCGGCGAGAAGCCGGAGGCGGCGATCGATCCCAGAGCGGTCGAGGCTGCCATCATGGAAGCGCTCCAAACGATCTATGACCCAGAGATCCCCGTAAACATTTGCGAGCTCGGCTTGATCTACGGGGTCGACGTCGCTCCCGACGGCCGCGCGGAAGTTCGGATGACCCTCACCGCCCCGGCCTGTCCCGTCGCGGGTGCGATTGTGGAAGAGGTTGCCGAAAAGACGGGCCGCGTGGAGGGCGTCTCGACTTCCCACGTCGAGCTCGTCTGGGATCCCGCATGGACCCCGGATCGAATGAGCGAAGCGGCGAAGCTCGAGCTCGGGATGATCTAGCAGCGTTGGTGTCTTGGGCCTCGGGCCTCAGGCCCCGAGGCTCGTCTCTCGAGCTCCTACGTTCTCTGCCCGGCGAACTGGTCTTCCTTGTGCTTGAACAGCACGTTGAAGCTCGTCAGGGAGCCGTAGCAGCCTGTGATGTACTGCTGGAGCTGCACCTTTTCCTCGTCGCTGAGCTTCTTGTTGCCGTTGATCTTTTGTTCGAGGACGCGGAGCTTGTCTCGGACCATCACGATTTTCTTGAAGAACACGTCGAGGGGGATGCGCTTTTCCTGCGTTCCCTCTTTGCCGGGGATGAGCACGAGCTCGCCGTCGCTCCAGCGGTCACCGAGCTCGATATGCCGCACACCGAGCTCATCGAGGAGGACCTCGCGGAGGACTTGTCGGAAGGTTTCTTGATCCATGTCGATTCCAATCTCCGAGGGAATGATGGGCCGCGGCTTCGGAGCCGGCTCGTCCCGATAGCTACGCGGCGCCCCGGCAACGGGCTTTCGTTTGAGCGCTTGGTCCCAGGGCGTGTCTTTGGACTTGTGGCTCGAACAGGTGGCCATGTCCTTGAGCGGCCAGCGCCCCTGCCCCAGCCGACAGTCGCCAACCCACGACCCGTCCGGCTCTTCGCGCTTGCGGATGTACCAACCGCACGTCCCGCATCGGCCTGAAAGGTCCCGAGTCACGCGGGGGACACTAGGTCAGTGCCACTGCCAATGCCAGTGAAGTCGTGGGGCTCTACACGACTGTGGCCGGTGACCCTAGTCTCCGCCCATGGCGCAGACGTTCCTTACTGCGGAGTGGCGGCATCTGTGCCTCTTCACCTATGAGGTTCCGGCCGAGCAGCTCGAGGATTGCTGTCCTCCTGGAACGGAGATCGATTTGCTCGACGGGCGTGCCCATTTGAGTCTCGTCGCGTTCGACTTCCTGAACACGCGGGTTGGTGGTGTGGCGTGGCCCGGCTTTCGGAGCTTTCCGGAGATCAATCTGCGTTTCTACGTGAGAAGAGGTGGCGCTCGAGGGGTTGCCTTCATTCGGGAGTATGTGCCCCAGCGATTGGTCGCCTGGATTGCGCGCCGCCGTTACAACGAGCCCTACCTAGACGCACCAATGGAATCTCGCGTCATCACCGCTGGCGACGCCATCACCGTCGAGCATGAACTGCGCACCGCAACCGCCGCCAACTCCCTGCGCGTGACCGGCTCGACCAATGCGTTTCGTCCTGCGGACGACAGCGTCGAACATCACTTCAAAGAACATCAGTGGGGGTTTGGCAAGACTCGCGACGGAAAGCTCGTCACCTATGAGGTCTGCCACCCGGCCTGGGAGATCTACCCCGTCACTTCCTCGGAGCTCGACTGGAACTGGGCAGACGCCTACGGCCCCAAGTGGTCATTCCTCACCGACCTGTCTCCAGTTTCCGTCATCTTGGCGGCGGGTTCCGATGTCTCGGTCCATCGTCCTACAGTCGGAGGCTGACATCGTCGCTGGGCCCGTTCCGCCCGGTGATTGATCAATCGAGTTTGTCACTCACGAAGTCCGCGTATCCCTGTCCCGCTTCCGCGTAGAGGTTGAACGCCGCGTCCACCCCATTTTCCTCTAGCTCCCGGACTTCGTCGTCGTGCTTCGCCGTCGCCGTCACGATTACGCCAAACTTCTCTTTCAGCGGATAGATCTCCGCGGCGGCGACCAGGCTCGCCCGGTGGTTGGGCAGGGCCAGCATCGCGCGCTTGAGATTGCCTTCGTGGACGACCCGTTCGCAGAAGTCGAGATCGGTTGGGTCCCCGCGCACCACGTCGCGTCCGTTCTCGACGTGTCGCCGCACGGTATCCGGGTCGATGTCCACGCCAACCACCCGCCCCCCGAGCTTGCTGGCGATCGCGTCGTAGGCTCCTGTACCGACCCGGCCCATCCCGAAAATCAGCACCTCGGCCGCGGGGACGTACACGGGTTGCTCATCCGGGACGCGCTTGTCCGTTTGGAACCGTATGAGCCACGGACGGAGGTGGTCGTAAATACGGTGTGCGGCAGCGTTGAGCGGTGAGGCGAGCACGAAAGTCACGGCCACGGCCACGGCGATGATCAGAAGCCACTGGTCGCTCAGCCAGCCCATCGACGCGCCGAGCGCCCCCACGATGAGGCCGAATTCGCTGTACTCGGCAAGACCCAAGGCAGCCATGGCGGACGTTCGTGCCCGGAGGCGGAAGCGCGTCAGGACGCCGAAGTAGAGAGCAACCTTGATGGGAACGAGCGCGACGAGGAAGAGCGCGATTGCGAGGTCGGGGAGACTCGGGATGCCACGCAGACCGATGCTGAGGAAGAAGCCCACGAGGAATAGGTCCTTGAAGCTCAGCAGTGAGCTGGCCATCTCCTTGGCCTTCGGGTGGCCGGCAACGAGCATCCCGAAGATTAGGGCGCCGAGGTCTCCTTTCAGTTTCACCAGCTCGAACAGCTCGGATCCGGCAAAGGTCATCATGATGCCGAGAAGCAGGAGAAGCTCGCCGTGACCACAGCGCTCCATGAGCCATTTCAGAAGGTGGCGTCCTGGGATCAGCGCCAGCAGCGCGAGAGCCCACGGCGATGGAACTTTCCCCGTCGACGCAGCCAGGAAGATCACCGCGATCACATCCTGCACGATGAGGATTCCTACGGCGGTTCGCGCATGGAGCGAGCGGGACTGCCCCTGCTCCTCGAAGACCTTGACCGCGAACACGGTGCTCGAGAAGCTCAGGGCAAACGCGATTAGGGCCGCGGTCGAGAGACTGAGCCCCCCGAAGAGACCGAACGGTAGCACGAGGAACAGCGCACAAAAGAGCCCGACCGTGAGCGCCATCTGCAAAGTCGCGCCAGCCCAAACCTCGGGGCGCAGCAAACTGCTCACCCGCAGCTTGAGCCCGATTGTGAACAAGAGGACCGTGACACCCAGATCGGCGACGTGCTCGAGCTCAGGGGTCGAGCTGTAGCCGGCCGCGTTCATGCAAAAGCCGGCAAGCAGAAATCCTACCAACGGGGGCAGGCCCACGAAGCGGACGCCGAGCCCGAGAACGAACGCGGCGGTGATCAAGATCGGAAACTGCTCCATCAGGACACTCCAACTACGAACTGCAAGTCCGTCAAAGAGCCTATAGCTGAACGTCGCTGCCGCTGCCTCTGTCGTTGCCCCTGCGGCTGCTCTACAATAGGCGCGTGCTCTACTTTGCCTACGGCTCCAATCTCGACGAGGAGAACTGGGCACTCTGGTGCGAGAAAAGGGGTTGCGATCCTGCATCGATCGAAGCGCTCGGCCCCGCTTGGCTCCCTGACCACGAGCTCGTCTTCCACTATCAATCCCGCCTTCGAAACGGAGGTGCGCTCGATATACAGAAGCGTCACGGGACGGCGATCCCTGGGGCCCTATTTCGTGTACACGATTGGGAAGGCCTCGACGCGAAAGAGGGCGTGTCTGGTGGCTACTACCGCCGCGTCTCCGTCACAGCGCTAACCGACGATGGGCGAGCTCATTGTGCGACGACCTATCGTGTTTGTAACGAGCGCGTGCGTGACTTCGTCGCGCCTGGGCCGGAGTACCGCGAGATCGTGACGCGTGGGCTCTCCCGATTTAGGCACCGCAACGACGGGTTTCTCGCCGCTGCGAGGGACGCCCCCGCTCCGTCGACCCCGACGGCGATCTTCACATACGGCACATTGATGCGCGGCATGCGCAGCCACGATATCTTGGCGCCTAGGGTTCGGCATGCACATGGCTCGGCACGCATCGTGGGCGCGTCGTTGATCCACATCGACTGGTACCCGGGCCTCGTGCTCAGCGATAGCGGCTCGGTGCATGGCGAGCTTTACGATGTGCATGACGTCCCCGCGACGCTCGAAGAGTTCGACTCCTACGAAGACTTTTCTGGATACGACAACGAGGGCTCCCTCTACCGGCGATCTCTGGTCAGCGCCGTCACTACCGACCGATCCGTGCTCGCTTGGACGTACATCTATTTGGGTGATCCCGACGTGTTTCCCTTGATTCCATCGGGGCGTTGGACAGGTGCTTGACGCCCACCGGGCGGGTCGTAAAATGAGGTTAGAGATGAAGACTCACTGCGACATTCTGCGTAACTACTTTTTCTGGTTTACCGACTGAGGTGGCCTGCGCGCTTTGTCGCTCAAAGGCCGCCTCACAGGGCGGCCTTTTTGGTTTAATTATCTGAGGTCGTCGTGGGAGGGGCTGGGAGCCCGGACGATGGCACAGATAGAACGAAACCAAGCCCAAAATAGACATTCTCGCGTTCAGGCGCGGCCGCGCAAAGCGACGGTCGTGCACGACGGCTCGGCATTCCAGCTCGCAGCCGATTTGCGCGCGTACGGTTTCGAGGTGGCCGAGGGGCCGCTGTTGTCGTCTTGGACTACGCATGACGATCCGGGAAGCCTCGCGATCCTCGCGACCCGGCCTGGCGCGACACGAAGCGAGCGCCTGCGAGAGTGGACGCACCACCTGTGTTGGAAAGGCGCGACCTTGCTTGCGGTCGGGGCCGCCGTCGGTCCGGTTGCCGAGTTCTTCGGCGCTCCCCGCACGACTCCTTCCCAACAACGGGTCAGCGGCCGTTTGGCCAACATCGGCTCCGTGGGCCAGGGCCTCGTCACCGGGCTGCCGGCACAGTTCCGCCTGGCGCTCCCCGCGGGAGACCGTTTCCCTACCTCCGAGCTGAGCTCCGAGTTCGGCGCAACCGCCTGGAGCCAGGACGGCGAGCTCATCGCCGCCTCCCACGTCTTCAGACCGGTGCACTTGCTGCACGCGGGTGCGCTGGAGAGTGAGGAGTTGCGACCGGTGGTCTTGAAGAACCTGTTGCGGTTGTTGAGGGAGAAGGGGGGGAGGGCGTTCTAGCCCGAGACTTAGGGACTGAGGTCGATCGTGACCGTGATGTGCTAGTCACCCCTCATGTCCGATCTGCTGGTTCTGACCGATGTCGATACCGACGGTGTTCTCACCGTCACCATGAACCGCCCCTCCCGCCGGAACGCCTTCAACTCGGAGGCGTTCTTGGCGCTGCGGGACGCGTTTGCCGACGCCAACTCTGATCCGGAGGTGGCGGTCGTCTTGCTCACGGGTGCGGGGGACGACTTCAGCTCGGGGCTCGACCTGTCCGCCCTCGATATGCACCAGGATGGCCCGCCGCCGTTCGAGCTCATGATGGACGCGATTTGCGCGTTCGATAAGCCACTGGTGTGCGCGGCCAAGGGATGCGCGATTGGCTTTGGAGCGACCGTGCTGTTTCACGCCGACGTCGTCTATCTCGGGCAAAGCGCGAAGATGCGCTTCCCGTTTGCCAGCCTGGGGCTGGTCACCGAAGCGGCTGCCGCTTACATGGGGCCCGCGACCATCGGCTACAAACAAGCCGCCGAGCTGCTATTCACGGCCGAGTTCTTCGGAGCGGATAAGGCGCTCGACTATGGGATTGCGACGCGGGTGTACCCCGACGACGAGCTATTGCCTAAGGCGCTCGAAAAGGCTCGCGAGATCGCGCAGTGGCCGATTGATTCGCTGGTCGAGATCAAGCGCATCATGAAAGCGATGCACGGCGACAAGGTCGCGCTCGCGCGCAAGCTCGAAATGGAAGGATTCGGTAAGCTCATGGGTTCCGAAGCCAACATGGAGGCCTTCTCCGCGTTCATGGAGAGGCGCTCGCCCGACTTCAAGCGGTTCCGGAAGTAGCTTCCCGCTTGTTCGCAACGATTGCGATGACGAGCAGGATCGCAATCAACCCAAGCAACATTCCACTCCAGAGGAGGAACTGCCCATAGTTGCCGGGAATGAGCCATCCAAACGATTGAAGCGAGCAGAAGCCGAGGATAGTTGCGGCGATCAGCGACCAATCCTTGTCTTTACCCAGCCCGCTCGACGCGGCGAAAAGCAAGGGCCAGATGAACAAGATATGCAGGTAGTAGTTCGCCGGGTAGAAATAGATCGGGATCATCATGGTCCCGATCACGGCCGCGTCGGAGAGCTTCGATCCCCTGCAGGCAAGTAGCCCCAGCAACGTGTAGAGCAGCATGCCAGCGATGATGAGCCACTGTCGGTCCTTCATCGTTTGCGCCGTCAACGGTCCCCATTGCTCCGGGTCCTCCCCTCGCGCGCGGAGGTTGTTCCACAGGTTGTCGGAGTCGTAGCCCACCAATGCGGTGAGCCCCAGATGATTGACGTTAGGCCGGTTGGCGTGCATCGAGATCTTCTGCGACCACGAGCCCCAGGACTCTTCCCAGCCAAACTTACTGGTGGACAACGCCCCCAGAGCCACGACCACCACTACGACCCCAGCTCCGACCTTGAGCAGTGGAAGCAGCTGTAGGAGAGGACGCCCATCGCCGCCCGAGCCGCCTCGACCTTCGCGCGAGGCTGCGACCAGCTTCCAAGCAAGCGGTGCCGCGACGAACACGAGCGCGAGCACGGGGAACGCACGAATCATGGCGCTCCAACCGAGGAGCAATCC
>JAFDAJ010000167.1 GCA_019313915.1 Deltaproteobacteria bacterium
TGTCCAAGTGCCGTCGCCTTCGACGCTCGTCCAGGTACCATCGTCGTAGAACTTGCCCGCGGTTTCGCCACGCGGGAAGGCAAGGACGTGAAGTAGGTGGTCGCGATCCGAGGCATGGATGATCTCGGGGTCGTCGCCATACTCGGCAGGAGTGAAGACATCAGGCGAAAGCATCGGGATCACGCCGCCGGCCTCGACGAACATCGGGATCTCCGTGAGGGGCGCTCCGACGCTAACCGATTGCATTCCGTCGTGCAGGACGGCTGTGCCGAGTGTGAAGGTTCCGCCCTCTTCGCCGTAGGCCACGGTACGCCACCACTCGACCCAGCTGCCCTCCGGCAGATAGAGCTCGCGGTCGGTCGCGCCCTCGACGTATACCGGAGCCACGAGAATGCTCGGCCCGAACATGTACTGATCGTCACGCCCGGTGGCTTCCTCATCACCAGGGTGCGTCAGCACGTGGTGCTGCATGATCGGCCTTCCCGTGGCGTAGTACTCCTCGGCGGCCGCCTGAATGTACGGATAGAGCTGTGTGTGGAGCTTGGAGTACAAGCGCCAAATCGGTTGATGATCCTCGTCCCAGGGCTGCGGCCGATCGTACTCGGGTACTTGAACGCCGTTCCTCTGACTTCGCATCACGACCGACATGCCGCCGTACGCGATCCACCGGTCGAACATCTCGTCGGTGAGGAAACGCTCCTCTCCCGGAACCAAGCTCAGGGCGAAGAAGCCACCGATGTCGGAGCCCCAAATAGCGACACCGGAAGTGCCCATCGACAGAGCCCGATAGATCGAGGACTGCAGACCATCGTAGTCCCATCCCGTAGTCGGATCGCCACCCCAAACGATCGGAGTGCAGGCGGGCGAGCCAGTCCAGCCTGAGCGCGTGAACCGGGCCAGCGGTTTGCCCGCATCGACGGTCGCCTCGTATGCGCCGCAGTGATAGTCGCGCCCGTAACGATTGTGGAATTCCGTACCTGTGACGCCGTCCGCCGAGACCGCATCGAGCGGCGTGTACTCACCGAAGTCCTCCATCCACCCGTCGTATCCATGATCGATCGCTTCATCGGTCAAGGCCTTATACGCGGACACGCCGCTTTCCGCGGCAAAGTCGAACTGGCTGACCTCGAAACTATTGCCCAGGTTGCTGCTGTAATCGTAGATATACGTCTGGCCGTCATCACGTTTGATGAGCGCACCTTGCTCTGCGAAGTCGTTGAACGGAGGCTCGTAGGAGACGCAAATCATCGGGTTGAAGTAGGTGTGGATCGCCACGCCCATGTCGTGGTTGGCGGCGGTTCGCGCCCTTTGCTCGTCTTCCCGACCCTCTTGCGAGCCACAAGGCAGGTAATGGAGATACGTCGCATTGAGCGAGGTGGGCACATCGGCTAGTCGCGCCTCCTCGATCTGGCTGTCGGACTCGGTCTGAAGCCATGGCCCAAAGAACCATGGCCCGTAGTTGTCCGGCTGCCGGCCGACCGCCTCGGTGTAGCGGCCGAGGGCTTCGACTGGCGTGGGACCGCCAAAGACGCGGAATTGCATCTCGGTGGTTTCGACTTCCATGCTCCAAGCATCCACGGCGACCGTGCCCATGCGATGATAACTGAGCTCGTCGTTGTCGATCAGAACGCCATAGCCGCGAGACGACAGAACCCAAGGAATGGGAAAGTACGTCGTGTCGGGCCGCCATCGGGTCCCCCAGGGCGGGAGAATCTCACCCATGATGCCGTACTCGACTCCATCGTAGTACGGTCCGTCGGCGACGTAGTGCTCGAGCGCCCACCCGCTTTGGTCAACCGCGTTGCTCCGCTCGCCAAACCCGACAAAGCGCTCGCCCTGCTCGGCGACGAAGCCAATGCCGAGAGCCTGAACGCCTTCACTGCTCATGGGCCTTACCGTGATTTGAATCGCTCCCTCCACTTCGGGAACGGGCGCCGCAACGAGCTCGAGCTTACGATTCGGATCCGAGGTGGCGATGGTCGCCGTGTAAGACTCGCCTTCAGTCCTAGATGACTCGACGGCCGTGGCATGCACCCAACCGCTGTCGCGCAACGGCGGAGTCGCAGGCACGCCGTCTGTTACGGGTGGCAACCGGTCCTGCTGGCCGTTTCCGGGAGGAGGCGGGCCGAGGTGCATCGCGAGGCTCCCGCTTGGACCGTCGCCCATGTCCGGAAGCTCGATGAGCACCGGGTTTCCCTCGGCATCGAAGAACGCCATGTTCCAGGGAGACTCGGTCACACGCAGCTTCAATGCCCCTACGTCAACGGTCCACTCTGGCCCCTGTCCGCCACCGCTTCCGCCGGTTCCGCCCTCGCCGCCGCCGCTGCAGCCGCTCAGCGCCATCGTGGACACCAAACCAATCAGAACAAAGCTCGAAAAACGCATCTTCATACTCCCAACGACCGCCCGGTTCGGCGGCGATCCTGCCCAGGATCTTGCTACATGGCAAGACGGCGGGGCGTCAGCGTAGACCCAAGCGCCTGAAATGCTTATGCTCAGTGCACGCCCGAGGAGGTGTCCCATGAACAAATCAAAGGGGTTCACGGTGAGCCTTGAAGTCATCGAGGAAGGCCACATGACCAACGCGACAGCTCGCCTTGCAATCGGCGGAGAGGAGCTCGCCGCGACGGGAAAGGCCCAGCGCAATCCGCACGACCCAGATCGACCCATGATCGGCGATGAGCTTGCGATCGCACGCGCGTTGCTCATATTGGCGCGGCAACTGGGTCAGAAAGTCGACGAAGGCGTTGCGGCCTACGAAGGCCACGAGGTCCACGTCAGCATTTAGCAATAAATCCCATCGATCGAGGTCCCGACGCCCCGGTTGAATGGGGAGCAGATGGCGAACGTCTACCTGAAAAGAGAGGACTTTCGCCATGGGGTTTGCAACTAATTTACGTTTTGCTTGGCTAACGGTGGCCGCGGTCGCAACGAGTCTTTCGGGATGCATCTTCGTCGGCGATTACGACGACGTGCTGGTGCCGCATCCGAGCGCACTCACCTACGAGGTCTGCTATTCGAGCGACGAGTGCCTCGGGGGCGAGTACTGCGAGGAGCTCGCGCTGCCCGCTGGTCGCTTTACCGACTACGTGAGCGCAATCTGCACCGTCGGCTGCTTCGACGACCTCGATTGCCCCGTGTCCGAGTTTAATGGCTTGCCCGGGGCATGCGTCGATCACGCCATCCTGGGCGGACCGTTCAGCTCGCGCGTCTGCGTCGAGCGGTGTGAGATCGACGCAGATTGTGACGTCCCGGCCGGCTTCGGGTGCGAGGTCATCGCAGGCGATCGACTCTGCGTTCCGATCCGATGACAGTGTTGCACTGGACAACTCCGTAGAGGCCCTATGATAGCCTTCCCAACAAGGAAGGCTTCATGGCAACGGTACTGATTACAGGCGCAAACAGGGGAATCGGTCTTGAGCTGTGCCGGCAGCTCAGCGAGCGAGGCGACAAGGTGATCGCCCTTTGTCGCAAGCCAAGCCCGGAGCTCGAAGCGCTCGGCGTTCGGCTCTTCGGCGGGGTCGATGTGACCGACCGGGCGGCGCTCGAAGCGGCGTCCCAGGGCCTTGGCGACACCACGGTCGACGTCCTGATCAACAACGCCGGAATCCTCGAAAGTGACACGTTCGACAGCCTCGACTTCGACCAGATCCGCAGGCACTTCGAGGTCAACACGCTAGGCGCGCTGCTGGTCACCTCGATCATGCAGAGCCACCTGGTGCGAGGCTCCAAGATCATCATCATGACCAGCAGAATGGGCTCGATCGATGACAACGGATCGGGCAGCTACTACGCGTACCGCATGTCGAAAGCCGCGTTGAACATGGCTGGAGTCAATCTCGCGCACGATTTTCGCGGCAAAGGTATCGCAGTTGCGATCTTGCACCCGGGCATGGTCGCCACGGAGATGACCGGACGCCACGGCATCCCCGTGTCGGAGTCGGCTGAGGGCCTCGTCGCGCGCATCGACCAGCTGCAGCTCGGGGACTCCGGCAGCTTCTGGCACGCCAACGGCGAACGGCTTCCCTGGTAGCGCCCCACTAGATCCGTCAAGCTGCGCGAGCTGTGCCCGTCGATTGGGAAAACCTGCCGACCGAGGAGCTCCTCGATGTTCGCTTGTGCGAGCTCGGCCTGTCGGTGGAGGACACCTGGCTCGAAGACTGCGTAGGACGCCTCCGTGAAGAGCTCGATGCTGCGGGGCTTCGCCGCTTTCGCCTTCACGCTTGGTTGAGTGATGAGTGGTGCTCGCCCGACGGCATCCCCGGCGTCGGCATCCCCTTCTATCTGGCCCATCCACGGCTCATACGTCTTGAACGGCAGATGATGTTCGAGGTGGAGGGGGGCACGCGGATCGAATGCATGCGCCTGCTCCGCCACGAAGCGGGACACGCCTTACAGCACGCTTACAACCTTCAGCGGCGCAAGCTCTGGCAGCGCGCGTTCGGCCGGGCGTCCGAACCCTACCCCGACTTCTATCGCCCGAACCCGTCGAGCAAGGGTTTCGTCGAGCACTTGGATGGTTGGTACGCGCAGGCACACCCAGTGGAAGACTTCGCCGAGACGTTTGCGGTTTGGCTCGCGCCTCGGTCGCATTGGCGACGGCAGTACGCACATTCATTGGCCCTCGGCAAGCTCGAGTACATCGACGAGCTCGCTGCAGACCTCTCCAGTAAGAAACCCCAGGTGAGCTCGCGCGCGCGCCCTTACTCTCTGCCTCGGCTCCGGCACACCTTGCGGCGTCACTATGAGCGGCGTCAGGACCACTACAGCCCCGGCTTCACCGACGAGTACGATCGCGACTTACTCAAGATCTTCAGCGACTCCGCGCGCTACCGGAACAACGAGACGGCCGCATCGTTTCTCCGGCGCAATCGCCGCCAAATTCGCGAGCAAATCTCCCTTTTTACTGGCGAATATCAGTTCACCGTCGACCAGGTGCTTCGTGATATCATGGGCCGGTGTCGTGAGCTCAGGCTGCGACTGATCAAGGGGGAGCGTCAGACGAAGCTCGACTTTGCCATCATGTTGACGGTGCACACGGTGCATCTTCTTCACCGGCGGGATACATGGCATCCACTCTAAAGCGACGGCGAATCATCGTTCTCGTGCACAAGAGTCTCATCCCGCCCGACGACATCAGCAAGCTTTCCCCTGCGGAGATCGCGCCGTTCAAGACCGAGTTCGACGTGCGCGAGGGGCTGCGGTGGCTCGGGCACGAAGTGTTGATGGTGGGACTGAGCGATGAGCTCGCACCTCTTCGGACTGCGATCGAGGAGTTCAAGCCCCACGTCGTGTTCAACCTGCTCGAGGAGTTTGACGGTGAGGCGATCTTCGATGCGCACGTCGTCGGGTACCTGGAGCTGCAGCGGACTCCCTACACCGGATGCAACCCGCGCGGGCTTCTGCTCGCCCGCGACAAGGCCCTTTCGAAGAAGGTGCTGACGTACCACCGGATTCAGGTCCCGCGGTTCGGTGTCTTTCCGCGGTATCGGAAGATCAAACGGCCACAGAAGCTCGAATTCCCACTGATCGTGAAATCATTGATAGAGGAAGGAAGCTACGGAATCGCCCAAGCTTCCTTGGTGAACAACGACAAGGCACTCGAAGAAAGGGTAGCCTTCATCCACGAGAGGATTCGGACCGACGCCGTCGTCGAGCAGTACATCCCGGGCCGCGAGCTGTACGTCTCGGTGCTCGGCAACCACCGGTTACAGGTGCTCCCCACCTGGGAGATCTTTCTCGACAAGCTCCCAGAGGACGCTCCGAAGATCGCCACCCGCAAGGTGAAGTGGGACCTCGAGTACCAGAAGAAGCACG
>JAFDAJ010000007.1 GCA_019313915.1 Deltaproteobacteria bacterium
CACTGGCGCTGGCACTGGCACTGACACTGACACTGACACTGACACTGACACTGACACTGACACTGACACTGACACTGGCACTGGCACTGACACTGACACTGACACTGACACTGACACTGACACTGACACTGACACTGGCACTGGCACTGGCACTGAGAATTAACCCTTTCAAGAAGGGGACTGTCCCCTTTTTGTGCTGGCGGGCGCTGGCGGAGGGGTGGATGCGCCGGGTGGGCGGAGTGCAAGGTACTGGAATTGGTGGGCAGGGGGTCGGCATGAGGTGTGCATCTCGTGGGATCGATGGATCGCCCACGCGAACGCGTCGCCCGCCTCGGTGCGGCAGCCCTCGCTGACCCCGAGGTCCTTGCGTTGATCCTCGGCACCGGGCAGGCGGGCGAGGACGTTGGCTCATTGTCGATTCGCATCCTGAAAGACGCGGGCGGGCTCTGGGCGCTTGCGCGAATGAGCGTTGCCGAGCTCGAGCGAATTCCCGGTATCGGTCCCGCGAAAGCCGCACGCTTGGCCGCTGCGTTCGAGGCCGGGTCACGTGGACTGATGTCGCCGGACATTGCCACCGCCCCACTCTCGAGCAGCGAAATGGTATTCCTCCGGTACGGCCGCCGACTCATGAGCAGTCCGATCGAGCGCTTCTTCGTGATTTCGGTCGACGCAAAGAACCGCGTGCGGGCCGAGCGGGAGATTGCGCGTGGTGGGCGGACGACCTGTCAGGTGGACCCCGCCGAAGTTTTCCGGCTTTTGGTGACCGAATCGGCCTCCGGCGCGATCTTCGTCCACAACCACCCGAGCGGCGATCCCGAGCCGAGTCCGCAGGACCTCGAGCTCACCGACCGACTGGTCTCGGCGGGGTCTCTGCTCGACATCCGCATCCTCGATCACGTCATCGTCGGGAGCGGAAGATACACCAGCCTCCGCGACGCTGGCCTTTGGCCAAGTACCCCTGTAAAATCAACCCGTTCGGTGGGGTCCACCGGCTGATTCGGGCGACTTGACACCCCCACGGCCCCGTGCTTTCTTCCCGCACTCTTATTTCTCGGGAGCATTGCAGTGAAGCGGACCTATCAACCACATCGTAAGCGCCGTCTTCGGACACACGGGTTCCGCGCGCGTATGAAGACCAGAGGCGGACGGAGCATCATCAACGCTCGCCGTCGCAAGGGGCGGAAGCGCCTCACCGTGTCCTGCTACAAGAAGTAGCCAGAAATGGTGCAAGGATGCCTCGCGCATCGGGAACGACAGGGGCTCCAAGCGACCAACCGCAGCGGTTTCGACGCGGCGACCGGCTGAAGAAGCGCTACGAATTCAAGCAAGCCCAACTCAGCGGGCGACGAATTCACACTCCCCACTTTCTCATCGTCGTCCAACCAAATGCACTACAAAACACGCGACTTGGGATCACCGTGACGAAGAAAGTGGGCACCGCAGTCCAGAGAAACCGCATCAAGCGGGTGGTACGCGAGGTGTTTCGGCGGAATCGACAGCTGTTTCCGCCCTCCCACGACCTCGTGTTTATCGCGAAGCGCGGCGCCACGGACATCGACTACGGTTCGCTCTTGAGCGAGGTGCAACGCGCGGCGAAGAAGCTACGCCCAGAGGCGAGGCGATGATCCGGGCAGCGCTTCTGTTCTTGATCCGTCTGTATCAAATGACGCTATCGCGTCTGCTCGGCCCTTCCTGCCGATTCGAACCATCGTGCTCGCACTACACGGCCACCTGCATCGAACGCTTCGGCGCGCTGCGTGGGTCGTGGCTCGGGATCAAGCGCATCGGTCGGTGCCATCCGTGGAACCCTGGCGGCTACGACCCAGCGCCGCATCCGGAGCACCCTCACTGCCATGAGGCGCACCATGGATGATCGAAAGAAACTACCCATCACCCTTCTGGTGCTGCCGCTGGCGGCGCTCGGCGCGATGCTGGCCGTTCAATATTTCTCGCCCCCAAAGGCGCAGACCGAGGAGCCCGCCACAGAACAAACGGCGGAGCAGGCCCCCGGGCAGGCCCCCGAGGACTCCATAGGAACCGCCGGCCAAGCGCTCCCGGCACAACTTGCGCCCGTCGACTTGCGTTCGCGGATGGAATCGCAGCGGGTCTACAAGCTCGAAAACGACCGGTTCGTCGCGTCGTTTACGAACTTGAACACCGCCATGGTGAGCCTGCAAGTGAAGGGGAAGCGATACCTCGACAAAGAGGGCAATCCGTTCGAGCTGGTAACCACCGACAAGGAAGCGTACCTGCCGCTCACACCCGTGCTATCGGGCGTGACGGTTCCGCCGGATGCGCATTGGGAGGTCCTCGAAGCGTCGAATGAACGGCTTCGCTTTCAGTGGGTGGGCGACGGTGTGTCGCTTACTCGCACCTGGGAGCTCGCCGAGCCTCCATACCAACTTCATTCCTCGATCGAAGTCCGCAACGACGATCCACGGGCACGATCGATCGGGCTGAGTCTCACGTCTGCGCACTACGTCCGCCGCGAAGACGAAAAAGGCGGATTCATTGGAAGGCCGTCTCCTGCGCTGAGTCACGGGATCTGCCAACACGGCGACGAAACGATTCGTGAGGATCGCGACGGCCTGCTGAGTGAAGACGAGTTGCGGCCGATGCAGCCGCACAGCTACGGGCCCGGGGTCGAGTACGTCGCGCTGAGCAGCGTGTACTTCGCCATCATCGCCGCGCCCGAAGGCCAAGCCGCCGAGCGCTGCGACCTGTTGGCGACCGAACGCGGAGGCACGCTGCAGGACCCCGACGGGAGCCTTTTCGAAGCCAAGCTTGTCTACGCCCCTCAGGAGATCGGCTCCGGAGAGACGGTCACCTTCCGCACCGCCGTGTACGCCGGCCCGAAAGACTACGACGCGCTTCAGGAGTTTGGGCACCTCGCCTCCAACGTCATCGACCTCGGTTGGTTCAGCTTCATCGCCCGGGGAATGAGCTGGCTTCTGCGCACGATTTACGGCTTTATCGGCAACTGGGGCATGGCGATCATCTTGCTCACGCTTCTCGTCCGAGTGCTGCTCCTGCCGTTCGTCATCCCGCAGTTCCGCAACATGGCGAAACAGCGCGCGCTCAAGCCGGAGATCGACAAGATCAACGAGCTCTTCAAAGACGACCGCGAGAAGAAGGGCGCCGCGATGATGGAGCTCTGGCGCAAGCACAAGGTCAACCCGCTCGGCGGTTGCCTCCCTGTGCTGTTACAGATGCCGATCTTCTTCGCCCTCTACCAGACGCTGTCGACGAGCATCGAGCTGTACCACGCACCATTTGTCTGGTGGTGGTCCGACCTCTCATCCCCCGATCCCTTCTACGTGCTGCCAATCATCCTCGGCGCGCTGATGTTCATCCAGCAGAAGCTCACGCCGGTCCAAATGGACGCGACGCAAGCCAAGGTCATGCTCTACGCAATGCCGCTGATGATGACGTTCTTCATGCTGATGCTACCGACCGGCTTGTGCTTGTACATGGTGACCAGCTCCGCCATCGGCATCACGCAGCAGCGATACATGTACTGGAAAATGGACCAAGAGACGGCGGCGTCGGCGACCACTTCGGACGACGACGACGACGACAAGGACAACGACGATCAAGCGGCTGCAGATTCGGAAGCCGCCGGAACCAAGCGGGCCAAGCCCCGCAGAAAGAAGAGGACTCGCCGTGGACGAGCTTAAGAGTAAACCACGTGACGGAGCGCTGATTCTCGATCAGCCTGCGCAGGAAGACCCCTCCCGTTACGCGGGAGACGGCAAGGCCGAGGAGGCTGCGGAGATTCTCGAGGAGCTCGTCAACTTGATGGACCTCGATGTTCAGGTGGACATTCGGTCCGATGGCGAGCGAATCGAGCTCGATGTGACCGGAGAGGACTCCGGCCGCGTCATCGGCAAGAAGGGCGCCGCGCTCGACGCCCTCCAGTTCCTGATCAACAAGATGGTCAACCGGTTTCCGGAAGGGCGACGTCATGTCATCGTCGATTCCGGCGACTACCGCGACCGCCACGACGACGGTCTCATCTCCATGGCCAAGCGCCAGGCGCACCGTGCCGTGGACGAGGGCCAGACAGTGACCCTCCAGCCAATGAATGCCCGTGACCGCCGCGTCATTCACATGTCACTCGCAAAGTTCGAGGGAGTGAGCACGATGTCGCAGGGCGAGGGGACTCGTCGGCGTATTCAGATTGTACCGGCGCGACGGCGCCGGTAGGCTCGGGCCCTGGGTCCGGGATCTGAAGCGGGCGGTCAGCGTCGGTATGCCAGGATCGATCTGGGGGCACCGCTGGACGGCACTTCGTAGTCGAGCCGGCGGTGTAGCGCTAGATGCGCTGGGGCTTCCGCATCCGTTCCGGCGGTCAGCGCCCACACCTCACCCGCCAACTGCGCGCCGATCGGCAACCACTCGTCGGGCGCAAACGTAGCTCGTGAAAGCGCGACGCCGAACGGCGCGCCTGCAACGACCGGCCTTGCCGGGTCGATCTTCTGCTCGAGCATCGTCGCGCGTTCCGAAATTCCGACCGTGCCCGCGGCGCTCCGCAAGAACGCCGTCCGAATCCTCCTCGGCTCGACGAGGGTCCCGCGCAGCGTCGCGTCTGAGAGCAGGATCGGGATCGTCGGCGCACCAACCCCCGCACCGATGTCGACGAGCGAAGCAGAGGACTCCACCCAACCCGCCCGAATCACGTGGGCTGCATCGAGAAACAAGATTTCGGCAAGCTCGATGTCGGTGCGGGCCGATGTGAGATCGGTTTTTGCGTCCCAGGCTTGCACGACGTCGAAGTATGCACCCCACCCGTCCGGCTCGGATATGCCCACCGCTGCACACACGGCCCGAATCGCGTCCGCCGCGCTCATGCGTGCCGCGCCTGCTGCCACGCTGTTTTCAGGTCGGCCATTTCGGCGTACCGATCGTCTTTGTGGCGGCACATCGCTCGCTCGACCACCCTCGCGATCGCGGCGGTAACATCTGCGACGGCCTTGATCGGAAGACAGTCACCCGCGTCGATCTTCATCATGAGGCGGCCGATGTGCTTGTCGTGAAAAGGCTGTTTCGCGCTCAGCGCCTCGTAGAGGACTACGCCGAGTCCATAGACATCGATGCGCTGATCGACGTCGGCCTTCCCGGTCAGCACCTCTGGCGCCATGTAGGCCGGAGTCCCGCTGACCTCGCCCGTCGCAGTCAATCGATCGAGGCCGAGAATCTTCGACGCACCGAAATCCACGAGACGGGGACCCCCGTCCGCGGGCCAGATGACATTCGCGGGCTTGAGGTCCCCATGGAGGACGCCGTGATGGTGAACGGCCCCCAAACCGTCACAAAGTGCGTCGACCAACACGTCGGCCTCTCCGAGTCCGAGCGGGCCTTTCAACAGGCGCTCCGCGAGCGTTTCGCCCTCGACGTACTCAGTCACGAGAAAGACCACCCCCGCATCGTCGACCCCAAGCTCGAGCAGTCGGACGATCGCCGGATGGTCGAGGGCCTTCAGGACTGCCCCTTCCCGGCGAAACCTCCTGCGCATCGACTCATCGGCGAGGTACTCGGCGCGCAACACCTTGACTGCTGCTTTGGCTCCCTCGACGCGATCGAACGCTTCGAACACATCACCCATCGCTCCACGGGCTACTTCCGCGACCAGCTCGTAGCGGCCGGCCAAGATGGTTCCGACGCCAATGGCTTCCAGGTCCGTCATCACTCGGGACGGAAGATACCTCTCTTCGCAAACTCGCCCAACTGACGTACGCTCCGCCCGCGAATGACGCAGCCTAGCCTCAATCAAGCCCTCCGGGAGCTGTACGGCGAGCCCCTGCCCTCGACAGAGGTCATCAAGCTGCGAGGAGATGCTTCGACGAGAAGCTACTTTCGCGTGCGTGTCACAGCAGCGCCCGCCGGCCGTCCAGCAAGTGTCATCGCCATGCAGCTTCCCGAAGACGCGTTCCAAAGCGATGAGGGGGGCCGACAGCCCGACACTCAACGGCTTCCGTTTCTCGAAGTCGCCGAGCTTCTCGAGTCGAAGGGCCTGCCCGTCCCTTCGATCTATGTAGAAGACCTCGCGAACGGGCTCATTCTTCTCGAGGACCTCGGCGACATCACCTTCGAGCACCAACTGCGTCATGCCCCGCGCGCGGATTGGCCACGACTTTACGCAAACGCGATCGATCTGCTTGCCGACCTCCACGAACGGTGCGCCGACCTACCCGAAGGCTCGATAGTCTCGCAGCGCCGCTTCGATCGTGAGCTGCTCGACTGGGAGCTGGAGCACTTTCGTCAGTGGGGCCTCGAGGCGCCCTTTGGTCCGCTCGATGCCGCTCAGAGCCCAGCGCTTGCCGAGACGTTTGCCGCAATCGTGGGCGAGATCGAAGGGATGCCCTATGGCTTCGTGCACCGTGACTACCAATCGAAGAACCTCATGGTCGGGCCCGGCGGTGCCCTCGCGCTGATCGATTTTCAAGACGCGCTTCTCGGCCCTCGCGCATATGACCTCGTGGCGCTTCTGTGCGACTCGTATGTATCGCTCGACCTGGAGCTGCAGGAATCGATGATCGACCGATATGCCGCACTGCGTCGAATCGACCCGACAGCGCTGCGTCGGGAATTTTGGCTCATCACACTCCACCGCAAGCTCAAAGACGCCGGCCGCTTCATCTATATCGACCGCATTCGCAAGAACCCCGATTTCCTGCAGTGGTACCCGCAGAGCCTGATCTACGTGGGACGGGCAATGGCCCAAACCCCCGGCTTTGACCGACTCGAACGCCTCTTGAGGACGATGATCCCAGGGTTTCCCAACGAGATCGCAAAACCTCCATCCTCGATGGAATAGACCCACGGAACGCCGCGTTGACCCACTGAGCAACGGGGGGTGAAACCGACCACCAATCTGTACGCTCTCTTCTCCCACTATCCGACATCTCGCACCCCGGTTTCACCCCCTGCTGCCATCCTTCGTGGTCCCGCTGGCTGGAGATCTCTGTGGAGTTCTCTTGCCGGCACGCCTCGTAGCGGTAGACTTTGATTTCGCCTTCATGAGAACCCTCCTCCAGGCACTGGCCGTCGCCTCGATACTGTTGCTCGATGCGGCGTCCGCGAACGCAGCCGATTGCATGTGCGATCGGCTTTCTGCGGAGGGTTGTGGCGATAGCGCCCAGATACGCGAGGTACCCGCCGCACCGCTTTGGTGCGAGCGAACGGATGACCCACGCTGCATGCCCGCAAGCACGCAAGGCACTTCGGTCAATACGCTCGTGCCGGTTGCCATGAGTTGGGCTCAACCCCTTCGATGGAACGCACCTCCCCGCACGGGCATCCGATCGGATGTCTGGGTCGACGGAGATCCGCGGACCGAACATTCACGCAGAGTGGAACGACCACCCCGCTAGCGCCGGCCGTCCTTCTTGGGCGGTCGTCCCGGCATTTGGTTTGTTCATTCGAACATTGAGTTGGTTTCAAGCTCGCTGCTGATTCGCGGCGGGAGGATAGATATATGAGTAAAGGTTCATCAATTTTGCTAGCCATCGTGATGGCGATCGGCGGGTTCGCGCTCGGACACGTCGTGGGTTCGAGGTCCGCCACGGACGGAGGCGCTGAAGGTGGCTCCGCAGAGGAGGCGCAGGCTGCGGACGTCGAAGTCGCAGGCGACATCGAGCGGTACAAGGTCGCGGTGACCGACGCGCAGCCCTCGAAGGGTCCCAAAGACGCGCTCATCACCATCGTCGAATTCAGTGAGTTCCAGTGCCCCTTCTGCGCTCGAGTCTTGCCGACGACGAAGGAAATCGTCGACACGTATGGCGACAAGGTTCGCATCGTGTGGCGCAACAACCCCTTGGGGTTCCACAACAACGCCGGACCCGCGGCTGCAGTGGCCATGGAAGCCTATGCGCAGGGCGGCAACGACAAATTCTGGGAGGTGCACGACCTGCTCTTCGCAAACCAGAAGGCGCTGGGCCGTGCTGATCTCGAGGGCTATGCCGAGAAGGCGGGCCTCGACGCGGCGAAGGTCAAGAAGGCACTCGACGAGGGAACGCACAAGAAGGCCATCGACGCGGACGCGGCCCTCGCTGCTTCACTCGGTGCGCGCGGCACGCCGTACTTTTTCGTCAACGGGCGGCAGCTACGGGGCGCGCAGCCTTTCGCGGCGTTCAAGACCGTCATCGACGCAGAGCTCGCAATCGCCGACACCCTTCTCAAGCAGGGCGTGAAGAAGGAGCAGATGTACGCCACGCTGACGAAGAATGGCCTGACCAAGGCTGCAGCTCCAAAGAAGCCGGCGGCCAAACCGGGACAGCCCGATCCGAAGGCGGTTTACAAGGTTCCGCTCAAGGGTAACGAGCCGCAAAAGGGGCCGGACGACGCCCTCGTGACCATCGTCGAGGTCAGCGACTTCGAGTGCCCGTTCTGCGGCCGCGTGGAACCCACCATCAAGCAAGTCGTAGACAAGTATGGCAAAGACGTGCGCGTCGTTTGGCTGAACAACCCGCTCCCCTTCCATAAGAACGCCAAGCCCGCCGCAACCGCCGCTCTCGAAGCCCAAGCGCAAAAGGGCGACAAGGGCTTCTGGGCGATGCACGGGAAGATGTTCGCAAACCAGAAGGCTCTGACGAACGACAACCTCGAGAAGTGGGCCAAAGAGCTGGGGCTCAACATGTCCAAGTTCAAAAAGGCACTCACCGACGATAAGTACGCCAAAACGATCACGGAGCAGCAAGCGCTGGCCAGCAGCCTGGGCGCGCGTGGAACCCCGGCGTTCTTCATCAACGGCCGCAACCTTCGGGGCGCCCAGCCACTGCCAGCTTTCACGGCGCTGATCGATGAGGAGCTTGCCAAGGCCAAGGCTCTCGTCGCCAAGGGCACGCCAAGGAACAAGGTTTACGAGACGATCATCGCCACGGGCGAGACCGGACCGAAGACCGCGCCGGCTGCCGCCGCTCCGGACGCCAACAAGGTCTACGCCATCCCGGTTCCGAAGAAGGCTCCCACCAAGGGCGCCAAGAACGCGAAGGTCGTGATCCAGGAGTTCAGCGACTTCCAGTGCCCGTTCTGCAGCCGGGTCAACCCGACCGTCGCCCAGGTCATGAAGGAGTACGGCGACAAGGTCCAGATCGTGTGGCGCGACTACCCGCTTCCCTTCCACAAGGATGCGCAACCAGCAGCGCAAGCCGGGCGTGAGGTGTTTGCTCAGAAGGGCAACAAGGCGTTCTGGGCGTACCACGACCTCCTTTTCCAGAACCAGAAGGCGCTTTCGCGAGAAAATCTCGAGAAATTCGCTGAGCAAGTCGGCGGGATCGACATGAAGGCATTCAAGGCCGCGCTCGATTCCGGCAAGCACAAGGCTGCGGTCGAGGCCGACATGGCAGCCGTGAGCAAAGCGGGTGCGCGAATCGGCACGCCCTCGTTCTTCATCAACGGCAAGCTGCTTCAGGGCGCGCAGCCCTACCCGGCGTTCAAGGCCGCGATCGACGCAGCGCTCAAGTAGTCGATCGAGCTAGACAGACTGGAAGGGGCAGGTCCGCGTGTTGGGCCTGCCCCTGTCCTTTTGACACGGCGGGATCGACACACTACATTCCGCGTCGTTCTAAAAACCAAAGTATTTTCAAGGTGTTGACGCATGGCCCGAGCGAAAGCTGCTGCCGCAAAACGACTCCCCAAAAAGCCGACCGTCGAAGAGCTCTATTTCCGGAGCGACAGCGCTTACCTTTGCCTCGTGTTGAACCGTCGAACGCGCTTCATTCGCGTCGTCGACTTTCGGGCGGGCGCGCTCCCGGCGAAGCGACTCTACATTCAATCAGTCGCTACCCAAGAGAACGTCGAGAAGGTGATCACCCTCGTCGAGAAGGACGAGGTTTCGTCGTGGACGCGCGTCGGTTTCGTGCGCGAAGGGACGATCCCTGGCTTCTACAAACGCAGTGACGGGCATCTGTGTGGATGCGTGATCGGCGACAAGACCGCGTCGATCGAAGTCACCGACGCGTCGGCCAAGCTCACCGAGCGGACGATCAACGCAGCCAAGAAGGCCGCCCCAGACATCCCCGACAAGATCAAGGGTGTCTCGGTTCGACCGGCAACCGAAAAGGATGCCCTCTCCGCGCGCGATGCCGCATGGCGAAAGAATCCAGCCTTTGGTTCCTTCGACATGTTCGGACGCGACGCGCAGCGCATCTACTACGACACGAGCCTTCGTCGCAGCAAGACCAACTACATCTCGGCCGAGTTCCAAGACTGCTTTGGGCACGCCCTCATCGAGGTGCTGCGACTGCCCACGACCGAGAACGAGATGCTCGCCATAATCGAGGGCCTGCGCACGCTCTCGGAGAACCTCCAGGAGCGAGGGATCGTGGCTACGTTCGCGTTCGCGCCCAACGACAATGTCGAGATTTCAACTGCATTCGTGGCCGCTGGCTACCGTAAGACGGGTCTCCTCGCACAGGGGATTCTCGACACCGACGGCGGCCGAAAAGACGCGATTCTGTGGACTCACAAGTTTGTCGACGCGCTTGCCGCGGAATACGAGTAAGCCAGCCGCGATGCCCACCTACGATTACCGTTGCGACAACTGCGGCCACGAGTTTGAGCGCCAGCAGCGCATCACCGAAAACCCGCTCAAGAAGTGCCCAAAGTGCAGCAAGGACAAGGCGCGCCGCATGATCGGTGGTGGCGGCTTCATCCTCAAGGGCGGTGGGTGGGAGTCGGATTTGTATTCCGGGCCGTCGAACCGGTCAGAGAGTCCCGCCAAGAAGAGTGATGACTCGAGCTCGTCGGACTCCTCGACGACCAAGTCGGATAACAGCACGACCAAGTCCGACTCGACGAGCAAGTCCGACTCCTGAACACTGACACTGTCACTAACACTGTCGCTGACACTGTCGCTGTCGCTGACACTGTCGCTGTCGCTGCCGCTGTCGCTGTCGCTGTCGCTGTCGCTGTCGGCGGCTCTACGCCGGCTCCAAGTACGACGCGATGATCTTGCGCGTGCCCCAGCCGGGGAAGTGTACGGAAACCCGTGGCGGGGATCCTTGCATCACCTCGGTCACCTCGCCGACTCCGAACTTTGGGTGCCGCACTTGCACGCCACGCCGTAGGCCCTCGAGATCGGGCAGGTCGGAAGCTTCGCTGTAGTCTATGTAGCTGTCTGTTGGGTCTCGGCTGGGCTCCAAGGGGGCTGTAGGGCGTGACGCGGAGCTCGATCTAGCGCCGATCCATTCGATGTCTTCACCCGGCAACTCGGTCAGGAACCGTGAAGGTATGCCGACGCGTTGCTGACCGAAGATTCTCCGAATCGCGGCAAAGCTGAGGACTAGCCGCTGCTTGGCGCGGGTGAATGCCACGTACGCGAGCCGCCGCTCCTCTTCGAGCTCCTCCGGGTCTTCCCAGGGGTCGATTCCCTTGAACGGGAATACCTGCTCTTCGAGGCCGGTCACCATCACGACCGGGAACTCCAAGCCCTTGGCGGCATGCACGGTCATCAGAGTCACCCGATCTCCGCCCGCGGCCTCGTCGGCCGAAGTGTGTAGCGTCACGTTTTCGAGGAAGTCTGCCAGCGTGGATTCGGTGTGCTCGCGCTCGAACTCGTCCATCGAGGCGACGAGTTCCTGGATGTTCTGGAACCGTGCGTCAGCCTCGGGCGTATCGTCGTGCTTCAGCATCTCGGCGTACCCGCTCTGGTTCACGAGCTCGGCGCCGATCTCACCGAGTGGGGCGCCGGAAGCCGCAACGTCGCGGAGGCCGGACATGAGGCCGGCGAATGCGCTGAGACGCTTGCGGGCTGCGCTGCCAAACTGTGCAAGCGTAAGCTCGTCGTCGAGGAGATCCGAAAGGGTTCGCGTTTGCTCCGCGGCAGAATCGAGCAGGCGCGTGATGGTCGTCTTACCGATACCCCTCGACGGCGTGTTGATGATGCGAAGCAGGCTCATGTCGTCCGCGGGGTTGATCATCACTCGCAGATAAGCGAGCAGATCTTTGACCTCCGCCCGATCGTAGAAGCGCATCCCACCGACGATGCGGTAGCTGATGTTGGCGCTTCGAAGCGACTCCTCGATGACGCGCGACTGAGCATGCGTTCGATAGAAAACCGCGACGTCACAAAGGCGGTGCCCCTGGGAGATGAGCTCGCGCACGCCTCGCCGCACCAGACGTGCCTCGTCGCGCTCATCCATTGTGCGCACGACCAAGATGGCGTCACCCTCTGGGTTGTCGGTCCAAAGCTCCTTCGGCTCGCGATCCGTATTGCGAACGATCACCGCGTTCGCAGCCCGGAGGATTCGCTGCGTCGAACGATAGTTTTGCTCGAGCTTGACGAGCGTGGCGTCCGGAAACGATGCGCGGAAGTCGAGGATGTTGCGGCGGTCTGCACCGCGCCATCGGTAGATACTTTGGTCGTCGTCACCTACGACGCACAAGTTGCGGTGCCCCTCCGAGAGCAGCTGAACGAGCCGGAATTGCGCGTGATTGGTGTCTTGGAATTCGTCCACGAGCACATGCGAGAAGCGGCCGACCACCGCTTCGCGAAAGGACTCGTCAGATTCGAGCGCGCGCACGGTGCGGTAAATCAAGTCACCAAAGTCGAGGGCGTGGGCTTGCTGAAGGCGTTCTTCGTAGGTCGTGTACACCCGGCGCACGACCTCGGAATAGGTGTCGGGCGTCTCGATGTCGGCGGGCCCCTGAACCTCTTGCTTGGCGCGGTTGATCCGGCCTGCCATGGCCTTGGGCTGATATCGCTTCTCGTCGAGGCCCAGGTCGCGAAGCACACGCTTGACCAGCGCCAGCTGATCCTGGTCGTCGTAAATGGTGAAGTCCTTGGAGAGCCCGAAGCTCTCTCCGTGGCGCCTGAGCAACCGGGCGCAGGTGGCGTGGAACGTGCCCACCTGAACGGCGGCCCCCTGCTCGCCGAGCAAACCCAGCAAGCGCTCCCGCATCTCGCCAGCCGCCTTGTTGGTGAAGGTGACCGCGAGAATCCGCCAGGGCGCCGCGTCATGCGTCGTGATCAGGTGCGCGATGCGAAACGTGATCACGCGGGTCTTGCCGCTTCCCGCGCCCGCAAAGACCACGAGCGGCCCCCCCTCGTGAACGACTGCTTCGCGCTGACGAGAATTCAGAGAGCCCAGATCCAGCACCGACTGAACGTAGCTGTCTGCTTCCCGAAAACCAGGCAAAAACCAGCACTCCGGGAACCAGGGGGCGTCGATAGCTGGCCTTCGCGGTGTTTTACGCGTAGACCCTCACGCGTGGGTCGCGACGGCGACTAACCCCTTGAAAACGTCGAGGATCTTGGGTGAATCAACCGCTGTCCAATGCGTCCAAATCCAAGGAGGCCTCCGAGGAGTCCTCCAAGAAGGGCGACCATGACTTGGTGCAACGCGTACAGGCAGGAGATTCCGGGGCTTTTCGGACGCTGTTCGATAAGTATCATCGACGGGCGTTTGCCGTGGCCATGGGCGTCGTCAAGAACGAAGATGATGCCCTCGACGCCGTTCAAGAGGCTTTCGTCAAGGTCCACAAGAATATACACAAGTTTCAAGGGAGCTCGAGCTTCTATACTTGGCTCTATCGTATCGTCATGAATGTCTCCATCGACCACGTTCGGCGCACCAGCAGGCGGAAGAGCCTCGACTTCGACGAGCGTGTGCTGCATGAGGAAAGTGAGGTCGCGGGAGACGGCGCGCTGCTGCCGCGTGTCACCAACGCCAACCCGGGTAAGGCGGCTCTTCGCGCCGAGCTAGGAAGCGCCATCCAGGCCGCGCTGGAGGAGCTGCCCGAGCACCACCGCGCAGTGATCGTGCTCCGAGAGATTGAAGGCATGAGCTACGAGGAGATGGCGGAAGCCCTGGAAGTGCCCAAAGGGACGATCATGAGCCGTTTGTTTCACGCGAGAAAGAAGATGCAGGTCGCGCTTGCCCCGTATCTTTCAGGAGAGGCGATTTCCGAGGATTAGCCATGGAGAGCCCGAAAACAGAAGACGATAGGCTTCAGATGTTCTTCGACGGAGAGCTCGCTCCGGAGGAGGAAGCCGCTGTGCGCCGTGACCTCGAGGGGTCGCCGGAGGGCGCGGCGCAGTTGCATGAGTGGGAGCAGCTCCGCCAGGCGATGAAGGGGGTTTCCACGGACTGGGCGGCTAACATCGACTCCGAAGCGCTGTTCGCGCGAATCGAGTCCGAGATCAACGCCCCCGTGGTTCCAATCGAACGACCGAAGCAGGAGCAGCCTGTATTGAGGGTCGTTCCGGGCGGCCGCGAGCGGCGTGTGTGGGGCGGCGTGGCGACCGGGTTCGCGGCCGCCGCAGCGATCTTCTTGGCCGTGATGGCATGGCCGGAGTCTCATCTCGACCCGGCACCGGCCGCGCGAGGCTCCGAGGTGGTCGAAGTCGATTTCGGTTCCAACACGGGGACGATCTTCGAGGTCGAAGGTGGTGCCGGCGAATCTTTGGCCGTCATTTGGATCGATGACGAAGAGGTAGGGCTTCCATGAGTCTCATTCGACACTTGCTGGTAATCGCCATCTTGTTTGGCGCTTCTGTGAGCTCTGGCGCTTCCGCGCAGAGCAACTCTTTGGCGAGATCGGATCGCGCTTCGACGACGTCGAGCGTCCCGGCCGAAGTGCTCGTGGTCCTGGCCAAAGAGGAGCCGGGCGACATCGACCCACAGCTCAAGAAGCTGACCGCCCTCCGCAGGCCGCCGTTCAACTCCTTCCGCTCGATGAAGATCTTGTCCCGGCCCAAGCTCAAGCTGACTCCCGGCAAAGACGCGTTGGTTTCGTTGCCGAACGGCCGCCGGATGAAGTTGACTCTGCTCCGGGTGATGCCCGATGGGCGCTACAAAGTGAAAGCCGCGATCAACCGGCCCAACAAATCCGACTATCTGCCACTTCTGCAGGTCGTTGCCTCCGCCGGGGATCCGTTCTTCGTCGCTGGGCAAACCTACCAGGGCGGGACGCTCGTGGTTGGCGTCATCGTCGACCCTAAGAAGACCGCGCAATAGGTGCGGGCCGACGACCCAGATGTGATCGAGATCGAAGGCCCTCCCCCGCTCGAGCAGCCAGCCGAAATCGTCATTGAAGCACTCTCGCCGGTCGTCACGCCCGAGCGTCTGGAACGAATCGAAGAGGTCGTGCGGAACCGAACCGATCGCCTCGTCTTGGTGCTGGACTGCATCGCCGACCCGCACAACTCGAGCGCGGTGTTGCGAAGCGCAGATGCCTTCGGCGTCCAGACGGTGCACGTGATCGTCGGAGAGCACGGGTTTCGCGCGTCCCGGGGCGTGTCGAAAGGCACGCATCGATGGCTGGATGTCATTCGCTATCGGAACGCCGAGGCGTGCGTGCGGCGCCTCAAGCAGGACGGCTACGCGATTTACGTCGCCGCCATGGGTGCCGACACTACTCCGGAAGAGCTGCGCGGCACGCCTCGCTTGGCGGTAGTGTTCGGCAATGAGCACCGCGGTGTGTCGCCTGAGATGCGGAGCCTCGCCGATGGGACGTTTGCGATTCCGATGTGCGGCTTCGTTGAGAGCCTCAACATTTCGGTCGCTGCCGCCATCACGATGCAGACTCTCGCGCGGGACGGCAGGCCGCGTCTGCCGGGGGAGCGACACCAGGAGCTCAAGGCGAGATTCCTAATGAATTCGGTACAGAAGGCCGACCAAGTGATCGAGAAATTCCTCGGGAATGATCAGGCTGGCTCAACTGTCGTGAATTAGGGGGAAGGCGCCAAGCAGGGGATGCTATAGGCGCCGGCGGACGAGATGGTAGGGAAGCAAACCCAGAAGACAAAGCGCAAGCCGACCAAGCGCAAGGCAACCAAGCGCAAGCCGACCAAACGCAAGAGGCGGAAGCCGACACGCACGTCGATGCTGCCAAAGCTGATCGGCACGGCGCTGGTGGTGGGCGCGTTGGTCGTGCTGGGGACGTACGCGTACTTCAGCCGTGACCTTCCATCCGTCAGCGCCCTTCGCGACTACAAGCCCCAGCAGACCACGCGCGTATATGACCGTCACAAGAAGGTCATTGGGGAGATATTCTCCGAGCGCCGGACCGTGATTCCGATGTCGAAGGTCCCCCGGCATATGGTTCTCTCGGTGCTTGCCGCCGAAGATGCGGATTTCTACGAGCACGAAGGGCTCGACTACAACGGCATCCTTCGCGCCGTAGGGCGCGACATCGTCGCGGGGCGGGCGGCACAGGGCGGAAGCACCATCACACAGCAAGTGGTCAAGCTGATGCTCCTGACTCCGGAACGCACGCTGTCTCGAAAGGTTCGGGAGCTCATCTTGGCGCGACGGTTGGAGAACGAGCTCTCCAAGAACGAGATCCTGCACCTCTACCTCAACCACGTGAACTTTGGCCGTGGGCGGTACGGGATCCAGGAAGCGGCGAGATACTACTTCGCGAAGGACGCAGGCGATCTCACCCTGGCCGAGTCGGCCATGTTGGCCGGTGTTCCACAGGCGCCGACGCGCCTTTCGCCGCGGCGCAATCCTGAAGCGGCCAAGCGTCGCCAGGCGTACGTGCTGTCGCAACTGCAAGCAAAGCGGGAGGTCTACTGGCCGGATTTGAGTGAAGCGGCGATCACCGCGGCGCGCAAAGAGAAGGTCGAACTGGCTCCGCTGCCCGAGGGTTCTGGCAAGGCTCCGGAGGTGCTGTCGATCGCGCGGCAGGCGCTGCGCGCGGCGGTGGGTGACGAGGCGCTGGGCGAAGGCGGCTACGAGGTCCACACCACGATCGACCTCTCGCTGCAAAAGCAAGCGCGGGAGGCACTGCAACGTGGCCTGCGCGCGGTCGACGAGCGGCAAGGGTACAAAGGGCCGTTTCGCCGGACGAGGCGCCGCGGCGCGCCGAAGGCCACCAAGTCGGCCACGTCACTGCGAATGGGCAGAACGTACATTGCGCGCGTAACTGGCGTCGACGACGAGAACGAAAGCATCCGGATCGATGTCGCAGGTCATCCGGCCGTCCTTCCGATGCGCGACGCCGCCCGGTACAACCCGGACGGCCGACGGGCCTCGGCGTTCACCAAGAAGGGCGACCTCCTCCCGGTGTCGATCACGCAGATGGGCGGAGAAGAAGACCCCGCGGTCGCGCGAATGGAGCGAGGCCCCGAAGGCGCGGTCGTCGTCATCGAACCCCGCTCGCGACACGTGCTGGCCCTGGTCGGAAGCTTTGCCGCGGTGAGCGGCTTCAATCGGGCGACGCAGGCGATTCGTCAGCCCGGCAGTGCTTTCAAGCCGCTGGTGTACGCGCGCGCGATTCAGTCGCGCCGGTTCACGGCGGCATCATTGGTCGTCGACGCGCCGGCGGTGTACGAGGAGTGGAAACCGCGGAACTACGAGCAGTGGAACTACCAGGGCGCCGTTCGGCTCCGTCAGGCGCTGGCGCGCTCGATCAACATGGTTGCCATTCGAGTGGTGGAGGACATCGGGGTGCACGATGTCGCGGAGTTTGCGCGACAGGATGGCATTGCCACCAAGCTCGCAGAAGACATGGCGCTTGCGCTTGGGGCGAGCGGCGTGAAGCCGATTGAGCTCACCAACGCCTATGCCACGTTTGCTGCGGGCGGACGCTGGGCGCCGACGCGGATCGTGAGCAAGATCGTCGCTCCCGACGGAACACGCGTACAACTCGCGCGCGGCGAGCCAGCTCGTGACGTGATGACGCCAAGCGAAGCGTACGTGATGACCAGCATGCTGCGAAGCGTGGTGACTGAGGGAACGGGCTCGCCCGCGCAGCGACTCGAGCGCGCGGTCGTTGGCAAGACCGGCACGAGCAACGAGGCTCGGGACGCATGGTTCGTGGGTTTCTCACCTTCGGTCGTCGCCGGGGTGTGGGTTGGCTTCGATGACTCGCGACCCCTCGGCAGGCGCGAGACCGGTACGAGGACCGCGCTTCCGATTTGGATCGACGTCATGGATGCCGCGGACACGACGCCTAAGGAAACCGACTTCGCAATGCCGAGTGGTGTGACGAGGGCTCTCGTCGACCCCGCGTCGGGGTTGCTGGCCTACGAGGGCCAAGAAGACGCCTTCGAAGAGGTCTTCCTCACGGGGACGGCCCCGGTCGAAGTCGCAAGGCCACCGGATGTCGCCGACCCGAACCTGTTCTTGATGGAGCAATACGAGGAAGAAGGCGGCAGCGAATCGACCGAGACCGCACCGCCCCCGCGTGAAGAACGCGTCCTCGGCGGCATGGCCCCGCCATGAACCGGTTTTCCACCCGGATCGTCGTCCTGTTCGCCCTGGTTGCAACGTTCCCCGTCGCGCTAACGGGCATCGTCTGGCTGGGTGTATCGCACTGGGGCGCCGGCACAGGGATCGCCGAAGCGGAGATGGCCCGCACGCAACTGCGGGAGCTCGACGCTCAACGCAAAGCAGCGGTGAGCCGCCTTTGCCGCGACGACCTGGCGGTCGACACCCTGCTCGACGAACGCGCCAGGGAAAGGCCTTCGGAGCTCGACTACGACCGCCTGTTTCGTGGATCGATGCAGGCCGCGGGGCTTCAGGCATTGTGGGTGTTGGACTCGCTGAGCGGAGAGGTCATCGCCACGGGGCACCGCCACAAGGTTCTCGGGAACGAAGGCGCCCAGCTGACGCGCCAAGCGAGGAGCGCGGGGGACCGCGCCTACGTGGTGACGCTGGGCGACCAAGAACATCAGAGGTTCTTGGTGAGGTCTTGCTCGATTGCGCGCGGAGGAGCCCACGTAACCCTGATCGCGGGGCACCGGTTCTCGGACCTTCGCCGCCTGGATCCCCGGCAGCTGGTGATCACCGGCGAGGCCAGCAAGCGAGACGAAGTGGTGATGGAGCTGGTCGACGCGGAGGGCGTTCCTCGAGGCGCGGTGGTCTGGCGCCCGAGGTTCGATCGGCGCGGCCCGCCACTTCTCCTTTGGATCGCATGCGTCGCGGTTCTGGCGCTGGGACTCGCGCTGATGTTCGGCGGCTACCTCAATCGATGGCTGCAGTCCTCGGTTGACGAGCTCACCGCAGCCGCAACGAGGGTCGGTCGCGGGGACTTCGACACGACGCTGCGCGACGGACCCCGTGGGGCGTTCCCCGCAACCGCGACGGCGTTCAATCGAATGACGCGCGACTTGAGGGACGCGAGAGAGCAGCTGCGGCAGACCGAGCGAATCGCCGCGTGGCAAGACATCGCGAAGAGCCTGGCGCACGAGCTCAAGAACCCGCTGTCGCCAATTCGGCTTTCAATCGAAACGCTGCGCAAGGCGCGCGAGCGCTCGCACGATGATTTCGACACGCTGTTTGATGAGTCGACGAAGACGATTCTTCAAGAGGTGGAGCGCCTTCGGAATATTGTCGACGAGTTCAGTCGATTTGCGCGCCTTCCCGCGCCGAAGCTCGAGACAACGGACCTCCGCGAAGTCGTTAAACAGACTGCGTCCCTGCACGCGAAGGGAGATGCACCGGTCACCGCCAACCTACCGGGAGAGCCGGTCGAAGCATTTGTCGACGCCGACCAGATCACCCAGGTGCTCCACAACCTAGTGCAAAACGCTCGCGACGCGGCGAGAGAGGCGCACCCCGCAGGCGGCGGCACGGTGGGGCTGGCCCTGCAGAAGAAGGCCGGCACGATAACCATCCGGGTGGAAGACAACGGGGCGGGCATCCCGGCCGACCAAGCCGAGGCGATCTTCGAACCGTACTACACTCGCAAAGAGGGCGGCACCGGGCTAGGCCTGGCAATCACGCAGCGGATCGTGACAGAACACGGCGGCCGCATCGACGTAGAGTCGCGGGCAGGGCGAACGGTGTTCACGGTCGTGCTCCCGCACGCCTAACACCTTCACTGACACTGTCTAGACCGTGGGCAACGACCCAGGTCTCTGCACCCGCCCCTGCATCAAGATCGGGACGTACCGCCACGCAAAACAAACGAACCCCAGGAACCACGCCAGGGCCGAGGCAGCTAACAGCGTCCGTGCTCCCGGTCCGATGGTCGCCGCCACCCGGCAAATGGCTGCAACCGTGATCAACACGTAGGCCGCGGTCAGCACAGGGTGACTCTCCAGCGGCCGACTCGTGTGGCCGAGGGCGGCGCGACCCGCGATTGCGACGATCATCGTGCTGATCGCGCCGCTCGTCAGAGCATGGATCCCTGCGGTTCGGGGAAGGAAACCTAGCTCGGCGAACGCCAGGAGGAGAAAGCCGAGGGGGAGCCACGAAAAGGCCACGTGCAGTACCCACACGAGAGGCTCGTCACCGGTGTGGATCCCTTGCCAACGGGTGAGGCGGATAAACAGTAGGATGCTGGTGATCAAGCCAACGACGGCAGTCCATCGCGACGGGGCCCCAAGCAAGTGTAGGATCGCGAAGGCAACCATCAGCCAGGTGGTGAGCAGATCGAAGCGATCAAACACGGGCGGAAGCGTCGCCGGCTCACGCTTCTTTTCGGCGAGTTGACGCTTTAGCCAGTTGCGAGTGAACCCGGGAATGACCCGGCCGCCAATCAAATTGATGAGCATGACGACGAGCCAAAGGCCTGCGAAGAGCGCAGTCATGCTCGAACTCGCATTGCGCGTCATCCCCAGGAAGAAAAACGCATTGGTCACCGGCAACAGGCCCAGAATCAAGAGCACCTTGTAGTTGCCCTGACTGCGCGCACCGATGACCTCTCGGCTCATCAGCACGAAGAGCAATAGGCCGTACCCGAGGTCCGCCGCGATCGCGGGTGGCAGCAGGCTGGAGAACGGCAAGGCGAAGAGGACCCGCGCGACCACCCACAGAGCGCTGAGAATCACGAGTGGCAGCCCGGAAACCGGGGGGCGCTTCGTCCAGGTCGCTACGGCGGTCAGCGCAAAACCGCCAATGGCGGCCCCCGCGAACCCGAAAATCATCTCATGCGCGTGCCACCAAGTCGGTGTCCCGAGGGAAGTGGGCATTGGCAGATACCCAAGCCACGCCGCAGCCCAGAGGGGAACGACGAGGACCGCGTAGAGCGTGGCCAGCAGAAACAGAGGACGGAACGCGTAGGTGAAGAAGGCGGTCATCGCGAACCGCCAACCACTGGCACTGGCACTGGCACTGACACTGACACTGACACTGACACTGACACTGACACCGTCAGGGGGCTACTGCGCCTCGATCCCGTACCCCCGCAGCTTCCGTTGCAGCGTCCTCCGGTCGATTCCCAGCGCCGCGGCGGCTCGTGTGATGTTTCCATCCATTTCCCGCAGCACCGATTCGACATGGTCCCGTTCAACGTCAGCCAGGCTCGTTCGGCTGGACCGATCCGGCTCTGACGGGAGCGTGGAGTCACGCGCGTTTCCGAAAACGCTTGCCGCAACCATGCGACGGATCAGATCCGCTCCGAGGGTTTCAGAGATCGCAAACAACGAAGCCCGGCGGAGCACGTTGAGCAACTCTCGCACATTGCCCGGCCAGTCGTACTCCTGAAGCGCGGCCAATGCTTCGGAGTCGAGTGAGAGGTTGCTCTTTCCGAGGCGCGCGAGCAGGTGCACCGCGAGCGGCTCGATGTCTTCTGGACGCTCCCGCAGGGGTCGAATCAGCACAGGGAAAACCTGCAGACGAAAGTAGAGATCTTCTCGGAACCGGCCCGCCTGCGTTTCTGCCCATAGGTCGCGGTTGGTCGCCGCGACGATTCGCACGTCGACCTCGGTCTCACCGGATTCACCAACAGGGCGGATTGCCTTGGTCTCGATGGCGCGGAGCAGCTTGGCCTGGCTCTCGAGGGGGAGCTCGGCGAGCTCGTCGATGAACAGTGTGCCTCCGTCTGCCTCGCGAAAGAGCCCTGCCCTGTTGTCCTGCGCTCCGGTAAACGCCCCACGCTTGTGTCCGAATAGCTCGCTCTCGAACAGCTCACGCGGAACACAGGCCGCATTCATTGCGACGAACGGGCGTGCAGCGCGGTTGCTTTGCGCGTGAATCTGGCGCGCGACCACTTCTTTGCCCGTACCCGTCTCGCCAAACACGAGGACCGTGTCGTCGGTTGGCGCGACCGCGCGGACGAACTCGTGCACCTCGTCGATGACCGGGCTCGCTCCGACCAGTGGAATCGCTCGTGGAAACGACTCGGACTCGGTGCGACCCCGCTCGAGTAGCGCCTGGCGGAGCAAGGGCCTCAGCATGTCCGCATCGACTGGTTTCTCCAGAAAGGAAAAGGCGCCGAGCTGCATCGCCTCGACTGCTGCCTTCACGGTGCCGTGTCCCGTCAGCACGATGATGCTCGTCGGGATGGTCCCGCAACGTCGAAGCACCTCCAGACCGTCGATGCCCTTCATCTTCAAGTCGAGGAGCGCGACATCCGGCGGCACGCCGTTGCTGAGCACCTCGACGGCTTCCTCTCCGCTGCTCGCCTCCGACACGGCGTAGCCACCGCGCCGCAACGCCTTCGCCATAGCGAAGCGAAAGGCCGCATCGTCGTCGATGATAAGGACGCTACCGTTCATGGCCAGGGCGCACGGTGATGCACCGTAGGCCCTTTTGCAAGCGACTCCGTCCCGGTGGGCAGCCGCACGCGCGCACGAGCGCCACCTTGATCCCGATTCTCGATGGTGAGCTCGCCGCCCATCGTCTGGACCAGCATGTACGAGGCGTACAAACCGAGGCCTGTGCCCTCGCCAGGCGGCTTGGTCGTCGCGAATGGCTCGAAGAGGCGTGCTTCGATGTCTGGATGGATCCCGCCGCCCTCGTCCTCGACGACGATCTCGACCATGGAGACGCGTCGGCTCGCCGAGAGCCAGACGCGTTTGCCGCCCGCTTCGCGGTTCGCGTCTAGAGAGTTCTGCAGCAGGTTTACGAGCACTTGCAGCAGTCGATCCGGATCGGCGACCACGACCAGGTCCCCAACCGAGTCGCTGATCTCGAGCTCCGGACCGCCTTCGCGCTTGCCGGCAAACACGAGCGCGCGAGCCCGCTCGACGATGGGGAGCAGCGGAGCCGACGAGTTCAGCCTGAGACGCGGAAGAGTCCCGCCGATCAGCAGCGAGTGGGTGATACGGCCAAGACGCCCGGTCTCATCGCGGATGAGTGCGGCGGACTCGGCAAGATCGGACTGCAGCGCTTCATCGCCGCCAAGCGACCGGATCGCCTCTCGCATGTCGGCGGCTAACGTTCGAATCGTGGCCAACGGCGTATTGAGCTCGTGGGCGACCCCCTGCGCGACGCGCCCGAGGCTCGCCAATCGCTCTGCGTGAAGCAGCCGGCGTTCTGCGAGGAGTGTTTGAGTACGGTCGACGTACAGGTTCATGACGCGCGGCGGCTCGTTGCCGCGCGAAGCCAACGGAAAGGACAGCATTTCGTAGCATCGGTCGCCGACCGTGAACCGGCATCGACCTTCGACACCGTCGTCTCGGGCACGCCAGACGGGACACAGACCAGCGGGCTGGGTCTCACAACCGCGGCGCGCGAAGGGGCACTCCCATGTGTCATCGACATTGGGGCTGGGCGCGAGCTCATCGGCCAAACGGTTGCGCCATTCGATACGGCCGTCGGCAGACACGACCTCCAGGCCGGCTTCAAGCTCGTCGAGCGTGTTGGAGATCACTTGGTACTCGAGCTCCGCTTGGTCGCGCGCCGTCGCCAACGCCTGCTCCCGGTCTCGCAGTTCACGGACGGCATGAAGCACGACGTACGCCACAGCCGCCACGGTCGTCGTGAACGCCGCAACGTTGCCGACCGTGTCCCACGGCGGAGCTGGATCCCAGACACCGATCTGCAGCCAAGGCACCCACTCGGTCAGAGCAAGGAAGCCCGCGGCGGCTAGCGCAGCAGCCGTCGCAACGAGGGTGGCTCCGGGGCCTCCCAAGATTCCGATCAGCGCGAGGTGAAAAACGTAGAACCCAATGAACGGTGATGAGATACCTCCGGCGGCCCACAACACCACGGTGAGCAGGACGAGGTCGACGAGCGCCTGGGAGACCGCGGCTCTCTTACCAGTCCCGAGGCCGGAGGCTCGTCGCAGAAGGAAGTAGTTGTAGACGCTGCCCACGGCGACGACGAGCAACAACACCCGCCATGCCACGCCGGGGAAGTAGCCCGCCAAGACCAACCCTGTCGCCGCCAGGACGCCCGCCATGGCGACCCATCGCAGCGTGATCAACCATCGGATACGGTCGGCGCCGAAATCGTCTCGTTCGCGGGAATCGGCAAAAATGCTCAAGCGACTGGGTTCCTCGGCCATCATGGTTTCCTGGGTTTTGGGGTCGATCGCACCCGCTGGCCAGAGTACAACGAGGCCACCCGCCGATGGCAGACGAATCAAAAGAAAGAAAGGTGATCATTGCTCTCCTTCTGACATCGACGCTGCTGACGATGCTCGGCATCGCGGGGGTCCTCAGGGGCGCCTACGACCTGTCCTTGGCTCCCCTTCCCGAAGACATTCGCGAGTTGTACGAGCCGGAGGCCGAAGTGACCGACGCGGAGGTTCAGCTTTTCGAGGCTCAAGTGTCCAACCCCTATCGGCGACCCATGGCCGCTGCCAATGTGGTGGTTTCGGCGTTGGTGCTCATCGGTAGCTTCATGTTGAGCTGGCGCCGAAAGCTCGCGCTGTGGTGGATCAAGCAGGCGGTGGCGGCCAAGTTGATTTGGATCACCGCCTATACCGTCTCGCTCGTCTCTCACGTCAAGTTGACGTTTGCGCCGTTGCCGCTCGAACATCCAGGCGGAGCGCTCCCCGAGGTCATCGGCGGCGTGATCCTCGTGAGCACGTTCAGCGGCGCGCTGCATGTCGCGGCCGCTTACCGAGCCACGCGACCCGACATCGGCCAGTTCATCGAATCCAACGCTAAAAGTTGATGCGGCGCATGATGGCGCGTGGCAGGGCTCGGATGACCGCCATGATGAGTCGCCACAGCGCCGGCGCATAAACGACTGGCGCGCCACGGTCCATGGCGCCCAGCACACGCCGTGCCACGGCGTCGGGCTCACCGGCGAACGGCGGCGGTTCGAGCCCGGCGGTCATGCTGGTCTTGACGAATCCAGGTTTGACGGTGACCACGCGCAGGCCTTCAGCATGGTGTTTGTGATCCAACCCTTCGAGATAGCGAGTGAGGCCCGCCTTGGCGGCACCGTAGATGATGACCGGTTTGCGGCCCCGTTCTCCCGCGACCGAGCTGAACACACACAAAGTGCCGCCGCCCTCTTCGAGGAGCGCCTTCTTCGCCGCCTCGCAGAACATGACGGTGTTGGAGAAATTGATTCGAACTAGTCTCTCGGCAAGCGCGGGGTCCGCTTCGAGCTCCTCTTGAGTGGCGAACACGCCGGCGGTGACGACCACTGCGTCCAAACCTCCGAGCGCCTCTCGGGCAGCATCGATCGCAGAGGTAAACGCTTCGGGCTTCTCGAGGTCGCAAACCACACCGCGCACAGGACCCGTTGCGCCTCGCACGCTCAGGTCAGCAGCACTGCGCTCGAGGTCGACGCTGTTTCGGCCAAGAAGGCAAATCGTGTCGCCACGCTCCGCCGTCAATCGCGCAAGCGCACGCCCCATCCCCTTGGTTGCACCTAGAAACGCAACTCTCATGTTAGTCCCCTAGCAAGCGCACGGACTGCGCGCTTCGAAATCTGCGGTTCGGATCCCAGCGATCGCGAATCGCTTGAAACTCGTCGAGGCGTGGCCCCTCCATGGCTTCGAAATGCTCTCGCCGTGTGAATGAATCTTTGGCGAGGTAAATACGGCCGCCCTCCTGGATCACCTGTTCGTTCAGGGCGTCGACGAGGTCTTGAGTGTCGTCCCGAACCGCGATGTCGAGCGCCAACGTGATCCCAGGCCGAGGGAAAGAAAGGATACCCTTGCTCTCTCGCCCAAAATCTTTGATGACGCACAAGAACGAAGCGCCGCCGCGGGCGGTGAGGACGTCGAGCACGCGACGTGCCGAGGCCCGCCCTGCCTCGCGCGGCAACACGCATTGATACTGCGTAAACCCGCGTCGGCCGTACATGCGGTTCCAAGAACGGATTGCGTCGAGGGGATAGTAGAAGGACTCGTGGCTGACGATCCCGCTAGAGCGTCGGCGCCATTGCTTGCGATAGTACAGCTCGTTGAAAAGCCGGATGGTGAGCCCGCTCAACACCCAGGACGGCCAATCGAATCGGAGGCTTGGTTGGAAACCCGGCTTGGGCGCGCGGGGCGGAGCTTGGTCTGCCTCTGCCCATCGACCGGTCATGAGAATGCCGCGCCCCATGTTCTTGCCGCGCGCAAGGCAATCGATCCAACCCATGGTGTACGGCCACTCGGGCGCTGACTCCTCCAGCGCGTCCTGGAACTCATCAATGTCGTGAATGCGTCGACTCTCCTGACAGATCCACTGCGAAGGGATCCGGCGCATCCCGAACTCCACCTCGAGAATGTGCCCAGTGAGGCCCATTCCGCCGATCGTCGCACGGAAGAGGTCGGCGTGTCGTTCCGGTGAGCAATCGAGCACGCGTCCATCGGCAACCCGCATCTTGAGCGAGGTGACATGGTGACCGAAATTGCCATCCTTGTGTTGGTTCTTGCCGTGAACGTCTGCAGCAACCATGCCGCCAAGGGTAACGAACTTCGTGCCCGGGGAAACGGGAGAGAAGTAGCCGCGAGGCATCAGAAGACGATTGAGCTCACCCAGCGTGAAGCCCGACTCGGCACGAAAGAGGCCGGAGTCCTCGTCGAAGCTCAGAATGCGATCAGCGAACGTGGTGTTGAGGACGGTCGGCTCGTCATCCGGAGGCAGAGACGCGTCACCGTATGAGCGGCCGAGCCCCCGTGACAGATTGACATCGGCGCTGATGCGCTCGAGATCCTCGCCCACGCGCTCCCGCCCTTGAGCCGAATGCCGGCCCCAACCCGAGAGCGTCGAAAGCGGTGGCTCACGCATGGCGTGGGTAGTGTAGCGCGATGACGGGCAGGGCCCTAGCGCCCACGCTTAGGCATGAGCGCCTTACGAAGCTCATCAGCGCGATCGGTGCGCTCCCACGTGAATGTCTTCTCGGTGCGGCCGAAATGCCCATAGGCTGCCGTCGGGGCGTAAATGGGGCGCAGGAGGTCCAGGGTGTCGACGATCGCCGCGGGGCGGAAATCAAACAGCTTGGACACCACCTTGCTGATCTTCTCGTCGGAGACGACGCCCGTGCCGAACGTCGTCACGTAGACGCCCATCGGCTTCGCGACGCCGATGGCATAGGCCACCTGCACCTCGCAGCGTGACGCGACCTTGGCGGCCACGATGTTCTTGGCCACGTAGCGGGCGAAGTAGGCCGCGCTGCGGTCGACTTTGGAAGGATCCTTGCCACTGAAGGCGCCACCGCCGTGCCGGCCCATGCCGCCGTACGTGTCGACGATGATCTTGCGACCCGTCAGGCCGGCATCTCCGTACGGACCGCCAACGACGAAGCGTCCGGTCGGATTGATGTGAAACTTGGTCTTCTTGTCGATCATCTTCGCCGGAAGGGTCGGCAGGATGACCTCCTCGATGATCGCGTCCCGAAGAGCGCGCGGCTTGACGCTCTCCGCGTGCTGCGTCGAAACCACGATCGCATCAAACCGCCGCGGCTTGTCTTTCTCGTACTCGACGGTGACCTGCGTCTTGCCGTCCGGGCGAAGCCCCTCGATGATGTTCTTCTTGCGAACCTGCGTCAGCCGGCGCGCCAGCTTGTGGGACAGGTCGATCGGCATCGGCATGAGCTGGCGTGTCTCGTTGACGGCGTAGCCAAACATGAGCCCCTGGTCGCCGGCCCCCTGCTCCTTCTTGGCGCTGGAGTCGACGCCCATGGCGATATCGGGCGACTGCTGCTCGACCGCGGCCAGAACACCGCAGGTGTAGGCGTCGAATCCCATCGCGGAGTCGGTGTATCCGATTTCCGTGATCGCTTCTCGGGCGACCTTCGCGATCTCGATGACGGCCTTCGAGGTGACCTCTCCAGCACAGACGACAAAGCCGGTCTTGACCATGGTTTCGACCGCCACGCGCGACTTCGGGTCTTGCGCGAGGTACGCGTCCAGCAGCGAATCGCTGATCTTGTCGCAGATCTTGTCGGGGTGACCCTCGGTCACAGACTCGGAAGTAAACAGGTATTGGCTCATAATTGCGATGCCTCATATCCGCGACGACGGTTAGAGTCAATTGGGCGGCACCGGCGCCAGTCAGGCCTCAATACTAGTTCCTCGGGCCCCGGGCCTCGGGGTTTTGGTATTGGCGCCAACGCTGACTTCAGAACTCGACGGGGATTTCGCTTCCGAAGGTTGCGAAGATGTTTAGGCCGTAGGCGTCGCAATCGCTGCGGAACTCCTTGGCTTCGACGGCTACTAGGACCGTTCCCATGGCCGAGCTGACGCCATCTTCGCACCTGCGCTCGATGCCGATAACGTCTTCTTCATCGGTGCAAAACTTGATGCCCTGGATGGTCTCGGTGGAGCCAGAGCACTTGTCCAAACCCTCGAAGCCGTCGGGGCAGAGGTAGGTCATGGAGAGGACCCGTGTGCTCAACCCGCCGAAGGCCTGGGCAATGATCGGTGTTGGAGAATCGAGAACCTGCAGCGCGTAGATGTCGATGTCCCTTGAATGGTGGAGCGTCGCCTGGAGGTCGACGCCCCAAGCGTCCTGCATGCAGTTGAGACCGGTACCCTCTCCGCAGATCAAGGAGACGTTACTCAGTGAATCGTTGTATTCGAACTGGTCTTCGCAGATGCAGCGTCCACTCTCGCAGTGATACCCGCCGTCGAACCCGTTGTCCGCGCACGTGCCGCAAAGCGTGGGCGAGCCGCAGATCGTGGTATTGCCGCATTCGACGCCCTGCGCTTCGCAGGTACAATCCCCGAGGCACTGAAAAACGAGGTCGCCCGATAGAACACAGTCCTCGTCGTTTGCGCATGTCGGACAGTGGGTGATGCCGCCACAACCGTCTGGAAGCCCTCCTGGGGGGGAGCATTCGTTCGTAGTGCAGGGATAGGTCGGCTCACCGCCGTCACACCCGGAATCGCAGTTGATGCCGGGCGGGCAGACGCATTCATTGTCGACGCACGCATGCTCGCCGAAGCAGCTGCCGCAGAAGATCGCCTGCTCCGCTCCACCGCAGCGAGTCGGAACAGCCCCACACTCGGCGCCCGCTCCAAAATTCGCGCAGGTGTTCTCTTCGCATCCACAGATGAAGTTCTGGCCGTTCGCGCCGCAGACGCTTCCTTCAGCGCAGCCTCCGCACTCGATCGATCCGTCGCACCCATCCGGTAGAGAGCCACATTCAATAGGAATGCCGAGGGAAGCGAAGTCGCCGATCACCTGTTCGCAGGTCTTGGGCACGCACCCGGGCTCTTTCGAATCGTAGCAACGGCTGTCACTGGTCCAGCAGAAGTATCCCGACGGACAGTCGGTAGGCTGGCCGCAGCCGAACAGACCGTTTGGAACGGCGACGTCGCATCCACCGAGGGCGACGAGGCCGAGCACTAGAGCGAAGCGGAGCCGCATCAGAACGTTCCTTTCACCAAAATGCCCGTTGGTCCGATACTGACTTCAGGCATCGCCTCTTCGTGGCCACCGGTGAGCTGCCAAATGATTCCCGCAATGACGCCAGCTCCGCCCACACTCATCATGGCAACCCCTGCTTTGGTGCGCCGCGGCCCGCGGTCGGCCATCTCTTGAACCATCGAGTAGCTCGACCCGGGTGGCGCGTTCTCGACCGTCTTCTGGTCACGCTGCCCGAGCCCGAAGAGCACCGCACCCGTCACCAGCGCAGCGCCCCCTACACCGATCGTGATCCAAGGGCCTGGACCCGGCCCCACATGCTGAGTGAGAGGTCGTTCCGCCTTCACCCTCGCGGCGGCGTCAATCGCAGCGCTCCTCGCTTCGATTTCCGCGTCGATCTCCGCGCGGCGACGCGCCTCAATCGCTGCACGCAAGACGTCAATTCGACTCGCCACGTGCTCCCGGTCCGACGACTTCGGTCGGGCTTCGAGATAGCCCTCATAGGCTTCGAGGGCCTCTTCGTCCCGCCGCATCCGGTCCGACACCGTGGCAATATTGTAGAGAAGATCGGGACTTCCCGTCAGCTCGTAAGCCAGTCGAAAGCTCGTCAGCGCGGTCGTGAACTCCCCGTTCGCATACGCCTCAGTGCCAACGGCAAACGCCTTCTTCGCCGCGGCGATTCGCGCCTCGCGCGACTGCGAGCTCTGCGCATGGACGCCAGCCGTGGAGACCAAGCACGAAACTGCAACCGCAACGATAAGAAGGACCCGCATCTCTCCCCCGAAAGTAAGAACGCATACAGAACGCGTTCCTACAATCTAGCAGTCCGGAAAGACAGATGCTCACTCGTGGGTGATGTGCGGAGGGGTGTCCCTCGAGATGCGGGTATCGCCTTGCCACTCCTCGCCCGCGTGCGGGTAGTCGAGATTGTAGTGCAACCCACGACTCTCTTTGCGCGCGCCTGCGCAACGGATGATCAGCTCTGCCACGTCCGCAATGTTTCGAAGCTCCAACATGTCGCGATTGACCAAGTGCGCCCAGTAGTACTCGCGAATCTCCTCCTGCAGCATCGCGATGCGGCGTGACGCCCGGCGCAAGCGACGGTCGGTGCGAACGATCCCTACATAGTTCCACATGAATCGACGTATCTCGTCCCAGTTCTGAGACACCACGACGGCTTCATCGCTCGCCACGGCCTCGCCGACATCCCAGTCGGGGACCTCCGTCAACTCGATCTCCGGCATCGTAGAGAGTGCCTCTTGCGCGGCGATCGCGGTCCGGTGGCCGTACACCAAACCTTCGAGGAGCGAGTTGGAGGCAAGGCGATTGGCGCCGTGGAGGCCCGTGCATGTCACCTCGCCGACAGCCCACAGCCCTGGAACCGTCGAACAGCCGTTGTCGTCGACCACGACGCCGCCGCACATGTAGTGCGCGGCGGGGACGACCGGGATGGGGTCCTTCGTCATGTCGATGCCGAACTGAAGGCACCGTGCATGAATATTCGGAAACCTCTCGACTATGAAGGCCTCGGACTCGTGGGTCATGTCGAGGTAGACGCAATCGTCACCGCTGCGTTTCATCTCGTAGTCGATCGCGCGAGCAACGACATCGCGAGGAGCGAGGTCTTTCATCTCGTGATGCGATTGCATGAACGCCTCGCCGCTGCGCAGACGAAGGACGCCGCCCTCGCCTCGCAACGCCTCGCTAATCAGAAAGCTTTTGGCCTCGGGGTGGAACAGGCACGTCGGATGAAATTGAAAGAACTCCATGTTCGCCAGCTCGGCACCGGCGCGGTATGCCATCGCGACGCCGTCTCCGGTCGCAACGTCGGGATTCGACGTATAGAGGTACACCTTGCCTGCGCCTCCGGTGGCGAGGACCGTCGCGCGCGCGAGGTAGGTTTTCACCCTTCCTGACTCTTCATCTAGGACATAGGCACCGACGACTCGGCGGGGCCCTCCGAACTTCGATGCCGCCACGAGATCGATCGCCATGTGGTCTTCCATGATCTCGATGTTGGGAGACGCAGCTGCCGCTTGGAGGAGCACACGTTGTACTTCTTCGCCCGTGACGTCGCCTGCGTGAACGACGCGTCGGGCGCTGTGGCCACCCTCTCTAGTGAGATCCAGCGACAGGTCTTCCTCGCTGCGGCTGAACTGAGCCCCGAGGTCCATGAGCTCCTTGATTCGCAAGGGACCGTCACGGACGACCATCTCGACGACCTCGCGATGCGACAGTCCGCCGCCGGTACCAATCGTGTCGTTGACGTGGGCCTCGAACGAATCGGCGGGATCGAGCACTGCGGCGATACCACCCTGAGCCCAGTTGGTCGCGGAGTCCGCGCTCCCGCGCTTGGTGACCATCATCACCCGGCCGTGGCGTGCTGCTTCGAGCGCGAAGCTCAACCCAGCTACCCCGCTACCCAACACTAGGCAGTCGCATTCCGCTCGCATGGACGGTGCAGTCTAACAGGCGATGCGGAGTTCTTGCATGCGCTTTTCGCGCAACCCTACAGCTCGAGCTCGCGAGCCGAACGCAGGGCGGAGGGCGGCGCAAAGTAGTGGAAATAGCTCACCTGGTAGCCGCCCAGCGCATGCACCACGTGATTCCCAAGCTCGTACCCGGCCACGAGCAGCTCCGGCTCAGACTCGGGAACGAAGGTAACCACGTCGAACGTCAGCGGTCGAAAGAGCTTGATGATCGAATCGACCAAGCCGCCGAGATGGCCCCGGAAATCGTAGTTGGTCTCGAAGCTGACGTAGCTCCCAGTCGCCTCGGGAGTGACGTGAAGGGCGTAGTACTCCTCGCCTTTCACCGCATTGAGGGAATATCCGGCCGGGTTGAAGACATGTTCAGAAGTGGTGAACCCAGGAAGGATGGCATCGATGCCCGATGAAATGGCAATCGATGTACCGCTAGAAACGTGACTCGAGATGAATCGCTGGGCGACGTCTTCGTCGATCTCATGCATGAGCACTTCGAGCGTCGGGTCGTTCGTCTCGGGCGTATACGGACGGGTCGTATGGAACATCTGAACGTAGCGCCCATGCTCGTCGCCGAAGCAAAGCGCTCGCCCGGGGAGCATCGTTTGGAGACGACGAGCATCTTCGTGGAAGCTCGTCGATTGGTGCTCAGGGAAGTGCTCGCTCTTGCGCTCGTACACCAGGAAGGCGATCGATTCTGCTGGAATCGATCGCAGGATCTGGGGGACGGCGTCGACCAGAGTCGTCTGACCGCAGGTGATCAGGACAAACCAATCGTCGAAGACGAACAGGCTCGACTCGGACAAGATGTACGCGTCACAATGCTCGGTTCGGAGGACCGAGACAACCTTGGCCCCGGCGGACTCGACGATGCCACGCCACACGTCGTCGCCCAGCGAGCGCAAGGGCGGGAAGTCCGGAGTCACGACTGCCTCCAGCTTCTTTTCAGGGCCTTCGAAAAAACTCGACGTCCTCATCGAAGGGCCCATCATGCGCAGAAGCGCGACGAACGCAAGCGTGGGGGGCGCATTTTGGCGTGACTCCGCACCCGGGGATACACTTCTCCGCGATGGTTTCGCGGTTGTTAGTGGTAGTAGGCATAGCGGGCCTAATCGTGGGCACGGCGGCGCCTGCTCGCGCGGACATCTATCGCTGCAAGCGCGCCGACGGAACACAGCACTACACGAATATCAGAGAGCCCGGCCGCCGGTGCCAGCTCGTCGTGAGGAGCAGCAAGAGGTCGAAACCGCGAGCCAGCGCCAAGAAGACGGGCTCGGGAACGAAGTCGACCAGAGGCAACCGATCCAGGGACCCGGCTCGGTACAGTCGCTACAACAGCCTGATCGGGGAAGCTGCAAGACTCTACCAGCTCCCCGAGTCGTTCATTCGAGCTGTGATGCGCGTCGAGAGCGACTTCAATCCTACCGTGGTCAGCCGAGCGGGCGCGATGGGCCTGATGCAACTCATGCCGAAGACGGCGCGGTCGATGGGCGTGGCGGACCCTTTCGACGCGCGCCAGAACATCCACGGAGGCGCACGCTATCTCCGCATTCTGGCAAACCACTTCAAGGGCGATCTGGTGCTGACGGTCGCCGCGTATAACGCGGGCCAGGGCGCGGTCCAAAGGTACAATGGCATCCCGCCGTACAAGGAGACGCAGCGCTATGTACGCCGCGTGCTCAAGCACTACTATGCCTACCGTGGCGAGAGCACACCTTAGCCCATGACGCAGACGCTCATCGTCGCGGCGCTCGTCGGACTGGTGGCGCCGGTGATTCGCGGATGGCTTTGGGGCGTTCCCTTCAGCCTCTTGTCGATCGCGACGGTGCTGCGCTCGTTCGTTGGATCTGCGCTGACGGTGCTGATCATCGGAGTCGTGGCCCTCTTTGCCCTCCGCGCAACGTCGGTGCCTCCGGATCAGAGCACGCGACTTGCCGCGGGGATCGGTGGAGCAATCGGTTTGCTCTTGTTGCTCAGCGCCGCGCGGAGGTCTCGACATGTGCACGGCCTCTCGATCCTTTGCCAGCGCCTGCAGGAGGAGGACGCACGGCCCACCGCAACCGCCGCACTCGATCGGCTCTTACGGCGGGTACGCAACAAGGACGAACAGCGATACATCGCGCTGGTGCTGATGGCGACCGGCCCCCTGACGCAAGTCGGCATGTGGAACGAGGCGCGCGAGTGGCTGCGCAGCCTGGACGATAGCGTGCTCACGGAGCCACAGGCGGTGCTGCGCAACCAAGCGCTAGCGACGTGTGAGCTTCAATTCGACGATGTCGACGCGGCGAAGCGCGCGATCGATCGGATCCAACGGCCGACGGAGAACTCGATCGAAGTCTGGCTGGTGGCGATGGAGGCTCTCCTGATGGCCGTGGGGGGCCAACCCGCGAAAGCGCTCGAGCACCTCGGCGCGCAGGACGTGGACGACAATCCCTCGCTCCGTGCTTCGCATCGCCTCGTTCACGCGCACGTCCTCGCCGAGCGAAGTGATGAAGAAGCCGCGCTCGAAGAGCTGCGAGCGCTGCAACGGGAGGCCGGAACTGCGGGTCTGCAGCGCGCGCGATTGCCTCGCGGGCCTGCGAGTCCACTTGCGGAGCGCTTGTTGCACGAGGCCGATCAATCCGGCTGAAAGATGACTTGCTGGGTCGGGTCGGAGTCGTAGAACCGGTGATACCGGTCGAACGTCACGGCACCAAAGGTGTTGACCACGATCGCGAACGCCGCGCAGCACAGGAACGCGACACCGAATCGGCGCGCACTGAGCGCGACGAGAACGAATAAGAGCGGCAGGTAATCGAGCGAGAACCGGTAGCCGAACTGCACCCATCCGGTGTTTTGATAGAGCAACGTGCAGAGCGCAGTGGGCAGAACGGCGGCCCAAAGCGCGACGATGGTCGCGTCGAGCTTCTCGGGCCAGAGGCCCCACAGCAGGTTCGGACTGGTGAACCAAAGCGCTAACCCGTGTCGGGTGATGCGAACGAAAGGGTTCGACGGGATGAGCCAGGGCACGGAGAGCAAGAAGACCGTCAGGTTCCTAGGCAGGTAGTGTGTGCTGAACAGGCCCCAGGTTTCGATCCTCGACCGCCAGCGGATTTGGAGAAATCGGTGCCCAAACTCGAACGGGTCGCCAAAGCGAGCCGCGTTGTGCCACATCGCAACGGCGACCACGGCGGCAAGCGGAATCGCGAACATCGTGAGCGTTCGGAGAAGGCGCGGCGAAGAACCATGAGTCGGGCGAGGCTCGTTCCTTGCCGCGCCGATCGCCTGAAGCACGAAGAACCCGGCGAGCAACAACGTCGCCGGGCGGCACAGGAACGCCAGGCCGAGGACCAGACCTGCTGCCGCCGGGCGGCGGGCGCCAAAGGAGAACAAGAGATAGAGACAAACGAACGCCGCCGCGACCACATGGGCCGCAAACCAGACGCTTCCCTGCGCCGCGACGAAATAGTAGACCGATCCGATCGCGAAGAGAGCCGTGACGAGCAGATCGTCTCGCACCGAGCGCTTGCTTTGCTCCGACTCCCGCAGGAAACGCAAGACGACGAAGAGCAGTGCCGGCGCTAGTCCTGCAAAGAGCGCCCAGAAGAGCGCGTCCAAAGTGCCGAGCCCAAAAACCGCGACGACTGGCAACAGAAGCACAGCGGGCAGCGGCGGAAACGAGACGTACCAGCGGTAGCGCTCGGCATCGGGCCCCGAGAAGGCATAGCGCCCCGGAGGGCACGGCCCGTGCGACACGGTGTCGAAGCAGGCCCAGTCATTGGTGCCGGGCGGATCGCCCCCGATGTCGAGACGGCCATGCAACCACGCGTGGGCCAAGTGGACGTAGTGGTTGTTCGGCGAAGGTCGGACGAGGCGCTGTGCGGACGTCGCGCAGTAAACACCCGCGCAGAGCGCGAAGATCGCAAGCGGAAGTGCCCACCGTTGCTCCCAAGCCCCCACGGCGGCAGCATAACCGGGCCGGGGAGGTATCCGAAGTTTGTCCACCTTGACGACCCGAAACCCGCGCCCTAAAGCATTCCGGTTGTACCGACCTGGAGGTTTCGATGGGGTCCCCAACCCTCGACGCAGTGACTGAAGCCCTTCGCAATGTCGAAGATCCCATCTTTGAAAAACCCCTTGGCGCCCTGGGGACGCTCGTCGACGCGCGCCTCGAAGATGGGCGTGTGTGGGCGAAGATTCGTGTGAGCTCCCCCTCCGCCGAAGTCCGGCAGACGATCCAGACGCGGGCTGAGGCAGCGCTCGCACCGCTCGGCGTCGAGTTCGTCGAGCTGGAGCTCGAACTCAACGTACCTACCCGCGAGGCGACGAGCACCGATCCGATTCCCGAAGTGCGAAATGTGGTCTTGGTGATGAGCGGCAAGGGCGGCGTCGGCAAGAGCACCGTGGCGACGAACCTCGCGCTGGCGCTTCGGCGCCTCGGCACGCGCGTCGGCCTACTCGACGCGGACATCTATGGCCCATCGCTGCCCACGATGTTGGGCATCGAAGGGCACCCGACGTCCAAAGACGGCAAGCGGATCCAGCCCCTTCAGCGCTTCGGCATCAAGCTGATGAGCATCGGCTTCCTCCTCGAAGATCCAAAGCAGGCCATCGTGTGGCGAGGGCCTATGCTTCACGGCGCGCTCCAGCAGTTCGTGAGTGACGTGGATTGGGGCCCGCTCGACTATCTCATCATCGACTCCCCGCCGGGCACGGGCGACGTCGCACTCACGCTTGCGCAGAAGCTCAGCATCACGGGTGCGATCATGGTCACCACGCCCCAAGAGGTCGCGCTTCAAGACGTCTACAAGTCCGTGTCGATGTGCCAGAAGCTCGACGTCCCAATCCTCGGGGTCGTCGAGAACATGAGCCATTTCATCGACAGCGCAGGGGTCAAGCACGAGCTGTTCGGCAGCGGGGGCGGCGAGAAGATCGCCGAGTTCGCGGGGGCTCCTCTGTTCGGGCAGGTGCCCCTTGACGCGCTGGTACGGGAGTGGGGCGATCAGGGCACCCCAATCGTTCAGGCCGCCCCGGCATCTGTGGCCGGCCAAGCCTTCGCGGCAATTGCCGACGCTCTCGCCGAGCGCATCGCCAAGGAGCACTTCGACCGCAGTGGAGGCGAAACCGCCCCCAGGGGCGAAGGTCCAAAGAGACTCCGCATCCTCAGCTGAGCTATAAGCGGCCTGTGGACCTATTCGAACGACAAGCGGAAACCAGCTCCCCGCTCGCCGATCGGATGCGGCCGAATCGCATCGAGGACGTGGTAGGCCAAGCGCACCTGCTGGGAGACGGACACATCCTGGCGCGCGCGATCCGCTCCGACCGGATTCCCTCGATGATTCTCTGGGGTCCGCCCGGCACAGGCAAGACCACGCTGGCGCATGTCATCGCGAACGAGACGAACTCGATCTTCGTGCCGTTCAGCGCGGTGCTTGGCGGAGTCCCGGAGCTTCGGAAGATCATCGCCGCCGCCAAAGAGCAGAAGAACTATTACGGCAAGAAGTCCATTCTGTTCATCGACGAGATTCATCGATTCAACAAGGCGCAACAGGACGCCCTCCTGCCCCACGTCGAGAACGGCACGGTCACGTTGATTGGCGCAACGACGGAGAACCCTTCGTTTGCGGTCAACTCTGCATTGCTGTCCCGCGCGCGTGTGTTCGACCTCAAGCCGCTCGAGGCCGCAGACCTGCGCAAGCTGCTCGAAAGGGCGCTCGCGGACGGCGATCATGGAGTCGGCCACGTTCCTCAATCGGTCGATGACGACGCGCTCGCGGCGATTTCGCAAAACGCGCGAGGTGATGCGCGACGCGCGTTGTCCGCACTGGAGCTCGCCAGCGATTTTGCGCAATCAGCGGGCGTCGAGGCGCTCACGGTTTCGATCGTTCAAGAGGCGCTCGCAACCCAAACGCTGCTCTATGACAAATCAGGCGAAGAGCACTACAACGTCATCAGCGCATTCATCAAGTCGATGCGCGGTAGCGACCCCGACGCGGCGGTCTATTGGCTGATGCGCATGCTCGAGGCCGGCGAAGACCCACTGTTCGTCCTTCGGCGGATGCTGATCTTCGCGAGCGAAGACATCGGCAATGCGGACCCGCGAGCGCTCGAGGTGACGGTCAGCGCGGATGCCGCCTTTCGGCGGCTCGGCATGCCGGAGGGCATCTTCCCCATCGCGCAGTGCTGCGTGTACCTCGCCAGCGCGCCGAAGAGCAACGCGAGCTACAAGGCCTGGAAAATGGCCCAATCCGACGTTCGTGAGCACGGGGCGCTCCCAGTGCCACTGAAGCTCCGCAACGCTCCGACCGAAGCGATGAAGTCATGGGGCTATGGGGAGGGATATCGGTACCCGCACGACGAAAGCGGCTTCAGTCGGGAGGAGACGTACCTTCCGGACCAGCTGGTCGACCGCAAGTACTATCGCCCAACGGACCACGGGTTCGAGGCACGGATTCGCGAGCGCCTTCGTGAGCTCCGATCGACGCCTAACGTGAAGGGGGACGGGTCGGGCGGGCCTGAGGAAGAAAAACCCTGAAGATTGCCGCGCCTCGTTCGCCGTCGGCCTCGATTGTGCCGCCGACCCCATCGAGCACCACCGCCGCCGCGAACAGGCCGATGAACCGGCTATATCGGCCATCTAGCCGACCCTTCAACGCCTTCTGCCCCTCCAGCGTGAATGCGGTTTCCCGGAGCTCGGGAGCGATGGCTTCCCCGGCGTCCTCGACCTCGATCATGACGTGCCCGCCCCGCTGGCACACCCGAACGGTCGCGCTGGGGTCCGGGACGTTGGCCCGGGTGTTGTGGAGTAGAAGGTCGACCACCTCGACGGCAACTTGTGCGCCCCGCGCGTAGAGCTGACCGCCCTCGGCAATTTCGACCGTGACGGGAACCGGCGTATCCACGCGCTCGAGTCGCTTCAAGAACATGCCAACGTCGCCATTGGCAGCCTCGAGCGGAACGTGGCCTGTCAACCAACGACTGATCCACGCAAGCATATCGAGACCCCGGCGCAGCTCGCCCACGGCAAGCTTCACGTCTTGTAGGGCTTCGACCGAATCGGTGTCGACGAGACCCACCTCTTGCAGGAAGTCGGCGTTCGCGGTGATCGTAGCCGCGGGGTTGCGAAAATCATGGACGAGCAGACCCACCGCGTGCCCCATCTCGTCGGCATTGATCACGTTGGGCTTCGCCACGTCATCTCCCTACCACGGAGGATATCTCAAGGAAAGAAGAGCACGATGTCTTCACCGCGTTCCTCAATCAGCGCTGCGATGTACGACAGAATCGTAGCGCGACGGTCCATTACATCCGCGATTTGCGCGGCGTTCAACAATGGGTCCGCCTCGTGGCTCGGATCCCGGGCAAGCTCGGCTCGGATCGACGGTTCGTCGAGGGCAGCCAGGTGACGAACCACGTTCTTGGAAAACCGTTCTGTGCGGGTCAGCCCTCCGAGCAGTTTCTCGTAGCGGCGCGCGAGCAACGGCGCCGAAAACGAGCGGTCGTTGTCCCGGAGAAACGCCCGCTGGCGGGTCGAGTCGGTTGGTAGATTGCCTCCGCTAAACCGATCCCAGTTCCCAATCAAGAAGTCGAACACGGCCATGGTGGAGAGGTCGCGGGCCAACGCAGCGTGGCCCCTTGGGATCTCTGCATCCTGGACCCAGCTCTGCCACATTGCCTTGTCCTCGAGACCGGCCGATCTGAGGCCTTTGACCCAATAGACTGCGGCGCCAGGGGCCCAACCATCTTCGTCCCACAGCACAGCGCGCTGAACCGAGCCGCGACGGGCGAGCATCTCCTCGTGAAACCGCGCCCGGATCTCCTTCCACGAGACACGGCGGTACACCGCCGGCGGCACGTTATCCAGTCCGAGCAACCGGCTGATGCGGTACGCGGCGATCTCGTATTGATAGCCGCGCTGTATCTCGTGGCTCCGCACTCTCAATGCGGCCGTCACACGCGCTACCGTTCGCATCCTCAAGACGACAGAGCTGTGCCCGACCGGCTTGAAGCTGCGAGAGGCCGCCGACGAGATGACCTCGAGAAGCTCGTCCTGTTCGACATCTGTGCCTACGAAGCGGGGCAGCGGCTCGAGCTCGGCGCTTGCCACAGAGCTCAGCCAACCGGCGAAAACCGCCGCCAGTACGAAGCTAGCGGACGCCCGCGAAGAGATTCTTGGCAATGACCATCCGTTGAATCTGAGAAGTGCCTTCGTAGATCTGAAGGATCTTCGCGTCGCGCATCAACTTCTCGACTGGGTACTCCGTGATGTAGCCGTTGCCGCCGAAGACCTGCACGGCGTCAGTGGCCACCTGCATGGCGCTGTCCGCGCCGAAGGCCTTGCTGTAGGACGCGACGAGCGAGTTGCGACCGCCCTGATCGATCTGCCAGGCCGATTTGTGCACCAAGAGTCGCGTGGCCTCGTACTTGATGCCCATTTCGGCGATCATCGCCTGCACCATTTGGTGCTCCGCAATCGGCACCCCAAACGTCTTGCGCTCGAGCGCATACGCGATCGATTCTTCGAGCGCGCGGCGTATCAGGCCGCATGCGCCGGCCCCGATATCCGGGCGGGTGCGGTCGAAGGTCTGCATCGCCAGCTTGAAGCCGTGCCCTGCCTCGGCGAGCACGTTGTCGGAGGAAACGCGGACGTCGTCGAAGTTGATCGTTGCCGTATTGCTAGCCCGCTGACCAAGCTTGTCTTCGGTTTTACCGACGCTCACGCCCTGCGCATCGCGGTCGATCACGAAAGCCATGATCCCGCCATGGCGGAGCGAGGGATCGACGGTTGCGAACACGATGTACCACGTGGCCCACGCCGCGTTGGTGATGAAGCACTTCTCGCCGTTGATGATCCAGTCGCTGCCGTCCTTGCGGCATCGCGCCTGAATGCCCGCCGCATCGCTGCCCGCCGCCGGCTCCGTGAGCGCATAGGCTGCGAAGATCGGCTCGGATGTCAGTGAGCCGAGGTATTTCTTTTTCTGGTCATCGTTGCCGGCAATGAGAATCGGCGTCGCGGCGAGAACATTGGCCGTCATACTCGTTTGGATGCCCGTGCACCCAAAGGCGAGCTCTTCCGTGAGGAGGACGTGGTCGACTTCCCCCATTCCAGCGCCACCGTACTCTTCGGGGATGTTCGGTCCGACGAAGCCGAGCTCCCAGGCTTCCTTGAATACGTCCATGGGGAACTCGTGGGTCTTGTCGGCCTCGCCGGCGATGGGGGTGATCTTCTCGCGAGTGAAACGGCGAGTCTCTTCGACGAGAGTTTTCTGTTCGGGGGTCAACTCGAAATTCAGCATGTCGCTACCTCTTGATCAACGGCGCCGTTCTTGTTCGCGGCGCTCGAGTTCGGCCCGCACGGCGCGAGCTCCCATTCGAAACCCAAGCGCAAAACCGATCAACAAGACGCCCGGAATGTAAATGATGTGGGCGATGGAAGGCATCACCGGTCCTCGGAGGCTCGAATCTGCGCGCTGAGCCGTTCGAGCTCCTCCGCTGTTTGGCGCTGAAGGCCGCGGATTCGCAGCAGAAACAGGAATAGGAGTACCCACACGATCGCATAAGCGGCCAGCATCAGTGCGCCGCCCGGAACGCTCTCCGCCTCGGGCCCTTCCACGCCGACGAACTGAGTCGCCCTCTCTGTGGCAGCGTCTTCCTGCGCATCTTGTGCTTCGGAATCCGCCGTATCCGGCTCGGGCGGCGATTCCGCGAGAGCCATGGGGGTGATGAGCATCGTGCATCCCAGCACGAGCGCGGCGATCAAAGCTCGCATGTCATTTCCTTCATCGGTGCATCAACTCGAGTCGTAAGCGGGCAGATTCTTCTCGTTGCCGCTCCACGGAGGCGCGCGCCCAAATCAGGAGCGCGGCCAACCCCGTAAACGCGATGAAGCTAAGACCGAGCGTCCAGTACATCTCTGACTCGAGCCCTCCCCCTTTGCCTGTGATGACGGTCGGGTGAACGCCTCTCCAACGCTGAACGCTGTAGTGAATCAATGGCAGGTCCACCAAACCAAAGAGCGCCAAGCCCGCAGCGAATCGCTTTTCGACCTCGCCGGCATCGCCCATCGACCGAAGCGCGAGGTACGCGGCGAAGATCATGCCGGCCAGAAGTGTCGTCGTGAGCCGCGGATCCCAGGTCCACCAAACGCCCCAAGCCTTGCGAGCCCAAAGCGGCCCAGTGAGCAAAACGATCAAGCAGAACAGCGTCCCGACCTCCGCACCCGCAACCCCAAGCGCATCCCACCTCGGGTCGCGCTTGAGCAGATAGACCGCGCTGCCCACCGCCGACACACCGAAGCCGATGTACATGGCGTAGGCGCTCGGCACGTGGAAGTAGAAGATCTTCTGGACGATGCCCATCTGTTGTTCGACAGGGGCGACGATGAAGATCGCGTAGAGCGTCGCCGCAAACAGCGCTAGTGTTGCGAACAACAGCAGCGACCACACGGTCGAGCTACCGGATTGACGTGTACCACTCATGATCGTACTCGCCGGGACGCTAGCATGCAGTCGGAGGGACGTCAGCCTCCGTGGCCCTCGAATTCCCGGATTAAACGCCGTCGGTTTGCCGCCATTCCGGCTCGCCGCTAAAGACGGCGCTGATGGATTTGCTCGACCGTCGGTTCCTTTTCGTAGTCGGCAAGGGTGGCGTCGGGAAGACAACCGTCGCGACCGGGCTCGCGCTTGCGGCAAGTCGCCGCGACAAGAAGGTCCTCCTCGCGCTCGTGAACTGCAAGGAGCGCGTCAGCCAGCTCCTCAACACCGAGCCGATTGGTTCCGAGATCGTCACCGTTGCCGAGAACCTCGACGTGGTGAACATGACCCCGGACGCAGCGCTTGAAGAATACGGGGTGATGATCCTGAAGGTGAAGGCCGTCTTCAACGCGGTCTTCAAGAACCGGTTGGTGCGCGCCTTCTTGAAAGGGACGCCCGGGCTCGAGGCATGGTCGATGCTCGGAAAGGCTTTCTACCACGCATGCCCCCCGAAGGGAGAGCCGGACTACGATCTCGTGATCGTCGACGCCCCCGCCACCGGGCACGCCCTCGACATGCTCCGTGTGCCCTTCGTCATCGAAAGCGTCGCGCCCCCCGGCCTCTTGCGACGAGATGCTGCGCGAGCGGCAAAGATGTTTCGCGACCCGGAGCGAGCCGGTGCGGTCCTGGTCACGCTCCCCGAGTACATGCCCGCGAGTGAGACCATCGAGCTGTCCAATGCGTTGGCGAACGAGCTCCGGATTCCAGTCCTGCATCTGGTGATCAATCGCGTGCTGAACGTTCTTTTCGCCGAGAAGGAGCGTCCCGTCCTCGAAAGCCTGCCATCACAGATCCCCGACGACAGTGAGATTCGCGGGTTGGCCTTGGCCGGCAAGCGGCGTGCCCTTCGCGAGACGGTTCAGGCGCGGGCCGTGAGGCGCGTGTGTAGCCATATCGATGCACCGTGCAGCGAGCTGCCGTATTACAGCGGACTGGAAAGCGACACGGCCGCGATCGAGGCGCTGAGCGAAGCGCTCCTGCGGACCGTTTGATCGCTTGCAGCCAGCCCGCAATCCACTAGCTTGCGGGGCGAGGTCATCATGCCCGGCTCGGCTACGTCAGGTCTGTCGTTTCAACCACCACTGATTTTCGAGCAGGGCTCGCCCAACCGCCATGGGGCTTCGCTCGCGCCCGACGATCTACCCGAAGTCGATGCCAAGAGCACGTTCGGTGACATGGCGCGAGAGCTCCCGCCCCTCCTTCCGGAGGTCTCCGAGCCCGACGCGGTTCGCCACTACGTTCGCCTGAGCCAACAGAACTTCGCGATCGACACGGGGATGTACCCGCTTGGGTCTTGCACGATGAAGTACAACCCCAAGGTCAACGAGTGGGCGGCGCGCTTGGCTGGGTTCACAGACCTTCACCCCTACATGCCGGACCAGCTCGTTCAAGGCGCCCTCGAGCTGATGTGGCGCCTGGAACGCGGGCTCGCCGAGGTGTGCGGCATGGATCGCGTCTCGTTGCACCCGGCAGCCGGCGCGCAGGGCGAGCTTGCCGGACTGATGATGATCCGCGCGTATCACCAAGCGCACGGGCGGGACCCGAAGAAGGTGCTGATCCCTGACACCGCACACGGAACCAATCCTGCATCGTGTGCGCTCAACGGTCTACAGGCCGTTGCCTTCCCCGTAGGCGAGGACGGCATCGTCACCACCGAGACCCTGGCGCCTTTCGTCGACGACGACGTGGCCGCTGTGATGGCGACCAACCCGAACACCGTCGGCCTCTTCGAAACTCACATGCCCGCGATCGCCGAGCTCATTCATAGCAAAGGCGGCCTCGTCTATGGCGATGGCGCCAACCTCAACGCCCTGATGGGCAAGGCCCGACCGGGCGACCTCGGCATCGACGTGATGCAGTTCAACCTGCACAAGACATTTACCACCCCGCACGGCGGTGGCGGCCCCGGCTGCGGCCCCGTCGGGTACAAGTCGCTCCTCGATCCTTACGCGCCAGTCCCCGTCGTCGAAGAGCGGGATGGGCGCTTCATCCTCGACTACGACAGCCGTCAAGCGTCGGTCGGCAGGCTCCGGTCGTTTCAGGGCAACTTCGGGATCATGGTGCGCGCCTATGCATACCTCCGCGAGATGGGCGCCGGAGGGCTCAAACGGGCCACTGAGCTCGCGGTACTCAACGCGAACTACCTCCGAGTCTGCCTCGGCGAGACCTGGCACGTTGCCTACGACTCGGTCTGCATGCACGAAGTGGTGATCAGCGATCGCCACCTCAAGCAGTCGGGCGTCACCACGATGGACGTCGCCAAGCGACTCATGGACTACGGGTTTCACCCGCCGACGGTGTACTTCCCGCTGGTCGTGAAGGGCGCGATGCTGATAGAGCCGACCGAAACCGAGAGTCTTCAAACCCTCGACGAGTTCGTGGGCGTCATGAAGACGATAAGCGACGAGGCGGCGGCGAATCCAGACTTCGTCAAAGCGGCGCCGCAGTCTACGCGGTTGCGTCGGCTGGACGAGACTCGGGCTGCTCGGAAGCCTGTGCTGCGTTGGACAGCTCCCGAGACACCGCTCTAACCATCGTCTGCTTCTGGTGAAACGGTAAGAACGCGGCCTTGAATCCGCTGACGATGATGCGATTGATGTCGTCGCGATCCAAACCCATCTGCGTGTGGCAAAGCCAGAGCTCGCGTGACACCGTCGTGTCAGCGATCAGCCGGTTGTCGGTGTTGACGGTCACCCGCAACCCGAGGTCGTGGTAAAGCTTGAGGGGGTGGGCCCGAAGCTCCCGTACGGCTCCTGTCTGGACGTTCGACGAGGGGCAGCATTCGAGCGCGATGCGATGGTCGTTGACGTAGTGCAGCAAATCACCGTCTTCGCGTAGACGGCAACCGTGGCCGATGCGGTGCGCACCGCACACGTGGATCGCCTGGTGAATCGAAGCGGGTCCGTAGGCCTCTCCGGCGTGGATCGTGACCGCGAGGTTGTTGTCGCGGACGAGCTTGAACGCGCGAAGGTGATGCTTGGCCGGATGATCGTACTCGGCGCCAGCTAGGTCGAACGCGACGACGCCGCGGTTCTTGTAGGCCACCGCCAGCTGCGCCATCTCGAACGACGATTCAGGCGAGATGTTCCGAATGCCGCAGAATGCCGCAGACTATGGCGTTGCCAACGACTCCATAGTCTTTTTGCGCGTCCCAAAGACCTGCGAGTACGGCCTCGACGACGGTCGTGAGCCGGAGACCGCCGCGCGTATGGAGCATGGGCGAGTACCGCACCTCCATGTAGCGGACGTTCTCGGCGGCCGCGTCCTCACTGAGCTCGTGCGCAACCCGGTAAAGCGCTTCGGCGGTCTGCAAGACCTTGAGCGTCGTATCGACGAGCGACCCGGCTTTCTCCCCACAGTGGAGCGCCTTGCGGAGACCCTCGGGCGTGTCCGCGGGCAGCTGGACGCCCTGCTCTTCGGCGAGCTCGAGCATCGTAGACAATCGCAGCGAACCATCTAGATGAACGTGAAGGTCCGTCTTGGGGAGTCGTTGGATGTCGGAGAGTGTTAGCTCCATCCCTGCCATTGTACCCGGTTATGGCCCGACTTCGAAACGGCCCAAAACCTCAATGACTTCGTCGAGGCGCTTGGCCGCGACGCTCACGCGCGTGGGCATCCCACCGTTGAGCCCGAGGGCGCTCACCAAATCGATGCCGCTGTCGAAGCGCGCCGCTACGGTGACTGTCGTTTCGTCGTGCACCAGTGAAATCGGCGCGAGACGCTGTCCGATCAGCAGTAGCTCAGTCTTGTCGTACGGGCCGTCCCGCCGCGTGGCATCGCAGATCGCGAGGTCGCCGCGCACCTCGTAATTGGCGGAAAGCCGCTTGGCCTCGCGCTCCTTCGCCTGCAGGGCCTCCGCGGCGCCCTGAAACTCTCGGTATATCGCTGCGTCACGTGCGCCGTCGGCCAGGTACCGAACGATCAGTCCTCGAAGTGCCTCGTCACGTGGCCTGCCGCGTAGAGCCCGATCGAGAACCCTCGCGCGCTCGGACGGCTCGCCCAGCCTCGTGTCGATCGCCCGGGCGTCGTCGTCCGCTCCCTGGTAGGGCTCGACCCCACCGCGAATCCACTTGGCTGCGGAGCACAGTCCGTCGAAATCCACGTGACAGCAGATCGTGTCGATCGGACCCGCCGCCGCAACGCGCTCCGGGGTGACCATTTCCGGACAGGCGCCGTGCTGTGCCTTGGTTCGGAGGACGAAACGGGGGTCGTCCGCGTAGTCGGGGTGGCGATCGTGGTCATGGTGGTCGACCCACATCGCCAACCGCGACCCCAGGCCCTCGATGAAGGGAAGCGTCGTCTTCTCGTAGCTCGCCCCCCCCGCGTTCGCCGCAAAAGCCACATCCAGCACGACCACACGCCCCGGAAGGCTGTCTGCTTTGGGCAACTTACGGGGCGTTCCGTACGCCAAATGCGGGAAACCACCCACATCCCGAGCATGTGGCCGGCCCCCGTATTACGCAACTGGCCGGTGCTTGGATCGGTTTTTCCCAAACCGATGCCTTGGGGAAACAAACCGGAAATCCAAGCCAGGCATAGATCCTCCAGTGCCGCTGCCGAGGGTGCGCTGCGGCCATGACTAAGAGGTTGAAGATCATGGAAGAACAGGTTTCGGAACTGACAACGTATGTAAACGCTTTGTGGGTTCTCGTTAGCGCCGCACTCGTTTTCTTCATGCACGCGGGTTTCGCTCTGGTGGAGAGCGGGTTCTGTCGCAGGAAAAACGCGGTGATGGTGTTGATGAAGAACTTCGGCGTGGTCGCGATTTCGTCGCTCGTCTTCTATTTGGTGGGGTACGGCGTGATGTTTGGCGAGGGCAACGCCTTCCTGGGGCTTGCGAGCTTCTTCCCGAACAACGGGGGAGCGGAGTCAGGCCTGCCGCCGTACGTCTTCCTGTTCTTCCAGCTGGTCTTCGCAGCAACCGCCTGCACCATCGTGTCGGGCGCGATCGCGGAGCGCGGTCGGCTCCTGACCTTCTTCCTCTTCACCGCGATGGCCACGGCGATCGTCTATCCAGTGGTTGGTCACTGGGTCTGGGGCGGCGGCTGGCTTTCTGAAATGGGCTTCGTCGACTTCGCAGGCAGCACGGTCGTTCATGGCGTTGGCGGTGGCATGGCCCTCGCAGGCGCCCTCCTCATCGGTCCACGCCTCGGCAAGTTCCTGCCTGACGGTTCGGTCAGGCCGATGCCCGCGCATAACTTCCCGCTCGCCGCGCTTGGCGTGCTGATCCTATGGCTCGGCTGGTTTGGTTTCAACGGCGGTTCGGAGCTCGCCATGGACGCCGAGGTTGGTAGGATCGTTCTCGTCACCAACCTTGCCGCTTCGGCCGGCTTCATCGGCGCGCTGATCTGGATCAAGGTTCGCAGCGGTCTGCTCGACCTTTCGATGGCCCTCAACGGCGCACTTGCCGGTCTCGTCGGCATCACCGCCGGTTGCTTCAACATCACCGGTGGCTGGGCGATCATCGTTGGCATCGCCGCGGGCCTGCTCTGCGTCGAGGGCGTTCTGCTCATCGACAAGATGAAGATCGACGACCCGGTCGGCGCGATCACCGTTCACGGTGTCTGCGGCATCTTCGGCACGCTCGCGGTTGGCCTGGTCGGCTACGAGAACGCGGCCGCGGCCGAAGGACCCATTGGCCTTCTCGTCGGTGGCGGCGTCTCACAGCTCGGCATTCAGGCCATCGGCGCCTTCTCGGGTGTTGGTTTCGCCTTCGGCGTCGCCGGCGTCATCTGGCTTACGCTGAAGTTTCTCGTGCCCGGCGGCATCCGCGTCTCCGAAGCGCACGAGCTCGAGGGTCTCGACATCGCGGAGTGCGGCGTCGAAGCCTACAACGAGGAGCTCCAGGGCTTCCATGCAGGGGCGGCCGCCATGTCGGCGGCGCCCGCGGAGTAATCAGTTCGAGAGGAAGGGTGGGGCGGCTCCCCGGTCTGTTTCGCCCTTGTTCTCTACCTATTTTTTCAATGTCGAATGTGGATGAAGAGTTTTGGCGTGGGGACACGCCGGGAGTGGAGGTCGTGATGAGGAAGTTTCTAACACTGGCGGTGATGTGCAGTTTGGCATTTCCCGCGATGGCGCTTGCGCAGGAGTCGGCCGCTCCAGAAGCGCCGAAGCAGGCCGCAGACGACCTGGACAAGGAGTACGACCGCGAGGAGCCCCCAGAATCTGCCGAAGAGGCGCCCTCCGAACCTCCTCCCAAAGAGGCCGAAATGAAGATGCCGGAGTCGCCGAAAATGGCCGCGGACGACATCGCCTTAGAGACGCCCGACGTGGGCGGTTCCTGGAAGGATGGACTTTCGTGGCAGGTCATGGCCAGCGCGTTCTACCGGATCGGTGGCTACACCAATAACGGCGTACGCGCCGGGACGTACAACAACATCCTGAGCACGGACACACCCACCGCGGGCTACCCGTACACGAACTACAACGGGTTCGGTCTGAACTTCGCGGGTGGCGACGTGATGTACACGGGTGAGAAGTTCGCGGTTCGATTGGACCTTCGCTTCGGCGAGGGTGCAGGATTGCTGTCGCCCATCGCACCGATCAAGCAGGCATACGCGGCTTGGATGCCGAGCGATAAGATCAATATCGACGTGGGCTTCTTCGACACAATCTTTGGCGCCGAAGTAGCGGACGAGTGGAACAACGCCAACTACACGCGCGGCGCGCTCTACTTCCTTCGCCAACCGTTCAACCACATGGGCCTCCGCATGGGTGCTGAGCTCGGCGAAATCGTGGGATTCACGGTGATGGTCACCAACGGCGGCGTGTACGGTGGAACGCCGATCGACGACAACGAGACGCCCGCGCTCTCTTGGCAGTTCGGTTTCAGCCCCGACGGTCACAACAGTGTTCGCCGCCGTGGCCTGCGTGAAGGCACCCGTGACGTGGGTCTGTTTTTCGGGGGAAGCCACGCTGCGAGCGGGCTCAACGGCAACAAGGACTGGGTGAACTTCTTCGATGTCGTCCTGGCGATGGACTTCGACTGGTTCCACTTCGTGCTCAACGGCGATTACTACCTCGACGGGAACAACACCAACGCCGCGGGAGCCAAGGCGTCGGACTTCCAGTTCGGTCATAGCCTGGCGTTGATCTTCGACGCATCGGACCACTGGTCGATCGGTCTGCGAGGGGAGAACGTGAGCGGGAACGAGCTGTACAGAGAGGCAGCCGGCGGTTTCGGTGGCCTTAGCACGGGAACGATCACGCTTCGCTACAAGCCGGTCGAGTACCTGGTGATCAGCCTTGAGGGGCGGGGCGAGTGGGCAACCCGCGAGGTCTACCTCTCACGACAGGCGGCTCCAATCCTCGATGCAAACGGCGACACCGTCGGCTTCGTGCCTGACAAGGGCCACAACTACGCCGCGATCATCGGCGTCACAGCCCACATCGGCAACTGATCCGACGTAGTTACAACTGACGGGAGGCCGGCTCAGCAGAGCCGGCCTTCTGTTGTTAAGCAGGGTCCTTCGCTGACACTGGCGCTGACACTGGCGCTGACACTGGCACTGCTGCTGGCACTGCCGCTGGCACTGATGTGCTACCACCGATCATGCTCGCCCCGCCGGTACGCTGCCTCCTCGACACCCCCGGCCTCATCCTCTGGCTCACCGGTGCCGGCGTCTCTGCCGAGAGCGGCATTCCAACGTTCCGTGGCAAGGAAGGCTACTGGCAGGTTGGATCGCGCAACTACCAACCGGAGGAGATGGCCACGTGGGCTGCGTTTCAGGAGATGCCGGAGGAAGTGTGGGCTTGGTATCTCTATCGCCGGGGCATCTGCCGCGGCGCGGAGCCGAATGCGGCTCACCGGGCGCTTGCTGCAGCCGAGAGACGCCGCGGCGAGCGCTTTCTCTTGGTGACTCAGAACGTCGATGGGCTACACCTGCGCGCCGGCAATACGCTCGACCGCACGTATCAGATCCACGGCAATATCGATTTCATGCGCTGTTCGCGGGAGTGCCTCCCAGCCCCGGTGCCGATGCCGGAGGGGGTCGACGTGGCTTGGGGCAAGGGCCGACCGATCACCGAGCGCGAGCTTCAAGCGCTGAAATGCCCCTCCTGTGGCGCACTCGCCCGGCCACACGTGCTCTGGTTCGACGAGAGCTACGACGAGGCGAATTTTCGCTTCGAGAGCTCCATCGACGCGGCGCAGCGGGCCTCGTTGGTCGTCGTCGTGGGCACCACCGGGGCTACATCGCTGCCGATGCACATCGGTACGATCGCGGCGCAACGCGGGATTCCCATGGTCGTCATCAATCCCGAGCCGAACCCGTTTAGCGCGCTCGTGCAACGCACTGGCCAAGGGGCGTTTCTTTGCGGCACCGCAGGACAATGGGTGCCGGAGATCGTCGACGCCCTCCCCTCTGCGTGAGGCGCCTTGCCACGATCGCGCTTCGGGGATACCTACGAGGACATGGCGCGACTTCCGGTGTGGGTCTTGTGTTTTGGTCTATTCGCTTCGTGCGCGAAAGAAGGCGAACCATCTCGCTACCCCGATCGGCCCGGGGGGGAGTGCAGCCGCGCCCCAGGCGCCACATGTGACCCTGACTTCGTATGTCACTACGGGCCTAGCGCGGAGTGCGGCGAGGCCGGTGCGCAAGGCGCCTGTTTCCCAATGCCTTCGACGTGCACGAAAGACTACAGTCCGATCTGTGGGTGCGATGGGCGCACCTATCTCAACATCTGCGTGGCCCACTCGCACGGCGTATCACCGCGAACCGCGGGCCAATGTCCGAGCACGGGCATCCCAGCTGGCCCAGCGGGAAGCTGCGGTCCCGGCGGCGCGACCGCCTCGTGCCAGACGGGCCTGTTCTGTCGATACACCGAAGTGCAGTATTGCGGTGAGGTCTCAGGCCCTGGCGAGTGCACCGAGCAGCCCACCGTCTGCACGAAGGAGTGGGCGCCGGTGTGCGGCTGTGACGCGCGCAACTACAGCAACGACTGCGTGGCGCACTCACATGGTGTTTCCATCCGCCACCGAGGTCTATGTCAGGACGCCGCCCAGGCGGCCGCCGGAGCGGTGGGCGCAAGGTGCGGGGTGGAAGGCGCAGCCCACTGCTCCACCGGCCTCTTCTGTCAGTTCTCTGCGGCCGCCAAATGCGGCACGACAAACAAGCCCGGAAAATGCCAGCCCCGCCCCCAGGCATGCACCGCAGACTACAATCCTGTCTGCGGATGTGACGGCAAGACGTATGCAAATGCATGCTCCGCCCAGGCCGCCGGCGTGTCAGTGAAACAGCAGGGCGCCTGCCCGTAACTCGCTGACGCTGAC
>JAFDAJ010000426.1 GCA_019313915.1 Deltaproteobacteria bacterium
GTCGGCACTGCACTCCGCAAACGGACTGCCCTTGGACACCGTTACGGTATCGCCGGGTACGAACTCGGTCGGCAGTGCGTTCCCACCATCACTGCCGCATCCAACGATGAGGGCCCCAACCAGAAACCCACAAACTGAAACGACCGACGGACTCGCACCCCGCATCGCAACCTCCCGACCGCCTCAACCTGGAGTCAGGCAAACCGATACCGCGACGCTAGGCTCACCCCCCCACCAAACCCATACGTAATTGTTCACCCGCCTTCGCGTCCTAATCTGGCGAGAAGAAACCCCTCAAAACAGGGCAAGAACAACAGGCCGCACGGCCTGCTCGATAGGCTGCCGCTCGTCCCCGTATCCAGAATCGTGACCAGAGTCTAGTATCATCCCACGTCTGGAGGTGGTGATGATGCCACCGTTCGCAGGAGCAACATCGAGTGTTCGCAGCTCGCATCGGATTCGGTGCGTTGACCGCAGAACCGATGCTGCGACCGCGATTCGGCGCGAAAGGAGCTTGTGATGGAACGCTCGGCTTTGTATTGGGTGTGCGTCGTTGCGCTCGGCGTGGTCGCGCCGGTTGGGTGCACTGAGACCGCGGGCAATGGCGGCAGCGGTGGCGCCCCTGGCACCGGCGGTTCGGCAGGCATCGACGGCGCGCTCAACTGCACCGGGGACGGGATTGAGGACGCGGCATGGGCCTCATTCGGACGGGACCTCTGCAATAGCCGCTCGCAAATCGAGACGCAGATCTCCCCCGAGAACGCGGTCGACCTCGCGCAAAAGTGGGTGTTCGATGGGTTCACTGAGAACGACGTGCACCACCCGGTCGGAGACATCTCCGCCACGCCCAGCGTCGTCGGTGACGGCGTCTTCTTCGTGGATTGGACGGAAGGGGACGAGGAGGCGAAGGTCTATCGAATCCACAAGGACACCGCAGAGGTCGTGTGGTGGCGGTACGTCTGGGACATCGCTGACTTCGTCGAGGTCGGCGATGGAGGAGAACGTACTCCCATCCCGGGTCTGGTCTCCCGCACAAGCCCGCTGGTCGTCGGCGACTCCGTCATCATTGGTACGCAACGGCGGCGACCTGAGCTGTACCAAGACCCACGGCCGAACGCCTGGATCATATCGTTGAATAAGCACACGGGCGCCGTTCAGTGGAAGACCGAGCCGCCCCGCGATCCGCTCTGGCCGACGCCCGCTCAAGACCCAAACCCGAAGGACGAAATGGGCAACGACCTGTTACCAATTCCCGACGGTTCCGAGATCGTCATCACGGCCTCTCCGGTTGCTTACGACAACCGCATTTATGTCGGCGTGTCCGGCTGGGCGGAGTTTCTATCGTTCTGGGCCCACTTTCGGTTCTTCTTCCGTGGGAGCGTCTTGTGCCTGGATGCCAACAATGGCGACGTCGTTTGGCAAAGCTTCATGGTCGATGATGACCTCTACGTAAACAGCGAGGAGCCAGAGACCGATCCCGACACCGATCAGCCCATTCCCCGCGACCGGCGCCGCTACTCCGGGAACTCGGTGTGGTCGAGCGCGCCGGCGATCGATGTCGAGCGAGAGCGGCTCTACGTAACCACCGGTAACAACCACACCGCCCCGAAGAGCGTCTTGGAGGGCGTGGGTTCGGGCGCGATCGTCGACCTGCCTCAGCCCGGCATCGTGGGTCTCGACCTCGGAACCGGTGCCGTCGAATGGTCCTACAGCCCTGTGAGCAGCCTCGTCGATCTCTGGCAGATCTTTTGCCGAGACACCGACTCCGAATCCTGCGCCGAGGGGCCCGATTTCGACTACGGCGCTGGGGCGAACCTTTTCTCTGTGGAGGTCGCTGGCGAGCGGAAAGATCTGGTGGGAGCCGGCTCCAAAGCTGGAACGTACAGCGCCATCGACGCGGACACCGAAGCACCACGGCCCGCTCCTCTTTGGGAGACCCAGGTTGGACCAGGGAGCTTCTTCGGTGGGATTCACTGGGGCACGTCCGTCGCGAACGGCGTCGTTTATGCACCCCTCGGGGATGGCTTTCGAGAGTCCGGCGAGAACGGTTTCTTCGCTGCCATGGACGGCGCGACAGGAGACTTTGAGTGGAAGGTCCCCAACCCGATCGGAGATGACGCTTCTCCGCCGGGGAATTATCCACCCGCGTTCGGAGGAATCTACATGAGCATCCACGCACCGACGACGGTTGCAAACGGGGTCGTCTTCGCGGCTCCCTTCGACCTCGAGGGGCACATGCTCGCGCTGAGCGCCGCAACGGGGGACCTTCTCTGGTCCTACGCCAGCGGCGCCACCGTCTACGGCGGTGCAGCGGTGGTCGATGGCGTCGTCTACTGGGGAAACGGCTACCAAACAGTAGGCGGCACGCGCGGCACAGGCCTCTTCGCCTTCCACGTCCCGTAGGGCCATCCGCGTAGCCTCCTCAATATAGTCGTCAGAAACACGCCAAAAACAACAGGCCACACGACCTCATCACTTTCGATACAGAGCACGCCCGCAAGTCCACCCCGACTTCTGCGTCGCCACCTCCCGCTCAGCGCGCCATAGCGTCGTTCCTACCACACGCCCTCGCCGCCGCCCGCTTACGGCGGCAGTCGGCAGCAGACCAATTTTCTGCTTGACCAGAATCCGCGGAGTCCGCGAACATCGGTGCCCGGCCCTGCCTGGCGTGATTTGTGGTGACCGTATGGCACGTGGGCGGCTGAATAGAGAACGCTGGCCCGCCGTCCAGCGCGAGAATGGAGTATTTAGTGAACCGTAAGATCCTTCTCGTCTCTCTGGCTGCCCTTTTCATGGTTCCCGCTTTCACCACACTTTCGCGGGCCGACTTCAGCGGTTTCGTCGACAATGTAAAGAAGGACC
>JAFDAJ010000043.1 GCA_019313915.1 Deltaproteobacteria bacterium
CTTGCCTCCGTTGGATTGGACGATGTGACCACGGACGAAGGGCGTCCATACGTAATTCTTTCATTGACGACGACGGTGCGGGCGGGGGCGTCGATGCGGGCGAGGCTAATCGGTTGGCGGCGGATGACTTCGAAGTCTAGGTCGATGACGAGCAGGAGGGTGTCGGCGTCGATGACGTCGCGGACTTCGGCTTTGTAGAGGTAGCTGGGGTTAACGCCGAGTGGCCAAGGTCTCCGCTAGACAGGACACCGCAACGCTGTGGGCGACTGACCGATACGACTGCATGGCAAAGGGCCGTCAGGGCCGAATTGTAATGTGACTAGCCTGCTAGTCGTTGACTGACTAGCTCACTAGTCTATAATCATGAAGTCGAAGGACATCATCAAACGTATCGAGCGACTGGGTGGGCGTGTGGTCGCCAGATCCGGAAAGGGCTCTCACACGAAGATGGCCTGTCGATGCGGCACCTATAAGACAACCGTTCCCAAGGACGACAACGTGCACCCGAAGACCTGCAAGAGCATCGAGATCGCGCTGGCGCCCTGCTTGGGTGATGGGTGGCTGAGGAGGCGCGGCTGATGAGAGATGACACGCTGCTGGCTGGCAAGGGGGTGTATACCGCGGTCTACTCTCGCGAGGCGGATGGGGCGTGGATCGTTTACGTTCGTGGGCACCGGCACGAGATTCATTCGTTTGCGAGGTCGCTTCGGAGGGCGCGGGAGAACATTCGGGATGCGCTTTCGCTTTGGTATGACGATGCGGAAACTGCGACGATTGTCGATCGCGTGGAGCTCGCTGCCGATCTCAAACAGGAGCTTGCCACCACGGCGGAGGTTGCGCGGCGTCATACTGCGATTTCGAAAGAGTTGGCGGTCAAGCGTAGGCGGGCGATTCGTTCGCTTCAGCGGAGCGGGATGGGGACGCGGGATATTGCCGAGCTACTGGAGCTTTCGCAGCAACGGGTGAGTCAGATCGCGCGGGGGGTGCGATAGGGGCGTCGGTGGCGGCTAGGCGACCAGCCGCCATGCGTCGTCCGCGCACTCGAAGCGCATCGGGACGTGTTCCGTGGTTTCGGAGAGGTGGGTTGCTAGGTGGTCGAGCGAGTAGTCTTGCGCGGGTGTTCCAACGGATACCGCGAGCCGCAGTTACGTCGACTCCATCAGCTCGACGATGCGGCGGGCGATCTCGGCGCCCTGGTCGTCTTGCAGGAAGTGGCTTGCTTCGGGGAGGCGCGTGTGGGGGAGGCCCTCGGCGCCTGGGATGCTGTTGATTAGGCGGTCTTGCATTTCGCAGCTGCCGAGGTTGCCGGGGTCGTTGCTGGCCCAGATAGTCAGGAAGGGTTTTTCGAACTGGGTGAGGCCTTCCCATGCGTTCTGGTTTTCGCCGCCGAGGTCGTTGACGAGTGAGGGGAAGACGCGCGGGCCCGCCATGTAGATGCGGCTTGGAAAGGGGGCGTCGTAGGCTGCCTCATCTTCGTCAGGGATGTCGAACCAGGTGAGCCCCTCGACGACCTCGGCCGGATGGAAGGCCTCGGCCTTCATCGAGTACTCCATCCATGCGCCGAAGTCCGTGCCGGTGCCGCCGATGAGGGTGCACCCGTCGTAGAAAGGCAGCTGCTGCGGCGGGATCAACTGAAACACGAACTGCAGGTCAGGGTCGAGCTCATCGGGGTTCTCGACTCGGGGGAACGGCTCGACTCCCTCGGGCACGAGCGGCAGCGCGCCATCGCCGATGACGATGCGCGCGAACCAATCGGGGTTTTCGCCGGCGACGTGGAGGCCAATCAGGCTCCCCCAATCTTGACCGAAGAGGGTGATGTCGCGCAGGCCTAGCGCGTTGATGAACTTCTCGAGTCGGTCGATGTGGCCGAGGTAGGAGTAGTCGGCGATGTCGATGGGCTTGTCGGAGAAGCCCATGCCGAGGTGGTCCATCGCGATGGCTCGGTAGCCCGCGTCGACCAGGACGGGGATCATCTTGCGGTAGAGATACGCCCAGCTCGGCTGGCCGTGCAGGAGCAAGACGACGGGAGCGTCTGCTGGTCCTTCGTCGACGTATCCTTGGCGGAGGCCGTCGATCTCGACTGTCTTGAGCTCGTAGTCGAACCCCTGCAGGCCTTCGAAGCAGCCGCTCGGCGTGCGAACGAACTCCACGCCTTCGTCTGTGGTGCGGACGATGGGCTCGGCATCGCACTCGACTTGCTCTTGGGGGCCCGAGGAAGACGAGGTGTCTCCGCATCCGGCGGTCGATGCGACGACGTAAGCGAGGGTGAGCACGAGGGCTCGTAGGCTGATACTGCGCTGCATGGTCAGGTGAGTATGGTGGGAAACGGGCGGCGCGGCCTGTTGTTTTTGTCGGGTTTTGGGCAATTTCTCGCGGCGGCGGGCGATGAAGGGGTGTGTGTAGGAAGCATCCGCGGGGGGCGCTCGAGCGAGCGCCAAATGCAGTGTTGACAACTTCTGCAAATAGGACAAATTGTCCTAGTCGTGGATAGGTGGATTCGGCGGAGGCGCTTGGGGCCATTCGGGGGCTTGCGAGCGGACCCGCGCTCCTCATCCAGGACGGGCTGCTAATCATTACGGTGTACTGACCATGCAAACGACGGAGCTCGAGAGAAAGTTAGATGGACGGACGTTGCGCGGGCAGGTTCCGTGCGCTGTGAGCAAGTCGCGTCCTGAGCTGGGGCCACTGATCGATTACGACGACCTCGGGGTGTTTGAGGCGAAGGTCGTGCAGAGCATCTTTGCGCAGCGGCTTCTTGGGCCGGAGTCGTTTCGCTTCTGCCGGAAGTTCTGTGCGATGAGCATGCAGGCGGTGGCCGACTTGCTTCAGGTGGATCGGCGAACGGTGCAGCGCTGGGAGAGCGAGGAGAGCCCGGTGCCTCCGTGGGCGATGTTGCTGGTGGGGAAGATGGCGGAGGAGCGGTCGAAGGGGCGTGCGGTGATGCGGTCGTGGCTTGTTGAGCTTGCGGATGAAGAGGAGCGGCCGACGGAGATTGATGTCGATGTGGCGTAGGGGATTGCACGGGTTGCCGATTGCCGTGGTCGACGATGAGCGGTTCGACGGGCACCGTTCAATGGAGCCACATCCGGAACGGCCTGAACGGCTCGTTGCGGCAAGGGCCGGGTTGAAGCGGGCCGTCGCGGCCGAGCAATGGGCCCGCGTTGCGGCGCGACCCGTCAGCGAGGAGGAGGCGCTGCGGGTGCATTCGGAATCGTATCTCCGGCGTCTTCGCGACGCGTTGCGTGCGGGGTGGGGGCACATCGATGCAGACACCTTCTTCTGCCCCGAAACTGAAGAGGCGGCGTGGCTTGCAGCGGGGGGCGCGGTCGAGCTTTGTCGCACGGTCGTCGAAGGGCCGGTGCGGCGCGGCCTCGCCCTGCTTCGTCCGCCAGGTCACCATGCGTGCCCTTCACAGGCGATGGGCTTTTGCTTGTTGAACAACATCGCAATCGCCGCGGCGGACGCGTTGGCGCAGGGGTTGAGCCGAGTTGCCATCGTCGACTGGGACGTGCACCACGGCAACGGGACGCAGGACATCTTCTACGACGACGCGCGGGTGCTGTTCATCTCGCTCCACCAAAGCCCGCTCTATCCCGGCACCGGCCGGATCGACGAGCGGGGAGCGTGCGGCGCCGAGGGGTACACGGTGAATGTTCCGATGCCTCCTGGTAGCGGGCCCAATGCGTATGGAGCTGCGTTTCGAGAGGTGGTGCTTCCGGTGTTGAGGTCCTTCGACGCCGAGTTGGTGCTTGCGTCTTCGGGGCTCGACGGGCATCGGCGAGATCCGCTCGCGCAGCTCGAGCTCGATGCCGAGTGCTTTGGGGCGATGACGAGTGCGTTGGTCCGGCACGTCGAGGAGGCGGGGCATGGGCGTCTCGCGCTGTTTCTCGAGGGGGGGTACGACTTGGAAGCTATTGAGGAGTCGGTCTGCGCGATGGCGAGTGCGCTCCTTGGAGAGCCATACGAGCTGGCAGACGGGCCGTTGAGCGCTGCCGAGGCGCGGAGCCTTGGGCGCGCCAAGATACATCCGGGGGCATCGTGACGTGGGCGACGTAGCGGCTGTGGGGCCTTCGGGGGTGTCGCGGTGTCGGCGTCGATGACGTCGTGGGCTTTGGGTTTTGTAGAGGTAGCTTGGGTCGGTGGGGCGCGGGTCAGGCCGCCTGCGGGCCGTCCGCGGGTGACTCGATGCTCAGGCGCAGGCCGAGGGCTTCGATAATCAAACCAAGGCTGGAGAGCCGGGGGTTTCCGTGTTCGGAGAGGGTTCGGTAGAGGGTTTCTCGATTGAGGCCGGTAGCGTTTGCGAGTGTTGTGAACAGGCCGTACGGCCTGTTGTTTTTGTCGTGTTCTTGGGCAACTCCGGGGGGAATGGCCGATGAAAGGGTATGCCAGGCACCCGCCCGCTCCTTCCCCACAGGGCGAATTGGACGTCGGTGCGGCGGTGGGTAGGATTATCGGAGGGGGCTATGGCGGAGTGGAAGATCGCAGCTTGGGTCATGCTGTCGGTTGTGGCGGGATGCTGTAACGACGCGGCTCCTTCGGTGACTCCACTACCCGAAGGACTCGCTCCTTCGACGCGGGTGCGGGAGGTTCTCGAGGCAGCGCCGGTGGCGTATGAGCTCGACTTGGACTGCGAGAGTTTTCCGTGGCGCGTCTACTCAGCGATTCCGCTGATGTATCAGCCACCGTGCGCGCCTGGGCAGATGATGCGTGTGGCGGCATCGAGGAGGAAGACGCCCGCCGAGGAGCTCGAGCAGGCGCGTGCCGAGAACACGGCGCTGCACGAACGGCTCAGGGAGATGGCCGAGTATGAGGCGCGTGTGAGGGGCCAATGACGGCGCGGTGGGCAGGGTGGTTGGTGGTGCTTGTAATGGTTGGTGGGTGCACAGAGGCAGGCGACAAGCAACCGACGAGTCTGTGTGAGCGCTACGCCGACGCAGCGGAGCGTGTGATCCTGGACTGGTATACGAAGGCGGAGACGGATACCAAGGAAGATGCTGCGGATTATCTTCCGGCAATCGGCGGTCCAAATGCCTCGTGGGCGTGGTCGGCGCTGGGAGGGTCGCTGCTGGACTATGCTCCTGAGGTCGAGGCGCGTTGCTCATGGCGTGAGTTGAACCTGGTGGTCGAGTTTCCTGATGTCCCTGAATACTTCGACCCTGAGATCATGCTTGGGAGCGTTCTCGAGGGACTGCGGCGCGATGAGGGGTTGGATGCGTATGCGGACCGGATGAAGATTGTGCTGGGGGACGTTGATACTGGGTTTTATGCGGCGTTTGGTCCGTGGGACTAGAGCCCGGGCGGCGGCCACAACGCGCACCCGTTGCGCGCAACCTCTTCGGAACGCAGAACCTGCGCAGCGTTGTTCTGCGAAGCCTAAGTGACAAGAGCACTTTCTCGTTGGCATCGATCTTGCGTCGTTGGTGGTCGCGTAGTCTCTGCGCTGAGCGCTGAGGCCCGCAGTTTGGCGGGTCAGGCTGGGAGGTTGTCGTGCGTTACATATTCGGATTTGTGTGTGTCTGCGGACTCGGGATGATGCCGCTGGTTGGGTGCAGTGACCCTGAGGGTGGCGGCGGAACGGGTGGCGAAGGCGGCTCTGGCGGCATCGCGGGCATGGGCGGTGAAGGCGGCTCTGGCGGCATTGCGGGCGCGGGTGGCCAAGGTGGTACCGGAGGCATTGCGGGCACGGGTGGCCAAGGTGGTACCGGAGGCATTGCGGGCATGGGTGGCCAAGGTGGTACCGGAGGCATTGCGGGCACGGGTGGCCAAGGTGGTACCGGAGGCGTCGCGGAACTCTGCATCGGAGACGATGCCACGGGCGATACCGACGGCGACGGTGTCTGTGACGACCTGGATCTCTGCCCCGCTGCAAACGATTTGATTGACGTGGACGGAAACGACGTGGCCGATTGCGTTGAGAATGTTCTATTGAATCCCGGGCTCAACAGTGATGTGAGCAATTGGGAGGCGGGCGGACAGGCAACGCTCGAGTGGGACACTGAGGATGCGGACGCAGACCCAGGCTCGGGCTCGGCGGCAGTCACCAACATTACAGGGCTGCTGGGGTTCGTGCGCGGCGCGGGGCAATGTGTCGAGCTGGGAGAAGGCGACTATGTCGCCGCCGCGCGATACTTTATTCCCGCGGGCCAAGGCCCTGGCCGGTCCGAACTCAACATGACCTTTCACGGAAACACCAGCTGCATCGGTGGCGCAGGGAATTTTCTAGGGAACGCCAGCTCGCCTTTCAAAATGGAAATCGGGGTTTGGGATACCTTCGTGCATCCCTTCACAGCGGTGAGCGGCACACAGAGCGTTAAGTTCTTGATGCAGGCGCAGGTCATGGATACGAGTCCTGCTTTTACGGTTCAGTACGACAATCTACTCCTGCATTGACGCGCTGGCGGAACGGCTCGACGTGCGGCGGGTGCTTACCATCGATGCGGACTTTTGGGCGCTTCGGATGGGGCGGCGTTGGGGTGATGTGGGGGTCAGGCGGCGCGCGGGGGCGCAGGCGGTTGAACGGTGGCGGGCGCCGGTGGAGGGTGGCGGGTTCGCTGTTTGCATCGAGCTAGGTGGTTGGAATCACTTGCGGGGTCGTTGGCACGCGGTGTGCTTTGTGAGAAGGCATGCGCGCGACTACGGAGACGACTGTTGGGTTGATGGATGCGGGGTCGGTTCGGCGCGTCGGGAAGGGTCGGCTGCTGCGAGACTTCGGTGCGCTCGTTAGGAAGGACCGAGGGAACACGGCCGACATGCTCGTGTATGTCGGGGAGATTGACCGGCGGAAGGTGTATCTCGAGCATGCGTATCCTTCGATGTTTGCGTTTTGTGTGAAGCGGTTTCGGATGTCGGAGGCTGTGGCTGCGAAGCGCATCCGAGCAGGCCGTGCGGCCTGTGCTTTTCCCTGCATTTTGTGGATGATTCGGCGGGGGGAGCTGCATCTGAGTGGGGTTCATCAGCTGGCGGGGCACCTCACTGAAGACAATCATCGGGAGGTGCTGCGGCGGGCGAAGCATCGGAGCATGCGGGAGATTGATGAGCTGATTGCAGAGATTTCGCCGAAGGCTGACGTGGCGTCTTCCGTTCGCGCGGTGCCGGTGCGGAGGGGGGACTCTGCTGGTGGCGCGGGACAGCGAGGTGGGAACGTCGGCGGGAGCGCGGCGGGGCATGGCGCGGGGCTCGTCGGGAGCGCGGCACGGCGGGACGCGGAGCTCGTTGGGAGCGCGGCACGGGATGACGCCGCGGACAAGTCGCGGAACAACGAAACTCTGAGTGAAGCATCGCGCGCAACGCGCCTGGGTTCTCGGAATGGTAATGCGGCGGTGGGGGGGCGCGGGCCTAGGAATCTAACTACTCCCCTTTCCCCGCGGCGGTACAAGCTTCAGGTGACTATCGGGCAGAAGGCGCGGGATGAGCTTGCGGAGTTGCAGAACTTGTTGAGTCATCAGATCCCTGACGGGGATCCTGCTGCGGTTGTCGAGCGGGCATTGGGGGTGTTGCTAGCTGAAACGAAGAAGAAGAAAGGGGCGCTTACGGAGAAGCCGCGGGTCGGGCGGAAGAACGGCGGCGGGGGAAAGAGAAATGGCGGGAGGAGTCGGGCGATTCCGGCGCATGTTCGGCGGGAGGTGTTTAGACGGGATGAGGGGCGATGCGCTTTCGTGGATGGTGAGGGGCGGCGCTGCGAATCGGCTTGGCAGCTCGAGTTTCATCACTGTGTTCCGTACGGGAGGGATGGGCCGCACAGTACCGGCAACATCGAGCTTCGGTGTAGAGCGCACAATCAATTTGAGGCGGAGCTGGAGTATGGGCGGGAGTTTATGGAGGTGCGGAGAGGATGAGGGTGACGGTGGGCACGGAGCGGTGGTGGAACGGCGGGTAGTGAACGGTGCTGCCCTACTCCGCCGAGCGGTCTGGGAGAGCGATGATCCGGCTCGAAAACGGGGAATGTGGGCGGTTGCAGTGAGTGCAGGCAGTGCCTATGATAGATGCATGCAGTACACGATTCGGAACCTTCCTGCGCTGCTGGATGAGGCGATTCGGAAGCGGGCGAAGGACGAAGGGAAGAGTCTCAATGCGGTGGCGGTTGAGGCGTTGATGGAGGCGTTTGGGTTGCGGGGAAGTGAGCCGGCGCGTCGGGATGTGTCGGAGTTGGCGGGGACTTGGGTGGAGGATGCGGCGGTTGATGAGGCGCTCGAGGCGCAGCGTTGTATTGATGATGAGATGTGGCGGTGAAGGTCGCGCTTGATACGAATCGGTATGTGGACTTGATGCGGGGGGACGCGGAGGTGCGGGCGCTGGTGGAGGGTGCGCGCAAGGTGTTGGTTCCGTTTGTGGTGGTGGCGGAGCTTCGGGCTGGGTTTGCGGTGGGGGTGCGGGGGCGTGCGAACGAGCGGTTCCTTCAGCGGTTCTTGGGGACGGCTGGGGTTGAGGTGGTGTACGCGACGGACGCGACTACGCATCACTATGCGGCGTTGTTCCGGCAGCTTCGGCAGCAGGGGACGCCTGTGCCGACCAATGACTTGTGGATTGCGGCGTTGGTGACGGAGCATGGGGCGCGGTTGTGTACGCGGGATGCGCATTTTGGGAAGTTGGCGCAGCTTGATTTGGTGTGAGGCGTGCGATAGGAACGGCCGTGGCTGAGTACAATGCATCCAACGCGGAGTGCCTGGTATTTGCGTTCAAAGAGGGGCTGCTCTCTAAAGCTGCTCATGACTTGGAGATCCGAGTTGAGCGCTTCGAGATCCATGTCGACGACACTTCTCACGCAATTGTGGCGTCGTTCGACCCGAACAGCCTCCGCTTGGTGAACGCGTATCCCGCCGGTCGGACAGAACCGGAGCAGCTGTCACAGAGCGACGTGCAGAAAATCCACGACCATATCGTGGGCGACATTCTCCAGACCAGGGAGTTCCCGGAAGTGCGCTTTGTTTCTTCGACGGTTGAGGCGGCGGATGAGGGGTTCCACGTAACCGGTGCACTGACGCTGCACGGCGAAACACGTGAGCTGCACGCAGATATCCGTGAGCAAGCCGAGCGATGGGTGGCGGAAGTACCGCTGGATCAGCCGGACTTCGGTATCAAGCCCTTCCGCGCATTGCTTGGCACGATTCGCATCAAGCCTGGCGTCCGGGTCCGTGTGTCGGTGCCGCGGGGCGGAGCGCACTCGTAAAGGCGCATACGACTGAATCGGGAGGTGCGGGCGCGGGCACCTTCGGGGATGTCGCGGGCGGGGGCGTCGATGCAGGGACTCTAGAAGACGTATGCGAGGTTGAGTTGTACCTGGTGGTAGCCGGTTCTGTATGAGGTTGTCGTCGCGCTGTTCATGCTGATTGAGTAGTTCAAGTCCAGATTGAACATCACTACATCTATGCTCGTGCCGAAACGGGCGAGGGCCTGGTAGACCGCGAGGTTGTCGTCCTTGGGTCTGAGCCGGAGGGAGGGCTCACCTTCTCTGGTAACGATGATCTTCGCGTTGAAATGATTCACGTACCCGGCGTAGAGGAACCACTTGAAGTAGGGGTTCTTGTACGGGATGTATCCCACATGGAAAGGGAGCTCGAAGGAGTTCACCTGAGTATTGGATCCGCCGAAGTCCGGGTTCGGACCCTCGAAATACCATCGGTTGAAGGAGAAGAGGACTTCGATGAACGCCTTGTCCCGCCGGAGTCGGGGGCCGAAGCCGATTTGCCAGCCTGCGAAGGTGTCTCGTTCGCGTCCGGTTTCGAGCATGGACACGTACGTTGTGCCGCCGAGACCGAAGAAGACTTTGATGTCTAGCTTGAGCTGCTGTGCGGCGCTGGTGGGCGGCGCCGCCAAGTGCAGCGCCGAGACCAGAATGAAGAGCGATATGAGGAAGAGCTTCCGCATGATCGTGCCGCGATGAGATCCGTCGGGTGGCCGTTTGCGATGCGTAGCACGCGCTCGGCGGCGGCTCCTAGTGCAAAGATTGCGTCGAAATCGCGTGGAAAGCGGCCGGTTGTTTGCTCCTTGTGTTGAGCAACTCGCCGCCGTCCACCCCCCAAAGACGTCAGCCTGGGCTGCAGACTCGCCGGGGCGGGGCGTGCTAGGGATTTGGCATGTCGCGTGCGAATGAGTTTGAGAAGATACCTGCTGAGAAAGAGCGATTCCTCATTCAGGCCCTGATGTCGAAGGCGCCCTATCCCAAGTTTCTTGGGATGCGATTTGAGGAGGTGCGGTTGGACTATGGGCGGATCTCGCTTCCGTTTCGGCCTGAGTTTAATCAGCCCGCGGGGATGATTCATGGAGGGGTTATTGCGTCGCTCATCGACACGGTGGTGGTTGGGCCTTTGATGTCGGCGTTGGACGCGCCGCCGAGAAAGCTGCTGACGATTGACCTGCACGTTCATTACTTTGATGCCGGCGTTGAAGAAGACCTCGTCGCGGAGGGCTGGGTTCGGCGGCGTGGACGCAGCACGGCGTTTGTGACGGCGGAGGTTGAGACGGCTTCGGGGAAGACTCTTGCGGTGGGCAACATGGCGTATCGGATTGTGCCGTAGGCGGGCGCGATTCATCGCACGGGAGCCAGCAAGAGGGGGCTACTTCTTCTTGGGCTGCGGTCCGGAGCTGACGTGTGGGGCGAGCTTGTTCCACTCGTTTGATGCCACGCAGTAAAGACAGAAGTCGCCGTGGTCGTAGATGGAGCAGTTCATGGGGCCGCGTTCGTTCTTGTGGACGTGGGCTCCGACGAAGGGGGTTTTGGTTGGCCTTACCGGTCTGGTGAGGACCCATGTGATGCCATCCGCGCCGTTGGTGCCGGTGAGCAGACTGTCGCGCTCCCACTCGTTTTGTTCGAGGAGGTCCACACCAAAGAATTTCAGAACGCTCAGCAAGGGGTGGATGGTGCGCTGGAAACGGCCGGGCTTTTCGCCTGGCATCATCATTGGGCCGGAGCCCATGCCGATGTACTTTGTGACGCCGGCGGCCTTCATGGCGTTCCAGACGTGCGGGAGGTTGTGGGTCTTTGGGCGCAGCTTTCGGTCGTCGCCGAGTGCGGAGATGACGCCGTCGCAGCCGGTGAATGCCTGCTTGAGCTTGTCCTCTTCATGCAGCTGCGCGTCGACGACTGTAGTCGTTGGCTTCACTTCTTTGAACTTGTGCGGCGAGCGGGTGACGACGACCGCCTCGATGCCGAGCTCTTCGGCGCGGGCGAGGATCCCTGCGCCATAGGCTCCGCTGGCGCCGATGATGGCTGCTTTGGCGGGCTTTGGGAGGTTCGTGGTCATGCGTACTGTTCCCATTGCTGGAGGTCTACGCCTTTGAACACGAGCCATAGGCCGAGGACGAGCTCAAACGACGCGCCCACTCCGTAGAGAACGTTTGCGAGCATCAACGGGTGGTTGGGGAAGAGGATGCTTACTAGAGCGAGAGACAGCATCGACAGATAGGTGAGTATCCCCCAGGCGGCGAGTGGTTTGGGGATGTACCTCGACTTGAAGAGGAGGTAGCAGAAGACAGTCGCTCCGAGGCCGATGAATATCAAGACGATGTCTAGGCCGGCAGTACGCACATCGATGAATCGCCCAGCCAAAACTTGCAACTGTTCCGGTTCGAAGGCACTCGAAGGACCGTTGTCGCCTAGAACATACAGAACGACGAAGCTGATGAGCACTGTCGCGGCGCCCAGGACTGCCTCCGCCGACCTTAGAAGGAGCGCGAGCAACGCAAGATTCTTGTGGACCGTTCTCAGGATCACGTAGAGCGCCCAGGACGCGACCACGACACTCACGTAGATGATGAGGACCAAGACGATACCGACGCGAAAGAGGGATTCGTTGGCTAGGATGTTCGTGGCTGTCGCCGCGTCGTTTCCCGACTCGATGAGCTTGGATTCGACGAGACTCCCGTAGAGCACCGCGACGATTGTGATGACGAGGTATGCGACGCCTGCCACTCTCGCGTAAACAAGTGGTGATGCCTCGGCGGCTCGGTTTGTCATTTCCATTCGTCCGGCAACTGCGTCACGATATCACACGGATTGGCATGCGTTTCGAAGGTCTGACAGAGGCTGCCGTAGGGCGGGGGCGCGGCCCGATCCCCTAGCTGAGGCCGCCTGATTCAAGGAATGTGGCAAACGAAATTGGTGCTTGTTAGCCTGGTGTCGGGGGGATCCCCCAGGGGGACTTATGACGGGGAATAAACGCTCGCTTGCTGTGAACGTGGAGCAGAACGGGGCTTTCTTTCGGGCTCGTGTGGACGATTGCCGGAGCGAGACACGGGATTTGTTCAAGGGCCTAACGGCGGAAGAACGGAACGCGCTTGCTGTTGAAGCGTGGAACGTTGGGATTCGGGCCGTGGCTATTGCCGGCCGAGTTGCGCGCGAAGCTGCCGAACCTCGGAGACCGACTCGGTTGAGTACGATTCCGCCTTCGAGTTGGTGAAGTCAGCTCGCTACCCATCGGGCGAGGAAGGCGTATTCCTTCTCGCGGGCGCTTCGTAGCTCTTTGTCGATGCTCGATTCGATTAGGGAGCCGATGCCGAATATTTTTGCCTCGATGGAGAAATCGTCGGTGCGGCGGCAATGGCCTTCACCGGTGGCTTCGATGCGGACTGTCCCTTGCATCGTGACGACGTCCTTGCGGGGCTTGCTCTTGGGGTCGAGGTTTGCGGGCTGCACCATTCGCCACGTCCACTCGCTTCTCGCGCGGTCGAGTGTGCCGTGGTCTTCGAACGCAAAGCTCTCGCCGATTAGTTTGGCGACTGGAGCGGGGAGGCTCATCTTCGGCACGATGCGCAGCTTGCGCGACGTCTCGCCAATCTCGATGACAGCGAATGCACGGTACTCGAGCTCGTCGAGGTAGAGCGCGCGGAGATACGACTCGTTCAAGAAGGCAGCCCAGAATGTTTCGGGCGTGCACGGGAGCACGGCGGATGTGGTGGAGGTTTTCATGTGGGTCGTCGCAGAGGACGAAGGTAACCGTTTGGCTGTCGAATTGCGTGGGTCTAGTTGGGAGCTCTTGAGGCCCGGCAGGAATGCGGCGACTATTGACTGGCAACGAGGAGGCACATGATTGATCCGAATCCAAACACACGAACCATTTTTCTGATGCTGGTGCTGATTGCGGCGTTCGAATTGTTTCGGCCTGCGCCGGCGATGACGCAGCGTTCGATGGAAAGCCATATGCGGGATGTCGTCTACGAGCTGCGGGGGATCCGGCAGGAGCTTGGGTCGATTGAGCGTAAGATGAAGTGAGTGGAACAGGCCGCGCGGCCTGTTGTTTTCCTGCGTTTTGTTGGGGATGTCGCCGGAATCTTTGGGTGGATGGTGTTTATGGTCACCAAAGGGGCAGACACGCTCGATTGCGTCCTCGATCCGAGCTTTACTGTAATTGGTGGGGACGATTGTGAAGTGGATGGGCGCACTGCTTGCCTTGCTCGCGGTGATTGGGCTGGTGGCTGCCTCGAGGAGCCTCTCATGCGCGGAGGTCGACTACAGCGGCGGGACGCTTGTGGACTGCGAGTCCATGTCGATCTTCCAACCGAGCATCCGTGAACGCGATGCCGAGTCGGAGGACGGGGTGCTGGCTTCAATTCCACTGCCGCCGTCGGTGATGGGTTTTCTTGGCGCGATGTACCACGGTAACTGCAAGACTACCGAAGTGGCCGAAGGGCAATGGACGGTGTGCAATGACGGGTTCTCGATGCTCGAGCGCGATGGCGCGGTGGCAGCCTGGGCGCTTGGTTTGCGTCCTGGGGAAGAGCGATTCCGGAACGCGAACGCGACCGACGAGCTGGAAGACGACGACATGGGCGCTAGCCTCGACTGCGGCCCTTTTGACTGCGCCGATTACTTGGTCAGTACCGAGAATCCTGAAATACGGGCCTACGTCGATTCGCTCTCGCCGAGGGATCGAGCGCGCCTCCGAGACAACATCGACGCGTGGAAGCGCGAAGAGATCGAGCGTGATCTGGTGCAAGCGCGGGCGGAGAATACGGCGCTACACGAACGCCTGAAGGAAATGGAAGCGTACGAGGCGCAGCTCGAGCGGGCGGAGCCGCTGGCGCGGGTTGATCCGGGGTCTATGGCGCAAGGCCAGCCTGAACGCTGAGCGGGGCCGTCCGCGTTGACCCTCCGCGGAAACGCGGTAGTAGCCAATCTCTGCAACAGAGAGGCGGTGACAACATGCGCGTGATGAAACTACCGGTCTTTCGGGGTGCCCTGGTCTGCTTCCTCGTGCCCCTCTTCTCCCTCTTCTCCCTCTTGGGCTGCACCACGGATTCAGATCCGGGGGATGAGCAGGACAAGTCGCTTCGCATGAATGAGATTCAGGTGCTGGGGACGCACAACAGTTATCACATCCAACCTCGGGACTCGATTCTGGAGGGGCTGGCGACCTTTGACTCTCAGGAGCTTGCAGACAGTCTGGAATACACGGCGTTGCCGTTGAAAGAGCAATTTGACCGCGGCGTTCGACAGCTCGAGATCGACATATTCGCCGATCCGGAGGGAGGGCTGTACGCCCTTCGCCGGGGCCTCATCGTGGTCAATGAAGACCCCGTCTCCGGCATCCCGGAACTGGACGAGCCAGGCCTGAAGGTCTTGCACGTTCAGGACATCGACTTCGAAACCCACTGCCTGACATTCGAGGCCTGCTTGACCACGCTGAAGGAATGGTCCGACGCCAATCGTGGGCACCTGCCCATCATGGTCGTCGTCGACACCAAGGATGATGTCATTAGCGACCCGCTCAATCTGGGCTTCACCATCCCGCTGGAGTTCGGCCCCGACGAGCTGGCTGACATCGATAGAGAGATCCTGGCAGTATTCCCCCCTGCTCAACTCATCACGCCCGATGATGTGCGCGGCGAGCGTGACACTCTGGAAGAGGCCGTGTTGAATGATGGCTGGTTGACGCTTGCCGAGGCCCGGGAACGGTTCATGTTCATCCTTCTGAACAGGGGCGCCTCGCGGGACCACTACATTGACGGGCACCCTTCCCTCAGAGGACGCGTGATGTTCGCGGAGGTCGCTCCGGGGCAGCCGGAAGCCGCATGGTTCAGGGTGGACAACTCGCTGAACGACGGAGAGGAACTCCGCGAGCTGGTTGCCGCCGGATACTTGGTGAGAACCCGCGCGGACGCAGACACGCAACAGGCACGCGAAGACGACTATTCCTTACAGGAAGCAGCCTTTGCCAGTGGCGGCCACACCGTCAGCACGGACTACGTGGTTCCCAATCCCGACTTCGGCACCGATTACTCGGCAGCCGTGCCGGGTGGATACGTTGCGCGATGCAATCCGATTTCGGCTCCCGAGGAGTGTGATTCTGAGCTGATACGGCCGTAGCGCCTCAAGCCACGGCTGCTTCTTGCAGGACCTCGAACAGGCGCACCATGACTGCGGTGTCGTGCGTGCAATATGCCTCGAGCTGCTGCGGCAGCGCCTTCCGGTCGTCCGGGGTCAGCTCCTCTAGCCGGCAAAGCAGTCGCTCCAAGAAAGCCGACGCCAGCTGCCCGTCCGACACGTCGAGGTCGTCGTAGGACATGTCGGGGAGTAATGCGGGGACTACGTCCTTGATGCTGAAGCTGCCGCGGAAGTCAGGATGGTAGACATGATTGCGGACGACGGGGAGGAGGTCTTCGACGTTGTCGCGGGCCTCGAGTAACACGGGAGCATGGTCGGGTGAAGACTCGGCGAGGATTCCCAGACACTCCTTCTCGAACGAAGCATTCCAAGCAAGCACCGTCGCCGCTCCATCCAACGCACCCACGAGCGCCTTCGCGACGCCGGGCCGTGGGTCACCCTTCCCTTCGGCGAGATACGTGTCGTGAGAAATCGTTCCGTCTTCGCTGAGGGTGTGTACGCTGAACTGGACGGGGACTTTGCCGAAGGGGCGGCAGCCGTTCCACACGGGTAAGGCGGGGTTGATGGTTTCGAAGTCGAGCATCGCGATGGGGTAGCGGTACGCGGCGAGCGCGGCTTGGAGGCCGGGCACGACAATCATTTCGTTTCGAAGGACGGCTTCGCGGTGGCGCTCTTGAATGCCGTTGAGGGGGAAGTTGCTGGGGATCTGGTCGACCGTTTCGATGCCTTCGTCGCGGAGCTCGCCGAGCTTCTTTGCGCTGATGCGATGCAGGTCTTCGATGGCGTGGTCGGGCAGCGGGGCGTTGCACCGGGCGAGGAAGGGGCACTCGTAGGGTGAGTTGCAGTGGGCGCCGGGCTCGACCTCGGGGAGCGCGCCTTCGAGCATTCGCATCTGTGCGCTTGCTTGGTTGGTGATCTCGTCGCGAAGCTCGGTTACGCCGGGGGTGATGTCAGCCCTGGTGAAGAGTGGGCCCTGGTTGGGGTGCCGATGCTTTGTGTTGAGGTGCATGAGCTCGACGCGGGTGACCGGGAGGCCAGCTCGTTCGACGACGTGGGCTTGCACGGCGGCGTCGGGGATGTGCTGTGGTTTGACTCTCGTGGTGGCTTTGACTTCGGTGACCACCCAGCCGTTGTCTTCTTTCGAGAGCACGTCTACCGCGACGAAGATGTTGTCTTCGAAGAAGGAGGCTTCGAGGATGACGGCGGCGCCGGCTTCGATGGCTTTGCGGGTGGCTTCCACGGCGGCTTGGGTGCGGCGGTAGTCGAGCTCAATGAGGGTGGCGCCCGGAAACTCCTCGCGTGCGCGTTCGCCGACGCGGTTGCCCATGTCAAAGATAGCTTGGAGGCCAGCGTCGGGTTTTAGCTCGGGCGCGCGTGGCTCATGGACCTTCCACCAAAGTTGGCGGTGGCACTGGAGGCCGGCGGTGAAGCGGGATTTGGAAAGGCGCAAAGATTTGCGTGACATTGGCAGGCGGGGCCCCGTGACCGAATGAACATTTTGCATCTGGGACCGATGCGGCGCACGAAATGCGCAACATGCGCATACGTAATTGTTTACTCGTTTGCTCGTGGATAGTCACTATTGAAGGCTTTTTACGCGGTCCGCATAGCGGTTTCAGGGGCCTCGAGAACTGGCACGAAGCTCGCAGGCGTTCACGACGTGGAGGTGAGCCATGGGACACATGAGTCAACTCAAGCAGGAGTATCGGGGGCTGATGGAGCGTCTCGACCACCTCGCCGTCGCCATGCCGAGGCCCGAGGACGAACGCGCGTTGCAAGGCTGGCGCGAGTTGCTCGAGCTGATGTACAGCCCCGAGGAGGCTGCGTTGGCGTCTCGGATGCCGATGATGCCCACGCCGCTGCTCAAGCTGGCCCGTCGCTTCGACATGCCAGAGCAAGAGCTGCGGGAGAAGCTCGAGCCGCTCTGCGATAAGGGCCTGGTCATGGACCTCGTCAGCCGGAGCACCGGCGAGACCAAGTACCTGCTGGCCCCGCCCGTCGTCGGCTTCTTCGAGTTTTCGATGATGCGGGCCCACGACATGTTCGACAAACTGAGCGTCGCGAAGGCCATGGGCGCCTACATGCACGGCGACGACACGTTCGCCCGGGAGGTCTTCGGAAACGACACCGTCATTGGGCGGGCGATGGTGCACGAAGACGTGCTGGCCGCCGACATTCCAGAGGTGCTCGACTGGGAGCGGACGACCCGCCTCATCGGGGAGGCCGAGCAGATCGCGGTCTCCCATTGCTACTGCCGCCACAAGGCCGAGCACCTGGGCGAGGCTTGCGACGTCCCCCAGGAGATCTGCCTGTCGCTCAACAGCGCGGCGGACTTCGTCATCCGGCGTGGCTTTGGCCGTCAGATCGACAAGCAGAAGGCCCTGTCCATCGTGACGGAC
>JAFDAJ010000168.1 GCA_019313915.1 Deltaproteobacteria bacterium
GATGTTCAACATCGGGGTAATATTGCGGACTCCGTTTTCGAGCCCGGCCACGGGTGTTGCGATCACGCCGTCCAAGGTGAGCTCGGCGGTCGGAAGCTTGCGTGTTCCGAATTTGTCTTTGAGGCGGTTGATGTGAAGGTTCCGAAGCCGCCCTTGTGCGTCGCGGAGCTCTAAGTAGAACATCGCCAATCCGCGGCCGCCAGGCGGGTTTCCCTCGGGTCTCGCCAGCGTGAGCGCCATGTCGGCAGTCGTCGCGGAGGTAAACCACTTGGTGCCATAGAGACGCCAGCGGTCACCATCCCGCCTCGCCACGGTCTCGCTCTGCCCGACATCGGAGCCGCCGATGAGCTCGGTCATCCACTGGCCCGAAGTCCACATCGTGGCCGAATCGCGAGACAACAGGCGGGGGAGCGCGTGGTCGATCAACGTTTGGTTGCCCGAGTCGAGCAAGGTGCGCACCGCGCCGTCGGTCATGGCCAGCGGGCAGTTGTACGTGTCGAGCGATGCCTGGGCGACGTAGTTCAAGACGTGCTGGTGAATGCGAGCATACGCCCCAAGCTCCGAGTCGTACCCGGCGGCGACTAGGCCATGCTCGGCGCAGATCCTCTGAGCGCGCTTCCACACCTCGGTGACTTCGACGTGGTCGATCCGGTTCCCCCAAGCATCCCAGACCGTATGTACGGGCTCGTTGTCGAGATCGGCGAGGGACAACCGAAACAGCTCTCCACCGTTGAGCTCGCCGAGCTCCCGGTACTCTGGCTCGAAGCGCTCCAGCAGCTCGGTGGGCAGCGTGCGTTCCAGGTACTCGCGCAGCAGAGAATCAGAATCGTATTGATTTCCAAGAGTTGGAGGCGATTGACGGAAGTCCATACATTACTCAACTTGGCAGAAACTGACGTTGCGTGAAATCATCATACGCTCAGACGAATCGTCGGTCAATCGTCAATGCGGCTGTCAGCGGCCGAGCGGTGCTAGAGATCATCCATGATCCCCATCAAGGTCGCGACGGCGTCATTGAATCAAACGCCTCTCGATTGGGCCGGCAACCAACGGCGCATCGAGGCAGTGGTTCGGCAAGCGCGCGCCGAGGGGGTGGCGTTGCTCGTGCTCCCCGAGCTCTGCACGACGGGGTACGGCTGTGAAGACGCGTTCCTCGGACCGGATGTCGCCCGGCGCGCGTGGGCGATGCTGACGGAGCTCGTACCCCAAACCAAGGGCATGGTCATGAGCATCGGGATGCCGGTTCGACGTCGGGGTGGTCTGTACAACACCGCGTGCGTCGTCGCCGATGGCCACATCGCGGGCTTCGCCGCTAAGGAGCACCTCGCAGGTGAGGGGCTTCACTATGAACCGCGCTGGTTCAAACCATGGCCGAATCATCAAGTGGTGCAGCTCGAGCGCGGCGGGCAGAGTTACCCGTTCGGTGACGTGTTCTTCGATTTCTCGGGTGTGCGAGTCGGCTTCGAGATCTGCGAGGACGCGTGGGTCGCGCGACGCCGAGGCGCGCACGATGGCCATGCCATGGACGTCATCGTGAACCCAAGTGCAAGTCACTTTGCGTTCGGCAAGCACGAAGTCCGCGAACGCTTGGTGCTGGAGGGGTCGCGGTCGATGGCCGTGACGTACTTGTACGCCAACCTGCTTGGCAACGAGGCGGGTCGGGTGATCTACGATGGAGGCTGCTACATCGCGCAAAACGGCAAGCTCCTTGCCCAGTCGCCGCGGCTGACGTTCGATGACTCTGTGCTCACGACGGCTATCGTCGACGTGGAGGCCTCCCGCACCGAGCAGGTGCGAACCACCAGCTTTCAGGCGGACAGCACCGACCCGGGAGCCAAGAGAATCATGCTCGATTTCGAGTTTCCACGCGCCACCATGGAGCGATCGGAGCCGGCCATCGCACCGTGGGAGGCAAGCGAGCACCACAAGGAAGAGGAGCTCATGCGTTCGCTCACGCTCGCTCTCTTCGACTATCTCCGAAAGAGCCATTCGCGGGGGTTCGTGCTCAGCATCAGCGGTGGCGCCGACTCAGCGACCGCGGCGTGTTTGGTGTCCCTGATGGTCGACCGCGCTCTCGAAGAGCTCGGTCCCAAGCGGTTCGCCGAAAAGCTTGGCCTCGATCCCGAACCGAACGCTCGCGATTGGGTCAGCAAGCTCCTGTGCTGCGCCTACCAACCGACCGACAACAGCGGCGACGTCACCCGCAACGCGGCCACCTCCCTGGCCCAAGCGCTCGGCGCGACCTTCTATGTCCTCGACGTGCAGCATATCGTCGATGCTTATGAGAATCTCATCGGGGGCGCGGTGGGACGTCCGCTAACCTGGGATCAAGACGACATCACGCTTCAAAATATCCAGGCCCGTGCGCGCGGCCCAAGCGTATGGATGCTCGCGAACATGCGTGGCGCGTTACTGCTCTCGACGAGCAACCGCTCGGAGGCGGCGGTCGGCTACGCGACGATGGACGGCGATACCTGCGGTGGCCTGAGCCCGATCGCCGGCATCGACAAAGCCTTCCTCCGGCACTGGCTTTGCTGGCTCGAGACCCAAGGCCCAGTCGGCATGCAGCCGATTCCGGCGCTCCATGCGGTCAACGCACAGACGCCCACCGCCGAGCTTCGTCCGAAGGGCAGCGACCAAACCGACGAAGGCGACTTGATGCCCTACCCCGTGCTCGACGTCATCGAGCGGCTGGCCATCGGAGACAAGCTTCCACCAGCCGATTGCCTGGAGATTCTGCAGACCGAGTTCTCCGAGCACGACCAAGAAACCCTACGCGCATGGGTGAAGCGCTTCTTCCAACTCTGGTCACGCAACCAGTGGAAACGGGAGCGCTACGCCCCCTCGTTTCACGTCGACGACAAGAACCTCGACCCGAAAACCTGGTGTCGTTTTCCGATCTTGTCGGGCGGCTTCGAGCGCGAGCTATCCGAGCTTTGACCGAACCGCTTGGGCCATGCGCTCGATTTCTGCGCGCGCGATTTCCGGATGCTCCATCGCCATGAAGTGGGACGCGTCTTCGAGGATCAGAAGGCGCGTGCCGGGTTGGCACCGCATGAATGCGTCCCGAGACTCCCTGGTGAACGGCGGACCGGCGTGCTCACGCGCGATCAACGTGATCGGGCATCGAAGCTGCTTGAGCGGTCGGTAAGGGTTGACGGTCGCCACCGAGAACGACTTGCTCTCCCAAGCTCGCTCGCAGCTGAGGCGGACGGTGTCTTGAGCGGTGGCGACGGTCCCACCCTCGACGTACGCCTCGATCCATTCTCGAGGCCAAGTGCGGAACGGTCCCTTCCCCACGTAGTTCTCGACCGCAGCTTCTCGGGAAGGGAACTCCATACGCCGCCGCGCGGCCAATTGGGAGATAGGAACGAGTCGCCCGGCCAGCCCGAGGGAGCGAGCCACAGCCAACATCGGGATATGAAGCGGTGGAACGATGACAGGGTCTATGAGCACCAGGCCCTGAACCAAGTCGGGTCGGGCCGCAGCAAGCTCGAGGCTCACCGTCGCCCCCATCGAATGGCCAGCGAGGACCGTTGGACGCGAAAGCGTGTCAACGAGCGCTTCCAGATCCTTGCGGTACTGGACCCAGGAGCGCAGCTTCTTGGGGTCTGCCGGCGCTTCGGACATCCCGTGCCCTCTCGCGTCCATGGCATATACGTCGAGCGCCGGGTCGAGGGAGAGCAGGAGCTCTCGATAGGTCTCGGCGTTGAAACCGGTGGCGTGCGCGAAATGCACCGCAGTCCGCCCCTCAACACTTGCTTCGCGGTGGAGAACGGAAAAGTCCCCGAAGCGCTCCCGTCGGATGCTCTGCACGGCTATTCGGGAGTGACCCTCTTGAAGACCCGGGCCACGATGCCATCGGTGGTCGCGGGCATGAGGCGCTTGAGCGCGTCTGCCACGCGGGCATCTCTCGTGATCAAAACGCGCGGCGAATTGTACTCGATCGCTTTGACGATCCGCGCTGCGACCACATCGGGTGTGGTGCCGAGTCGATCAAAAAGACGCTGCGTCGACTTGCGGAGCTCCCGATGGGTGTCCGTGACCAAACGGGCGTTCCGAATGACGTCGGTCTTGATCGGTCCGGGATGGACCGAGGTGACGCCCACCTTGTCGTCCGCGAGCTCCGCCCTCAATGATTCGCTGAAACCTCGCACGGCGAACTTGCTCGCTACGTAGCTCGTCTGAAGCGGAGGTGCGATGATGCCGAACACACTGGAGAGGTTCACGATGTGGCCCTCACCTGCCGCCTTGAGATGCGGGAGGAAGAACTTGCAGCCGTAGATCACCCCCCACAGGTTCACGCCGATAATGCGTTCGAGGTCCTCGATGCTGTGCTCTTCAAACGAGGCGTAGACCGTGACGCCGGCGTGGTTGACGAGGATGTGAACCTCGCCGTGCGCCTCGATGACATCCGACGCGAAGGCTGCCATCTGGGCCTTGTCGGAAACGTCGACCTGGTGCGCGGTGACCGTCGCACCGCTCGCCTCGAGCCGTTGGCGCACGCCCTCGAGTGCGGCCTCATTCAAATCGCAAATTGCGAGTCGGCACCCCTTGTTGGCCAGGGCGAGAGCCGTTTCACGCCCGATGTCGTGCCCGGCGCCCGTGACAACCGCAACTTTCCCCTCGAGATTGCGCATCCGCCCTCCGTACCAAACCGTACAAGCCTGGGCCCCCCACGCAACCCCAGGGGCTCAGCCGAACGCGTATCGCACGCCCGTCAGCCGCTCGGACTCGTCCCACAGGCGCTCGGCTGCCTCGGGGTCGCGGGCTTTGTTCAAGGGCTCGATGATCTCCGGAGGACCATGCCATCCCATGAGGCGCGTGGGACCGACGTACTCGTTGCCATGCAAAGGCTCAACAGCCGCGAAGACCGTGGGCAGCGCCCCCGCCGCGGCGTCCTGCGCCAACATCGCATTGCCCCACGCGCTCAACCGCTCCATCAACTTGGAGCCGTCCATCCGGGGACCGGCCTCCTGCAAGTTCGTCGCCGCCCAGCCTGGATGACAGGCGACGCTGATTGTGTCGTTCCCCGCATCTTTGAGTTTTCGATCGAGCTCGTGTGTGAAGAGCAGGTTCGCCAGCTTGCTCTGCCCGTAAGCACCCCACTTGCTGTAGCTGCGCTCCCACTGGAGATCGTGGAAGCGCATCTTGCCGAACTTGTGCGCAATGCTGCTGACATTGACGACGCGCGAGCCGGGTGTTGCCAAGAGCAGGTCGAGCAGGTGCCCCGTCAGCGCAAAGTGGCCGAGGTGGTTCGTGCCAAACTGCATCTCGAAGCCATCCGAGGTCGTTCGCTTCGGAAGCGCCATGACGCCGGCGTTGTTGATCAGCGCATTCAGCTGCGAACGGCCCTCGCGGAACGAGTCCGCGAACGCTTGAACGGAAGACAAATCCGAGAGGTCGAGCGGGATGAGCTCGAGTCGCGCGGTCGGAGCTTCATGTTGGATTCGATCCGCAGCCGCCTTTGCTTTGTCTTGATTCCGGCAGGCGAGAACCACGTCGGCTTTTCGCTTCGCGAACGCGAGTGCAGCTTCATAACCGATGCCACTGTTGGCGCCGGTGACGATCATCACGCGGCCGGATAGGTCCGGGACCTGATCGAGATTCCAGTCATGAGGCATGATGCCCACCGTACACCGGCAAACGCGCGCACGCTGCCGGGCGGGATGTAAAGAAGAGCCTATCCTCCCGCCCCTATGATAGATTTCGGTTCGTCGGGTGCAGTGGGCCCCGATACTGGGAGGGTGGAGGCGGCTCTGCGGGCTCAGGCGGCGCGGGCGGTGCCGGTGGCGAAGGCGGCGTGGGCGGCGGAGGCGGCGCCTCGGCGGAGGCAATCGCATTTTGCGATCGATACGAAGCCACCTGCGCATACGGCGGTGACAACTACGACGACCGTGCCGACTGCCTCGCAAGCTTCGACGGCTATGATGCAACACGCCAGGAATGCGTGACGACGCACATCGGCCTCGCGGAGGATTCCGCGCCAGGAGCCACAAGGGATTTGCACTGCGGACACGCCGCAGGCCTCGCGCCCTGTGGTCCCTGACTAGACCCGGACCGAACGAACCGAAAAAGGGGACTGTCCCCTTTATCAACTGTGAGACGGGATCCCTGGGGTCCCGTTTCGCAATTGGGGTGGTTGGCGCCGACGGGATGCTAACGACCCCGCCTCCCGAGACTAAGAAGCTTGGGCAGGCGAGGAGGCATGGCGATGCGATTTGCGATAGCGTTGGTTTTAGGCGGAGCGCTTGCGCTCGGCGGGTGCGATAGCGATGGCGGCTCTGGAAGTGCTGGCTCAGGCGGAAGCGGGGGCTCAGGCGGGAGCGCAGGCTCAGGCGGGGATGGCGCCTCGCCCACGATCGCGATGGTGGCTTGGGAAGCAACGGCGGGCTGCACGGGTGGCCAACGGTCCGACGTCGTAGTGACAGTCACAGCAACCGATCCGGACACCGACGCCGGAAACTTGATCTATAGCGGAAGCGTGGGCGGCTGCGGCGGCCCAATCAACGCCGCGGTCTCGACGATCAGCTGTCCGAACGTCGCGCCCTACCCGGGCACCGTGATGGTGTCGGATCCAGACGGAAACGACAGCACGCCGGTGGTCTTCGACGTCGGAATTTGCGCAACCAGCAGCTGCACGACCGACCCGGACACCTGCAGCTAACACCGACCCTGGCACTGACGCTGGCGGTGGCGCTGACACCGTCGCCGGCACTGACACTGAGGCTGGCGCCTGCTATGCTCGCGCGTCTCCATGACTGCAAAGAGCACTTACAAAGCCGAGGTCGTCGTCATTGGCGGTGGCCTCGCGGGAATGGTGACTGCGCTCGAGCTCCTCGATGCTGGCAAGCGCGTGGTCATGCTGGATGCGGCTACCCGGGAGCGCTTCGGCGGGCTCGCGCTGTGGTCCTTTGGCGGAATGTTCTTCGTGGACTCTCCCGAGCAACGCAAGAACGGGATCGAGGACTCGGTCGACCTCGCGATGCGCGATTGGGTTCGGTACGGTGAGCTCGACCCCAACGATGTGTGGCCCTACCGGTGGGCGGAAGCCTATGTCAACCGCTGCACCGAAGAGGTTCGTGGCTGGCTGGCCGAACGCGACGTGAGGATCTTCCGCGCAGTCGGCTGGACCGAACGTGGGTACTTCGTGCCTGGGAATTCGGTGCCACGGTTCCATATCGTGTGGGGCACCGGCGAGGGCATCGTTCTGCCGCTGATCGAGCGCCTCGACGCGCATGAAAAATCCGGCCGGCTTCAACTTCACTTCGATCACCGGGTCGATGGCATCACGCGAGAAGGCGGCGGAGTCGTCGGCTGCAACGGCACGAGCGGAGCCGGTTCGTTCGAAGCACGGGGCGACTCCGTCGTCATCGCCGCGGGCGGGATTGCAGGCGACCACGACAAGGTGCGCAAGGTGTGGCCGCGAGACCAATGGGGCGAGCCACCTGAGTCAATGCTCAACGGGTCGATTCCAGAAGCAGACGGCAAACTGCTCGAC
>JAFDAJ010000427.1:0-782 GCA_019313915.1 Deltaproteobacteria bacterium
GATGCACCGGGCGTGCCAGCTTTGGAGTCCGTTTTCTTGGTCAAATGGAAGGGCAAACGCGCAGATCCTGCGTCTCGCCGGCTGGAGGCGAATACACTGCGTCATGTTCGACCGCGGGCGACTTCGCCTTCATCCCCACCGCCGACGCCGCCATCGACGACGTCCCACCCGGCTGCATCTCCGTTCTGCTCCTCAAGACCCCGCGTCACTTGGTCCATCGTCTCCGGCTTCAAGGGCCTAGAAAACGACGTCGTCATCCTCGCCGCCCTCACCGACATCGAAACCGACTGGCACCGAGGCGTAGGGGGAGGCGAGGGTTGGGCTCTCTCAGCCCATCGGCTACTATCCGCAACTCGCCAGTACCCATCTGCAAGCCACAGGAGATTCAATGAGATACCTCGTCGTCTTCTTGTTTGTTTTCTCTCTTGCCGCTTGTGGCGATAGCGATAAGGGCGGAACGAGCTCGGCTAAGCAGCCCGCCAGGCTGGGCCATGTCGGCCAGTGGTTCGTCGACGACAACGGCCGCGTAGTCGTGCTGTATGGAATCAACATGGTGCGCAAGCGAGAGACCTACGCGCCGTCGGACTGGGGGTTCGATGAAGACGACATCGAGTACATTGCGGCCCAGGGCTTCAACACACTTCGCCTGGGCTTTACCTGGAAGGGACTGGAACCCAATCCTTCGGAATATGACCGCGAATACCTCCGCAAGATCAGGGACACCGCACGGCTCGCGGGCGAAGCCGGGTTATGGGTGCTGCTCGATTTTCACCAGGCCATGT
>JAFDAJ010000427.1:804-2456 GCA_019313915.1 Deltaproteobacteria bacterium
GATGACGGAGTACCCCTCGGAACCCTCGAAAACCATCCGGACAACTATTGGAGCTCGCCCGCGCTCTCGCGCGCCTACGAAAACCTGTGGAACAACGCGTCAGGTCCAGACGGCCGCGGGCTCGCCGACGCTCTGGCCAGCGCCTGGGGCGAAATCGCAAGAGAGGCCAAGGGCCTGCCGGGTCTGCTCGGCTATGACATCATGAACGAACCCTGGCCCGGCGACCGGTGGGCCGAGTGCGCCATTCCCGGGACTACCTGTCCTGAGGTGGACCTCCTTTTATACAACGCCCAGCGAGCGTCGATTCGGGCAATCCGCGAGCACGACTCTCGAAGCATGGTGTTCTACGAACCGTGGGTCATGTTCAACCATGGCGTAGACACTGCGATGCCTGATTTCGAGGACGACCTCGCCGGCTTCTCCTATCACAAGTACTGTCTCTTTTCGGAGGGTTGCCACACAGAAGTGATGGCGAACGCAGTTCGGCGGTCAGAGGAAACCGGCGACGCCCTACTGCTGACGGAGTATTTGGATCTAGATCTTTCATTCCAGACGGCAATGATCGAGTCATTCGCGTCTCGGCAGTTCTGGGCCTGGCGGGCATACGACTGCTGCTATCGGGAATACGGCGTCATCCACCGCCTTGGCGAGCCGCCCACGCCGGACAACCTCGATCAAAACCTGCTCGACTTGATCGTCCAGCCCAACTCCCGAGCCATTGCTGGAACACCGATCGCCGCTTCATACGACTTCGAAGACAAGAGATACACCCTGGAATACAGCCCTGTGCCGATAAGCGGCGGCTCTCCACCTGACACGGGGTGGAGGACAGAGATCTTCGTGCCACAGCGCCACTATCCCTTGGGATACGTGGTCGAGGTCACGAACGGGACCGTGGTATCGGAGAAGGACGCTCCGTTGCTGCTCGTGCAAGCGGTGTCGATGGCCGAGCGGGTTAGCGTCACCGTTACTCCGAGATGAAACTGGCCCGCGGCCTGGTCCATCGTCCGCGTGGCCTACGTGGGCATGTCGCGCGCACGCGGTCGCACGTGATCGATGCCGACTACGCCGCGCTCTCGTCCTCCGTTCGCCACCCCGGAAACAGCAGCACAGCCGGATGCACCCTGAGCGCCCGTGCCAGCATCTTCGCCCGCTCGGCACCGAGCTTCACCCGGTCCGTCTCAATCGCCGAGATCGTCGACTGCGCAATCCCAGTCAGCCCGGCAAGCTCATTCTGACTGAGCTCATTGAGCTCGCGCGCGATGCGCACCGACTGCCCCACCGAGAGCCGCCGCCGCACCTTTGCTGGCGAGAATCGCCCTTTGAGCGCCGCCTTAGTCTTTCTTCCGGTAGTCATGAGGATTCACCTCCAGCACGTACACGGTGAGGTCATCGCCGCGAACAGCGTAGATGACGCGCCACTGTCGGGATAGGGCGGACGACCGTATCAAAGATCGACCGTGGGCAGTGGGAAACCGTCCTCACACCCTTTCATCGGCCGCCCCCGGCAGAAGTTGCTCATAAACACGAGAAAAACAACAGGCCGCGCGGCCTGCTGGCGGCGCGCAGGCGCAACTCGAGTCCACACCGCCCGATAACACCTCGTGCTCCGGCTGCGAGGGCTTGACCCAGCCGGAACCCGTGTGTAGCTT
>JAFDAJ010000169.1 GCA_019313915.1 Deltaproteobacteria bacterium
CCTTCAACCAGGCGGCCATCCCCGACCAGGGCGTGGCGCACCTGGTTACCGCGGACTCGTACGAGGAGGACTTCTTCCTACTCGAAAACGACATGGCCGCATTGACGCTCTGGGTCGCCTTCGCGACCTACGGTTACGCGAAGGAGATGCTCAACTGGGACATGATCGGGCCCTATGAGTTTCACAAGCTGCAGCTCAAGATGCTGGACGCGCAACGGTCCGCCAAGCGGTGGGTGTTGAAATGCCCCTGGCATATGTGGAACCTGGACGCGCTGATGGCGGTGTACCCCGACGCTCAAATCATTCACACCCATCGTGACATCACGAAAGCGCTAGCGTCGCACTGCAGCTTGTCGGCGCGGATGGCTTCGAAGCTCCGACGCAGTCTAGACGTCAAGGAGCTCGGCGCGTTCTGGCTCGATTACACCCGCATCGGCTTGGAGCGGGGTATGGAGTCGCGGAAGAACATCCCCGAGTCGCAGATTTACGACGTCCGGCTGCGTGATCTGATGGCCAATCCGATGACGGTGCTGCAGGACATCTACTCCTATTTCGACTTGGATCTCACCGAGGAGACCGCGGCGCTTCTGGAAGCGCGTGTTGCGGAGAAACCGACCTCCCAGGAGGGAGAGCACGAGTATCACATCGAGGACTTTGGCCTCACGGACGCGCAAGTTCGCGAGACGCTGAAGGTGTACAACGAGCGTTTTGGCGTCTAGCGCTTAGCGGCGCTCGGGCGGGGGCCTCGTCCGCACGGCTAAGACTTCCGCAACACGGCGACCAGGAAGCCACCGAAGTATCGAAGCGGGGAGCGTGCCGCTAGGAGCTCGGCTCGGCTCAAGGCGCGCGCTACCCACGGGATGCGGTGGGCCGCGGCAACGGGCGTGAGCACGCGAACGCCGTAGTAGTCGACGAGCTCGAGGTTGGGTGGCAACAGCTTTGGAATTGCCAAGGGTGAGTCCCAGCGCGTCAGGATGTCCGCCTCGGTTCGATCGTCACCGATCCGTTGAGGCCCTGCGATCTTTTTTGCGAGATAGCGAAGGCTCCACGGATTGTAGAACTCGAGCAACAGATGCCCACCCGGCCGCGTGACCCGCGCCGCTTCTCGAACGGCGGCGTCGATGTCGGGGACGTGCGCAAGCACTTTGAAGCTGTAGGTGAGGTCGAACTCGTCATCCTCGAACGGGAGGTCGCATACGCTTCCGATGTGCACGTCGAGGCCGCGGTCCCTTGCGCGTTGCGCCATTCCCTCCGAGAGGTCGATCCCGACGGCCTCCTCTGCGACCTCCGCGACTCGCGCGAGGATGAGACCGGTACCGCAACCTAGCTCGAGCACACGCGCGCCCCGAGCGTAGGGGGCCGTGACCTGAACCTCCAGTTCGTCGATCATTTGATGATAGCCGTAGCCGCGCCCTCGTTCGTAGGACTCACTGAAGTCGTCGTAGTATCGCCGCGCCTTTTGTTCCGCTCCGTCACGCATGGATTTCCTCATAGAGCAGCTCGTATGCTTCTGCGACTTCTTGCGGTGAGAACTTCGACGTCGCAAGTGCGCGCGCCCTCTGTCCGACTGCGCGCATCGAAGCCTCGTCGGCGCTGAGATTCTCGATCGCCTCGGCCAGGGCTTCGCCGCTCGTCTCTACGGCGATCGCCCCGCCACCCTCAGCGAGCTCCGCGGACGGGGACCCTTTCCCGACGAGCACGGGGCGCGCGAGGCACATCGACTCGAGCGCGACGAGCGGATAGTCCATCTTTGCGTAGGCCGTCCGGTTGACCAGGACGACGAAGTCACTGAGGGCGAGGAGCTCGTGGATGTGTTGGGTTTCTCCAAGCCAGCGTACGCGCGCCTCGATGCCCCATTGCTTTGCTTTCGCATGAAGCTGGGAGAGCGCTTCGTCCGCTCGCGGTGTCTTCCGGCGGCAGGCCATCAAGAGCATGGAGTCCGATCGGTTCCATGCCGCGAAGCCTTGCAGTGCGATCTCGGCGCCGCCGCCGAACTCTAGGTCCCCCGGGTAGATCCAGATGGGCGCGGCCTCGGGAAGCTCGTGCTTCTCGCGGAGCTGGGCCCGCTCGAGTGAAGTCGGCTCCGCGAGAGGCGGCACGGACGGCGGAATGACTCGCAGCGCACTCTCGCTGACGCCCTCTTGACGGAAGCGCTCGTACGCGGACCGCGACAGTGCGACGGTCGCATCGGCGAAGAGCAGTTTGCGGACGTCGACCCCCTCGGCGGGCACACTGCAGACGGTGTGAACGCTTGGCACTCTTCGAATCGCACCGGCGAGGCGGCCGGCGGCAGAGCTCTTCGGGTTGGGTGCGAAAAAGAAATGCCAAAGATCCACCGAACGCCCCAACAGCAGATGCCGGAAAACCCCTAGGTTTTCTCTCGCGCTAGGCGCAAAGCCTCCGGAGGACGCGGCGCCGTAGACCGCCTCGATGCGTCCCCGGTCGATCGGGTTCGCTTGGCCGGGGCGCCCCATCAAGACTGGAGAGTGGCGCCGGAGATGCCCTGCGATGTCACGGACCAGGTTCTTGCTGCTGTCGTTCCAAGGGGGGGCGACCGGCTTGGACACGAAGAGGACTTCAGCCATTCGCAAGGGTGTTACGCCGCGTCAGGGTGCACTGCAAGCGCTTGACCTGCGAATCGCCAGGCGATAGCCAGTGGCTACATGCCTGACACCCATTGCCTTCAAGTGAGATGCGATGCTCGCCGGTAGACGAATCGCCGTCGTGATGCCGGCGTACAATGAAGCGAAGCTGATTCAGGGAGCGCTCGAACGTATTCCGAGCTTCGTGGACCACATCATCGTGGTCGACGACGCGAGCATCGACGCCACCTTCAACGTCGTGCGGGCTTTCCCGCGGCCCATCGAGTTGACCAAGCATGGAACCAATCAGGGTGTTGGCGCCGCGATCGCCACGGGTTGCAGGCAAGCCCTCTCGCTCGGCGCAGACCTCACCGCCGTGATGGCCGCGGACGGACAAATGGACCCCATGGATTTGCCCGCGTTGTTGGCGCCTTTAATTGCTGGCGAAGCCGACTACGCGCATGGCAATCGCCTTGGCTGGCCGGCGGCAAGCGAAGCGATGCCGTGGCACCGGTGGCTCGGCAACCATATCTTTTCCTCGCTGACGAGATGGGCCATTGGCGTCGATGTCCAGGATTCGCAGTGCGGCTACGCGGCGATGAATCGTCGTACCAAACAGGCGCTCGATTGGGATCGGTTGTGGAAGGGCTATGGCTATCCAAACGATCTGCTGAGTTCTTTGACGCTTTGCGGGCTGCGCGTGCGACAAATCCCTGTGCGGCCGGTCTACGGGGCGGAGCAGAGCGGGATACGCCTCCGGCACGTGCTGTTCATCATCCCTTTCGTGATCGCGCGCGCGCGGGTTCGTAGATTGGCCCGACGACGCGAGCTCGCGCAGCAACAGCAGCAGCCGACATGATGGGTCCGGCCGCTGGGGTTGCGGCTGGTGATCTGAGCGAGTACACCCGCGCTCGGGCCGGCCAACCACAGATGCCGGGGGGAGAATCGATGACTAAACAAGCAATCTTACGTGGTTTGATCTTGATGTCCGCGCTGCTCGCGTTGACGAGCTGCAAGAAGGACGGGTCTTCGGCGACAGCCGCCGATGCGAACGCTGATCCGGTGCTCCTTCTCGATGCGGGTGCTGAGCCCCAGTCGCCACTTCGCTACAAGATCGCGGAAGGGACGACGACGAAGTCGAACATGGACTTCACGATTGCGACGCTGGCCACGACGGCCGATGCTGCCGCGCTTTCGGTGGTGCCAGGCGTCCGGCTTCATATCGTATCCGGGCCCGCGATGGCGACCGATAGGGGCGTGAAGTTCGAGGTCAACATCACCAAGGCCGAGGCCGCCGTGCCGCAAGGCATCGACCCGAAAGTCGCCGAGGAGCTGAGGCAGAGTGCTGCCATCCTCGACGACGTGGGCGGCACCGTCGAAATGAACGACCGCGGCATCATGCTGGCGACGCAGCTCAACGACAGAGCCAAGAGCCCCGACCTCCCGCTCCGCCTTCTGATGATGATCGTCAACGCTCGCACCACGCTCTCCCGCGTCGTATTGCCAGCCGAGCCGGTGGGCCTCGGAGCGCGCTGGGAGGCTCGTAAGGAGCTCACGCTCTATGGATTCAAGGTGCAGCAGGTCGACTCCTACACGCTCATCGAGCGCGTGGGCGACGAAATCAAGCTCAACGTCACCGTCACGCAGAATGCCCTGCCGCAAACGGTCGACTTCCCCGAGGAGGGCGTCTCGATCGCGGTCGAGCAGATGGTCGCGAACGCACGTGGTGAGATCATCCTCAACCTGAACGCCCTCGAGTCCGACGCCGCAGCAGCAGGCGAAGCGACCGACAAGCTCACCGTGACCGGGGTGGAAGGCATCGAGAAGATCGAGGTCAACGAGGCATTCGAGATCCGGATGACCAACACTACCGCCTTCGAGTAGTTGCCCACTTAACCCGTCGAAAAAGGGGACAGTCCCCTTTTTTGAAGGGTTAATTCCTTGGCGCGCACTATGTTGGCTCGGGTGGGCGAGCATCGGGAAATCTTTGACGCCGTGGTGGTCGGCTCGGGTCCGAATGGACTGAGTGCTGCGGTTGCGTTGGCGCAGGGTGGGGCGTCTGTACTCGTGCTCGAAGCCGCCGACGATATCGGTGGAGGGACGCGAACCGCTGAGCTCACCTTGCCCGGGTTTCACCACGACGTTTGCTCGGCGGTGCACACGACCGGGATCCTCTCTCCGTTCTTTCGCTCGCTGCCGCTTGAGGAGCATGGGCTTGACTGGATCGTGCCTCGTGCCTCCGTTGCGCACCCGCTCGATGATCAGCCTGCGGTGATGTTGTGGCACTCCCTCGAGGAGACGTGCGGGGGGCTCGGCGCGGACGCGAACAGCTACCGAGGCCTGATCGATCCGTTCCTCGACAACTCGGACGGCTTCTTTGCCGACGCGCTTGGTCCGCTGGGTTGGCCGAAACACGCGGGGATGTTCATGCGGTTCGGCCTGAAAGCCATGTGGCCGGCGACCACGTTTGCCAATTGGCGGTTTCAGCAGTCACGAGCGAAGGCGCTGTTCGCCGGATGTGCGGGCCACAGCATCCTGCCGCTCGACAAGATGTTCACGGCGGCCCTCGGGCTCATCTTTTCCATTGCAGGTCACGTCGAGCCCTGGCCCGTGGCTTCCGGAGGTTCGCGAGCGATCCCGCTCGCGCTTGGCAGTCTCTTGAAGGAGCTCGGCGGCGAGATCCGCACCGGTGTGCGCGTGATTTCTCCCGCAGAGCTTCCGGTGGCCCGGGTCTACCTGTTCGACACCAGCCCCGATCAGCTCGCTTCGATCGCCAAGCCCGCACTACCGGGTACTTACCTGAGGCGATTGGGTCGCTATCGATATGGCCCCGGCGCGTTTAAGCTCGACTGGGCGCTCGACGGACCGATTCCGTGGCGCGACTCCAACTGCCTGCAAGCCTCTACGGTGCATTTGGGTGGCTCGCTCGAAGAAATCGCAGCGGGGGAAGCAGCGATGTTCCGAGGGAAGCACCCGGATCGACCCTACGTGCTGCTCTGCCAGCAAAGCCAGCTCGATCCGAGCCGCGCGCCCGCGGGCAAGCATACGGGCTACGCGTACTGCCACGTTCCTGGCG
>JAFDAJ010000428.1 GCA_019313915.1 Deltaproteobacteria bacterium
CCCGTCGCCATCATCGCCGTTGCCTCCCCTTCATACCTGCGCCGCCGAGGCACCCCCAAGAAGCCCACCGACCTACGCGACCACGACTGCCTCGTCGACACGAACTTCCGCGATCAGCAACGCTGGCGTTTCCAAACGAACGGCAAGCCTGAAACCGTAACAGTGGACGGCCCGCTTCGAGTCAATCATCCAGACGCGATTCGCGACCTCGCCATCGCGGGCCTAGGAATCGGCCTAGTCCCCGACTTCGTTGCCACCGAAGCCCTCCGTAAAGGCAAGCTGCGCCAAGTACTTCCGGACGCTGTCGCTCTACGCTGGTCCATCCTCGCCGTGTACCCGCGCCGTCGGTACCTGCCGCTGCGCGTGCGGGCATACGTAGATCACCTGGTCGAGCGCATGGGGCGACCAAGACAACCCGATAAGGGTACGCTGGCATCGTCTTGAGCGATATCGATCCAAATAAGCCCCTGAAGGTGGCCGCCGTCCAAGTGGAGGCACGCCTCTGCGAGCTTTCCTGGAACCTGCAGCACGCGCGCTCCCTAGCCGTCGAGGCTGCCAACACCGGTGCGCGGATCATTGCTCTGCCCGAATTCTTCACCACGCCAATCGTCTACGACGAACGCCTCTACGCATGCGCCCAGCCTCCAACGGGTCCGGCGTCCGCGATGCTAAAAGAGATAGCGCATGAGCACGGCGTCTGGATCGGCGGCTCCTACCTCGAACAGCGCGGCGACGATGTGTTCAACACTTATGTCCTCGCAGAACCCGACGGCACCCTGCACCGCCACGACAAAGACATCCCGACCATGGTCGAGAACGCTTTCTACGTGGGGGGATCCGACGACGGCCTCTTCGAGACCAAGCTCGGACCAGTCGGCGCCGCCGTCTGCTGGGAAACCATCCGCACCCAAACCGTCCGCCGCCTGCGTTCGAAGGTTGGTCTACTAATGACAGGCAGCCACTGGTGGTCCGAACCCGGTTGGCCCGGGGCCAGAGCCTTCTGGCAACAGCAGCACCAGAAGAACGCCGAGCTCATGCGCGTAACCCCCGGCACCTTCGCCCGCCTAGTCGGCGCCCCTTTGCTACACGCCGCTCACGCCTCCGTCCTGGAGGGCCGGTTTCTGACGACTCCCTTCGCAGGCACTACCGTACCAACCCGCACACAGTTGATGGGCGAAACCCAGATCGTCGATCCACACGGCACAATCCTCGCCCGCCGCACCTACTCCGAAGGAGCCGGCGTAATCACAGCAGAGATCACACTCGGCGCCACAACGCCCGCTGACGAAATCCCAACTCGCTTCTGGATCCCCGAGCTCGACCCCCTCTACCGCGCCATCTGGCATCACCAAAATCTCTGCGGCCGCCGCGCCTACCAACGCGCCAAGCGCAAGGGGATGCTACGACCCGACCGTGGTTGACTAGAAAGTCGCGCGACCGGATCGCGGGACCTCGAGAAACCAGTGCACGTAGCCACAGCTGTCGCAGACGAGGCAGGTCGCTTCGAGAGCCTGCGTCGGCTTACAGCGCGCCGATATCCGTGGATTCCGCCCAAGCGACAATTAACGCTGCATCCACCGGCAACAGATAACCCCCATCGACCGCGCTTTGTGTCGAGGTGTTCACCGCGCCACAGGGGCGTCGACGTAGTTCGTGCGAATGCCGCCCAGGACATTTCCCACCTCGTCGAGTTGGAACGCGTCGCCAGCTTCCGTCACCGACAGGCGCTCCGCCTCTGGCAGCGGCTCGCCCGTGATGATCCATTCCACCAATCCGTGAAGGCCCGCCTTGAGGACCCAATGCGCCGGGCCCGAGTTGATCGGCGCCTCGCACGTGATGATGCCCGGCAGCGGTCCACCTTGCGTGGTTTCGACGACCGCGGCCACCGACGGATCATCGCCAAGGTCGGTGTTGCTGGTTATCAGTGTGTAGACATCAGCATGCGCGGTGCCCGCCACCTCCCAGAGTCGAAACATGCTCGAGTCCGGCTGGTTGCTGGGCAGCGCATTCAAGAGCAGCAGGTCGGATTCGGTCTGAAACATCAGCACCGGCTCCTCCAAGTCTTGGCGCACGCGCACAACCTCCGGTGTCGGCACTTCGGCTTGTGGGCTTTGCGACAGCGAAGGGCTGCCACCACCGCGGCTATGGATCACGTAGCCGTCGAACACGTCGTACCGCGGTCCAAGGGCGTTCACGTAAGTCACCATGCGTCCCGCGGATTGGGACTCACCGATAGCAATCACCCGTTCCGCGACGAGCTCTCCCAGAGGCTTGATGTCCACTGGGTTCCGGATCGCCTGAGCCGCCTGCGCGTACATGTCGTACGAAAAACTGTCGCCTGGGTGCAAGAGCACGCCATAGCGTTCCGGGTTTACTCGCTTGAGATGCAGCCCGAAGCCGCTGTCCGAACCCTCGATGCCGACAATCTGCGCCGACATCCCAACCCACACATGGCCCTCGCGAAGGATCTCAGTGTGCGCTGCGCTCCAATCCGGCGCCGCATCGACCCCGCCGCTCACATTCATCCATTCGACGACCACCGTCCCGCTAAACGCGTTCGCATCCGCCGGCCGGTACACCAGAATGCGCGTGTTGTATTCGGCGGTGTCGGCCTCCTCGACCTCCCACCGCCCATCCTCATCGCGCTCGCCGACATTCGTGTACGACGCAGCCGTCCCCGAAATGAAATACTCCGCTTGCTCGTAGCCGACATCCGCAAGGTTGATCCCGAGCGTCCCCGCAACGAACGGTTCGCCCGATCCGGCAGCTCAACGGACGCACCTCCGCTAGTGCTACAGCCCACCACGCTAGCCACTAAGCCGCACAAGATGAAAGCGCGCAACAGGCGCCAACTCGCAAAGGAACGAAGTGATGAAACGAGCTCGTTCATGATGGATGCTCCCGAGTCAGATGAACCGAAGGACCCGCCTATGTTCTCCAGCCACCTGCGGGAGTCAAGAGTGGTGTCTCGGCGCGTGAAACAGCGGGTATGACCGCTCTCAATCCCTATGCGAACAGCTCGATTCGAAGCTGCTCATCGAGCGCCTCGGAGACTGCCGCCAAGGTTCGCACGGTTGGGTATGACTTCCCCGGGCA
>JAFDAJ010000170.1 GCA_019313915.1 Deltaproteobacteria bacterium
AAAAGGTTCACGTCGACCAAGCGATCGAAGCGCTCTTTCAGCGCACGATCGATTTGCACGGAACCCTGAGCGGCGAACACGGCATCGGAGTACTAAAGGCCCCGTACCTACCGATGGAACAGTCCCCAGAGCTCATCGCCCTCCAAGAGAGAATCAAAGACGTCTTCGACCCGAAACACATCCTGAACCCAGGAAAGATCTTCCCAGCCGACGCCAAACGCTTCCACGGCGCCTGCTGAAAACAGGGGACTGTCCCCTTTTCCTTAGATGTCGACGTATGGAGGGGTGCGGTGGGGCGCGATCCGCCGCTTACAGAAGCATGTTCAGCGGCGATTCCACGATGCGCTTGAACGCTGCCATGAACTTCGCCCCAGTCGCTCCGTCGATCACTCGGTGGTCACAACTCATCGTGAAACGCATGCGGCGCCCGGTGAGGAACGTGCCGTCTTCCACTACTGGCTCATTGCGGATGGTGCCCACCGCCAAGATCGCCGCTTCGGGCGGATTGATCACTGCGGTGAACTCTTCGATGCCGAACATGCCGAGATTTGAAATCGAGAACGTCCCATTGGTCATCTCTTCGAGCTCGAGCTTCTTGTCCCTCGCACGTGCAGCGAGATCGTGAACTTCCTGGGCAATCTGCGCCACACCCTTGCGATCCGCGTCGCGAACCACCGGCGTCATCAGGCCGTCATCGATCGCTACGGCAATCGAAATGTCGACGACCTGGTGGTAGTGGATCTCTTTGCCGATCCACGACGCATTCACCGCCGGAACCCGGCGAAGCGCCACCGCAGCGGCTTTGATGATCAGATCGTTGAGTGAAACCTTCTTACCTACAGCCTCGAGCTCGGCGTTCATCGCTTTACGCGCATCGGCGAGCGGCGCTATGTCGACATCGATGGTGAGGTAGTAGTGTGGAATGGTTTGCGTCGATTCGGTGAGCCGCCGCGCGATCGTCCGCCGCATGCTGCTCGCCTTGACGACCCGCGGGGGAAGTCGCTCGCCTCCGCCGGCATGCACCGCGCCCACCCCATTCGCATACGACTCGATGTCACGCTTCACGATACGCCCGTGCGGCCCAGATCCCTGTACCGCACCCAGATCGATACTCTTCTCCCGAGCAAGTCGACGTACGAGAGGAGAGGAAATAACCCGCCCCCCGAACTCCCTCGCAGTCGCTTCCCCTGCCGCTGCCTCGGCCGTTGACTCTGCGGCTGTCCCTGCCACTGACTCTGTCGCTGCCACTGACTCTGTCGCTGACTCTGACTCTGTCGCTGCCCCTGCCGCTGCCCCCGTCGCTGCCCCTGTCCCCGCAGCCACCTCCGCCAGCAGGTCCGTAATGTCCTCCCCGGCCTTCCCAATGATGGCGACCGGCACGTTCGGCTCCAGGGTCTCGCCTTCCCGCACCAAGATCTTCAGCAGCACGCCGCGGTCGAACGAGCGAAACTCCATCGTTGCCTTGTCGGTTTCGACTTCGGCTAGAAGATCGTCGACGTCGACCTCATCGCCCTCTTTCTTGGTCCACGCGACGAGGGTTCCTTCTTCCATCGTCGGGGAGAGCTTGGGTAGTCCGATGATCTTGGCCATGACCTATTTCGCGTAACTGACGCGCTTGACGGCGTCGATCACCCGCTCCTCGGTTGGAAGGACTGTGTCCTCTAGATTTAGCGCGTAAGGCATGGGCACGTCGAGCCCGGTTACTCGCTCGAGCGGTGCGTCTAGATAGTCGAACGCTTCACGCTGGAGGCGGTCGACTATCTCGGCGCCGGGGCCCCCGTACGGCCAGTGCTCATGGACGACTACGCAGCGATTGGTCTTCTTCAAGCTCTGCACCATCAACGCCGTGTCGAGTGGTCGAAGGGTGCGAGGGTCGATGACCTCGCATTCGATGCCTTGAGCCGCGAGTTTCTCGGCGGCCGCGAGCACCGTGTAGTAAGGGCGGCCCCAGGTCACGATCGTGCAATCCGCCCCGGCACGGGCCAACCGGCTCTCTCCAATCGGAATGAGCTCTTCAACCCCCTCGTCCGGCACTTCCCCCGCAACCCCGTAAAGGGTTTCACCTTCGAGAAAGACCACGGGGTTGTTGCTGCGGATCGCGCTCTTGAGGAGGCCCTTCGCATCTCGGGCAGTGCTCGGCTGCACGACGTAAAGGCCCGGGATGTGAGTATAGAAGGGCGCGGCACTGTGGCTGTGCTGCGACGAGACCTGCTTCGCGGCGCCATTTGGCCCTCGAAACACGATCGGCACTTGAATCTCCCCGGCACTCATCTGGTGAACTTTGGCGGCGTTGCTGATGATTTGATCGAAGGCAACGAAGGAGAAGTTCCAGGTCATGAATTCGATGATCGGCCGAAGGCCAACCATCGCGGCTCCGATGCCGACGCCCGCGAAGCCGGCCTCCGCGATCGGTGTGTCGATCACACGACGCTCTCCGTACTTGTCGAGCAGGCCCTCGGACACCTTGTAAGCCCCCTGGTAGTGCCCGACTTCTTCGCCCATCAGGAACACTCGGTCATCGCGCTCCATTTCTTCGAACATCGCTTCGCGGAGCGCCTCCCGGTAACGCAGCTTCCTCACGAGTCGCCCTCCGGAGCAAGCACCGTGCTCATCATCACTTCCTCACGGGCCGGTGCCGACTCGTCTGCGAACCGCACTGCCGCGTCGATCTCTTCGTCGACCTCGAGATCGATGTCGTCCAACGCGTTCTCATCGACCCCGAGCCCCAGAAGCCGTTCGCGCACGAGGGCGACGGGATCCTGCTGCTTGCGCTGCTCGAGCTCTGTTCGGCTCCGGTACTTGGCAGGGTCGCTCATCGAGTGGCCACGGAATCGATAGGTTTGAATCTCGACGAATGTGGGCCCGTCGCCCGCCCGCGCACGAGCCACCGCCTCGGCAATGCGTTCCTGCACGACCTCGACGTCATGCCCCTCGAAGCGATCGCCCACCATGCCGTAGCCTTTGGCCTTGATCGACAGGTCTTTGAGCGGGCTTGTTCGTTCGAGGGGTGTGCCCATCGCATACTGATTGTTCTCGCAAACGAAAACGACGGGGAGCTTCCATAGGCCCGCCAAGCTCATCGCCTCGTGGAAGCCACCAATATTGGTCGAGCCCTCCCCGAAGAAGCACATGGTGACCCGGTCTTCGCCAGCATACTTCGACTTGAACGCGGTCCCGGCGGCAAGTGCAAGGTGGCCGCCGACGATGCCCCAGCCCCCGAGGAACCCCCTCTCGACATCGAAGAAGTGCATCGAACCGCCCAGGCCGCGCGAGCAGCCGGTGTCTTTACCGAAAAGCTCTGCCATCGCGGCGTTGGCCGGCATTCCGCGAGCGAGCGCGATGCCATGGTCGCGGTACGTCTGAAAGATGTAGTCGCGATCTTCGAGGACTTCTGTTGCGGCGACCGCGATCGCCTCTTGCCCGATGTACAGATGGAGGAACCCGCCGATGTTGCCCTTGGCGTAGTGGCGCGCCGCCTCCTCTTCGAAGCGGCGAATCACCATCATCATGCGGTACTGTCGAAGAAGGTCATCCTCGTTCGGCAATGCAACCCCCACTCAAGATCTTAGTCTAACCTCGGGAACTCGTTACTCGGAAGAACTTGCCGGTAGCTTACGCGGTCTGAAGCTTCGTCGAGTGATCGGGGGATGAATCGCCCCGCCGCGGAGGTCGGAATCTGGCCAAAGAGAGCCTACAACGCACCACAATGGAGCACTCGATTGGCTTATCGTGTCTGAACTGCCTACGATTTGGTAGTGCGGATTCACACCTTGAGGGGGGCACAGCTCGAGGAGTCCGTTCTCGGGGCATCGACTTCCCGAGCGCGGTCCGTCATGCGTGTGCTCGAAGAAGGTCTCGAAGCAGCCGCACTCGCTGTCAGGGCGAACGCGGGGGCGATCTTCATTGGCCAGAACGCCGACTCGCTTCGGTGCGTGGCGGCATGTGGTCCCGACGCGAAGTTTGTACTCGAGCGCGGGGTTGCACTTCATCCAGGCCTAGCCAAGCGCGCGCTCGGCCGGCGAACCCCCTTCGTCGCGTCGTCGCTGGCGTCCGACCCACAGTTTTCCACACGCTCATCACACGCAACACGATTAGCCTTGTTGGCTACGCTGCACGACGGGAACAAGCCACTCGGGTTGCTGCAGCTGATCAACCCGGAGTCGCCGGCGCGCTTCACCGCGCGTGACACGCGCGTCGTCGCCGGACTGGCACGCTACATCACGACGTCGTTGATTCAAACCTCGTCGCTTCGACGACAGGAAGGACTGGCGGCGCACGATCCTCTGACCGGACTCCGAAACGTGCGAGAGCTCAACAACTCGTTGACGAAGGCCGTGGGCTCCGCGCGTCGCGGCGAGCGCGACATGGCGCTCATGTTCGTGGATGTCGACCACCTCAAGCGGGTGAACAGCAAGCTCGGTCACGCAGCGGGGAGCGAGGCGTTGAAGCGCACGGGCAAGGCGTTGCACGAAGCCGCAGCCGGTGTCGGCGAGGTGTTCCGTTTTGGAGGCGACGAGTTCATCGTAGTGCAGAAGCGAGCATCGAAAGAAAGCGCCCGCGCGCTGGCGGACCATTTGCGAAGCCACGTTGCAGCAAGCACTGCCGGGCCCATGCGCCCCGGGGGGACCCTGCCGAAGATCACCGTCTCAGTAGGCGTCGCCACCCTCCAAGGGTTGCGGCACCTCAATGGCCAGCCTCCGAGCGACCTCAGAGCCCGCTTGATGACCACCGCCGACCGCGCCCTCTTCCGAGCAAAGGCAGCCGGCCGTAACCGGGTCGTCCTAGCCACGGGCCGAGATGATCGCCCCCCCACTATCGGTTAGGCGACGGCGGTTAGATACTGCTCCGTGTTGGATTCGATGCGGGCTTTGACCTCTGCCGGGTCTTCTTCGACGAACTTCTCGTCGGGGGTGACCTTGAAGAGAGGCTGGCCCTTGGAGACGATGGTGCCGTCGGTCTCGACCAGGATCTCATCGACCGTTCCGGCGAACGGCGCGTAGACCTTGTTGAACATCTTCATGACTTCGACGATATAGAGCGGGTCGCCGATCTCGAAGTGTTGACCCTCTTCGATGAAGCAGGGCATGCCAGGCGCTTCCTGCGCGTAGTACATGCCGCCGCTCACGGAGACGATCTCGTCGGCCTTGTTGACCGGAGGCGGCACGAGCACCCTCTTCATCTTCGCCTGATGGTCGCGATCGAAGAGCCGCTCTGGAATGGTCAGCGTCAAGTCGTCGTTCACGCGGAGGTCGAAGAAGCCAACCTTGTCGCCGATCAAGGGCAGCAGGCTATAGAGCTCGATGCCGAGCTGGAAGCCGAGATGCGCCTCGCGCACCTGTTGCCACTGCTTGCTGTCGAAGCCCTTCGCGGGCTTCTTGGCCTTTAGAAGCTCGTCAACCTCGGGCCAGGACAGGTCGCCTACACGCTCCTGCACGGCAGCGTAGAACGCCATTCCATCGCGAAGGACGGTTTCATCCTGCTCCCAGATGCGATGCGCGGCCGGAAGGTCCGCTCCAGCGTCCATGTGCAGCAGGTTGTAGGTGTCCCCGATCACCAGTAGCGGGTTGCGCAGCCAGGTGACGCGGCGGTCCTTGACCTCGAAGTTGTGCTTGTTCGAGCTGAGCCAAGCGGAAAGGAGGTGTGGCTGCCTGCGGCCGAATCCCCCGAAGCAGCCTTCAGGTACTGACTGCAGAGACGATCGTACGCGTAGTCCGCGTCGATCTCGTTGGCCTCCCGGAGAAGCTCTCCGACGAGCGTCAGGTACGGAACCACGAATCGCGTCGTCGGCTTGGCGTCGACGCCGTTCGCGAGGAACCAATGCACGAGCCCGTAGTGAAACTGCAGGTTCGTTTGAAGGTCCGGCCCACGAATGACGGTCCGCCGAAGCACTTCGCGCAAGTGTTCGTAGCTCTGGCGGCGATCGTCCCCGGTCGTCACCAGGAGCGCGATGTTGCTGTCATACGCGCCCGCTAGCTTGTAGCGCATGAAGAGGTTGGTATCTGGGTTCTTGAAACAGATGCCCTGGTCGTCGCGAACCTCGCCTTCGATCGGATCCGACCACGACATGATTTCGCCGCCTGCATGCGGAGAAAGCGACTGGTCGGTGGCATTGAGACGCGCCTCCACTGCGGCCGCGTCGCGCCGAACGCGCTCGGGCCGGGGGAGCCTGGCCTTGTGCTTCGCGAGCAACGCCATCGCTTCGACGAGCGAGTGCACGTCGAAGGAATCTGCTGCGTCGTCGAGATTGCTGAATCGGAGCGCGTAGCACAGCTCGGAGACCCGATGCTCGACCTGAATACGCGTGTTCACTTCCATGAAGTAGTGGCGCGGTCCGTCGACGATGCATTCGAACGTCGAGGCGGAATCGAGCTTGACCGCTTCGCCAAAGCGCTCGGCTTCTTCTTCCATCCGCGTGAGAATTTGGAGGTCTTGCTCGATCGCAGCGGCGCGGGTTTCGTTGCCCGCCGCTCGCTCGCGCTCGACCGCCGCACCGAGCGTCTCCTGGGTGATCGAAACCTCGAGAAGCTTCTGCTCATGCATCTGAAGCGAACAATCGCGTCCGCCGAGCGACACGGTCCACTCACCGTTGCCGATGAGCTGGATCTCATTGTGACGCGTCGTCTCGATGTTGAGCTCGACGAGGATGTTCTTGTTGTCCCCGACGCCGAGCGTCTTCACCTCGCCCAGTATCTCTCGCACCATCGGTGGCGCTTGGTCTGCGCTGGTGACGATGCGCTGCCCCTTGCCGCCGCCGCCGCCGATCGCCTTGAGACGGATGCGACTGCCCTCGTACTTCTCGAGAATCGAGGCGACCTCGATTTGAATCTGCTCGGCGAGCTCGTCGACGGTGTAAAGGTCGATGCCGGCGTCGTAGGAAGCGCCCAGCACCGCATCCGCGACCGTGTCGAGCTCGAGATCATCGTTGCCCAGCTCAGCTACGTCGAGGCCGTGTTTCTTGGCAAGCTTGGTCAGCGCCTTGCGGTCCGGGTGCTTCCGAAGAAGAAGCCGAGCCGTGGCGTTGTTGATGCCCGGCGTGACACTGACGTCGAGCCGCTCTGCGGTGCGTTTCGCCTCGTCCTTGAAACCAGCCGCTTGAACCGTGTACGAGCAAGGGCCGATGAAGCGAAGGCCGGCCTCTTCGATCGAACGGACGAACCCTTCGTCCTCCGCCATGAAGCCGTAGCCAGCGAAGATGTAGTCGTATCCGTTGTCCTTGGCGATCCCGATGATC
>JAFDAJ010000044.1 GCA_019313915.1 Deltaproteobacteria bacterium
CGCCAACCGCGCTCGTCGATCGTCTTGAGCGCGTTGACCTCTTCGTTGGTCAGGATCGGGTGCGGAATGCGAAGCCGATGGGCGTGCTCGGGGGTCGTCGTGAGCAGGTTCTTCTCCGGCCCGATGTAGCACTCGACCGCCATGATCACTTCCTCGCGGATCGAGTCGATCGGAGGGTTGGTGACCTGCGCAAAGAGCTGCTTGAAGTAGTCGTACGCCAGCCGCGGCTGATCGCTCAAGACCGCAAGCGCCGAGTCGTTGCCCATGGACCCGACCGGGTCGCGCTTTTGCTCGATCATCGGTCGCAACATGAACTGCAGCGTCTCGGTCGTATAACCAAACGACTGCATGCGGGAAAGGAGGGTTTCGGGGTCGAACCCGTGCGCGTCATTGTTGACCGGAAGCTCAGTGAGCTTGAGGCGCTGTTCACCAAGCCACTCTCCGTAGGGACGCTGCGATGCGATATCGTTCTTGAGCTCGGCATCGGGAATCATGCGCCCCTGCTCGAAGTCGATCAGGAACATGCGGCCGGGCTTCAGGCGGCCTTTGTGCTTCACCGTCTCTGGGGGCACGGGAAGCACGCCTACCTCCGACGCCATGATCACGCGGTCGTCGTGGGTGAGGTAATAGCGGCTTGGACGTAGCCCGTTGCGGTCCAGAACCGCGCCAATGACCGTTCCGTCGGTGAAGGCAATCGAGGCGGGTCCATCCCACGGCTCCATGAGGCACGAGTGGTACTCGTAGAAGTCGCGCTTGACCTGCGGCATGTGCTCGTGCCGCTGCCAGGCTTCGGGAATCATCATCATCGCGGCCTCGGGCATCGTGCGCCCGTTCATGTACAAGAACTCGAGGACGTTATCGAGCGTGCCCGAGTCGGAGAGCCCCGGCTCCGCGACAGGGAAGAGTTTGTGTAAATCATCGCCAAAGAGCTCGCCCTCGACGACGCCCTGACGCGAATGCATCGCGTTCTTGTTGCCGCGAAGGGTGTTGATCTCGCCGTTGTGGCTGAGGCATCGCAGAGGCTGCGCGCGCTCCCAGGTCGGGAACGTGTTGGTCGCGAAACGCGAGTGGACCATCGCGAGATGCGTCTCGTAGTCCGGATCGGTGAGGTCCCCGTAAAACGGAAGCACCTGCTCACATGCAAGCATGCCCTTGTAGATGATCGTCCTGCTCGACAGCGAGCACGCGTAGAGCATCGTTCGTTGCTTCAGGCTCTCGTCGACGCGAAGAGGGCTCGCGGCGCTCTTGCGGATCGCGTAGAGCTGGCGTTCGAAGGCGTCTTGCTCGAGCCCATCGGCCGCGCCGATGAAGAGCTGCTCGATGTGGGGCATGCTCTCGAGCGCCGTCGGCCCGAGGTTGGCGCCGTCCGGGTCGGTTGGCACGGGACGCCAGCCTAGGAACTTCTGCCCTTGGGTTTCAATCGACCTGAGAAAGGCAGCCTTGCAGTACGCGCGCTCGTCGTCGTCGGTCGGCAGGAAGATATTGCCGACGCCGTACCTGCCCGGCCCGGGAAGGTCGATGCCGAGCTCCTCCTTGGCCGCGCGGCGCAGGAGCTTGTCTGGGACAGCGGTGAGCATCCCCGCACCATCGCCGGTGTTGGTCTCAGAGCCGCGGGCACCGCGGTGGTCCATGTTGCACAGGATACGATTGGCATCCGTGACGATCTGGTGGGACGCCACGCCCTTGATCTGAGCAATGAAGCCGACGCCGCACGCGTCCTTCTCGTTCGCGGGGTCGTAGAGACCGTGTTTTTCAGGGAGTCCGTACTGCATGTTCGCGTAGTCTCGTGGGGGTTGGGACTAACCCTTGGGAAAAGGGGACTGTCCCCTTTTTGTAGGGGTTAAGGTAAGGGGGGTGCGTTTCGGGGACGTTTGCGGCGCCGCGTATCGGACGCGGGCTCGGCGCGGGGCAGGGCGATTTCTACCCTCTCGGTGTGGGTCGAAAGCACCACCATGGTCTCGGTGCTGGCAACCCCATCCATCGACCGGATGCGACTGATCAGCTGCTCCAGGTCCTCGGTGTTCTCGGTTTTTACCTTGAGAAGCAGGGTGTGGCTACCGGTCACGTGGTGACATTCCAAGACCTGCGGAATCGAATCGACCCACTCCTCGAAGGCTAAAAGCAACCGAGGATCACTGATCGAGACCCCGATGAAGGCCGAGATGTCGAGCCCCACTTTGCGGGCATCGAGCAACCCATGGTAACCCCTGATGATTCCAGCGTTTTCGAGCTTACGCACGCGTTCCATCACCGAGGGGGCGCTCAGACCCACGGCGGCGCCGATCTCCTTGAGAGAGCGCTTGCAATCGCTCTGCAGCTCGTCGAGGAGCTGCCGATCGATTCCATCTAGAACGTATCTTTCTCCTAAATTCATTAGGCTGGACCCTATGGGGGCCTAATAGATAGGGTGTCTACACTGTGAAGTCAACTGGCGGAGCCCGAGGGCGAAAATACCGTTGGAATATGAACTATTAGTGTAATACTTTGATATGAACGGTCTAAGGAGGCCTGTTCCCTGCTCAACCGGAAGTCGTGATGGAGGATTCGAGCGCCAAAGACATGGAATCCGCACGTCCAAATCCCCGTCGGAAGCCGCCTGCAGACTCCGGGATACCTGTGCGTGCCGCACCGGAGAGGATCGGGCGCTATCAATTGTGCTTCGAGCTCGCCTCCGGGGGCATGGCAAGCGTCTATCTGGCGCGCGCCGAGGGAGCTCCGGGCTTCGAGAAGCTGGTGGCCCTCAAGCGCATCCACCCGCACCTCGCCGACGAGAAAGACTACGTGGAGATGTTCCTCGACGAGGCGCGCATTGCTTCCCGGATCACCCACGCCAACGTTTGTAGTGTCTTCGACTTCGGCGAAGCGGCCGGAGAGTACTTCATCGCGATGGAGTACCTAGTTGGCGAGCCGCTGTCGCGCGTTCATCGCCGGGTGCTAGCCCATGCCGACCAGCGAAGCTCACCACTGCTCGCCGCTCGCATGGCGCGCGTGATCGCGCAAGCATGCGAAGGCCTGCACGCGGCACATGAGCTCCAAGACGCGGATGGAGAGTCGTTGCACGTGGTGCACCGCGATGTCTCGGCGGAAAACCTCTTCGTGACCTACGACGGCGCTACCCAAGTCGTCGACTTCGGCATCGCTCACGCGCGTCAACGCGTTCATCACACTGAGGCGGGACAGGTCAAGGGCACGTTCCCGTACATGGCGCCTGAGCAGATGACGGCAGCGGTGGTCGACCGGCGTGTCGATATTTGGGCGTTGGGCGCCGTGCTGTGGGAGCTCCTCACGCTGCGCAGACTTTTCCTGCGCGATACGGACGTGAACACGATGTACGCGGTCCTGTCGGGCGAGATTCGCCCGCCGTCGGACTATCGAAGCGAAGTCCCAGCCGAGCTGGACGAGATCGTTCTGAAAGCTCTGCAGCGCGACCCCACCGAACGGTGGCAAAGCGCTCGCGAAATGGGTACGGCGCTCCGCCGTTTCCTTGCCAACCAAGAGGAGCTCGTGGGTCCGGCGGAGATCGCAGACTGGATGGAGGAGCTCTTCCCGAACGGCGAATCGCGAAAGCGACAGCTCATGGAGATTGCGCGAACGAGCGATGCGTCGATCGCGTCCGACCTGCCACATCGCCCGCGGGACAAGAGCGGCCGCCGGGGAATACACATCCCACCCACCGCCGGCCGACGTTTGCCGGCGCCACCGCCTCTGCCCGCCAGCTTGCTGGTGATGGTGATTGGCGTTGCGACAGTGCTAACCGTCGTCGCGCTCGACTGGTTGCGGCAGTAGCGTCATCAGGCCGAACGCGAAGTACGGCGGACCCCCCGCGTGAACGAGTCCTCGAAGTCGGCCCTCACGATCGAGCACCGGGGCGCCAGAGCTTCCTTGTCGAATCGGACACGACGAGAGCACGCGGATCGAACGTGATGGGACTGGGGTCCAGGACGAAAGCTGACGGTTGTCGTCGACCACACAACGCCGGCTTCGCACCTGGTGGACGTCGTCGTAGAATCGGTCAGCCGTGACCGACACCATTTGAACGACCTCTCCGAATGCGACGTCGCGGTCGCCAAGTGGAATCGAGGGGCGCCCGGCGTCCGCAACTAGCTCCAAGACAGCGTAATCGGGTGACAGCAACGTATTGCTGGGCGCCGACACGGACGCAATTCGCTTGCACCCGATCCACTCGGCAGGGCGACCGTCGGTCCGAGCGAATCCCAACCAGACCCCGTCACAGGCGCCTCCGCTCGTGAGCTCCCGAGCCACGCAATGTCCGGCTGTGACTGCGGTGCGAGGTCCGATGAGCGCGGCGGTGCAGCGCGTCGGCTCGGCAGGCGCTGATAGTCCGACCAGTAGTGCGACCGAGGCGTTGCACTCATCTTGTTCCGGACACGAGACCTCGTAGCGCGGCGGTCCGGACTCGATGGAAACCGGGCTGCGTGAAGAACCCATGTGGCACGCCGTCAAGGACAGAAGCGCAGCGACCGAAACCCAAGCGACCCGCCGTGAACCCACACCCATCCGATCAAAGTATCAAGCCTGTGCGGCTGCGCCACATCCTGCGCTTTTCGCCCGTTTCTTGGCCGAAAGAGCAAAATTCGATACACCGGATCGGGATGCTCCGTACGCTCGGGATTGCACTGCTGTGCCTCGCCGCGTTGGCTCCATCCCGAGTGGAGGCCGAAGCGTCCACCGTGATCGTGAAGCAAGGTGACGCGCTCAGCTTGATCGCGCAGGGCGCAGGCGTGTCCGTCGAACAACTCAAAGAGTGGAACCACCTGAACGGCGATCTGATTCGGATCGGACAGCAGCTCGTCGTCAGCCCAAACACGAAGGCCGAATCGCCGAAGGCCAAGCCCGCGGCCAAACAGACGGGTGACGACGGCATCGATTGGACACCACCGTTCGACTACGGCTCCGCAGCGCCAGCCGCGCCGGGGCCCGCTAATGACCGTGCTCCGCGAGTCGCCGCCCGCGACCCTTCCACCGCAGTCGCGGTGCGCCCATACGACAAGCCCGCCGAGAAGAAGAAGCGCGGGAGGACGTACCGTGTGCAGAGCGGCGACACGCTGACCGAGATTGCCCTCAAGCACGGCACCACCACCGGCGAGCTGCTCGCGTCCAATCCTGGTCTCGAGGCGAACCGGATCTACCCGGGGCAGACAATCGACGTGGGCGAACCCAGGCCAGAGGTAGTGTTCCGGCTGGAGCGCGGGGACACTCTGTTGGCGGCAGCCGACCGCTATGGTGTGAGCGCACGGGACCTCACTCGGTGGAACGCGAGGCTAGGTCAGGGAAATCCGCGATCCGGGACCGCGGTTCGCATCTATACGCGACTCCCCGTAAGCCCATCGGAAGCGGTAGGGCCCACGAACCGTGGGCGTCTCGAGAACGCAGTCCGGCTACCACCGCACCGTGGCTACGTGATCCGGACGCCCGCTCGCACGTACGGTACCGAGGAAACCACGCGATGGATCGTGGGAGCGTTCGATGCGGTGGATGCAAAGTTCAAGCACACGAAGGTGGTGCGCGTTCACGACGTCAGCGACCGCAACGGCGGCAGGCTCCGCGACCACAAAAGCCATCAGAACGGGCGCGACGCCGACCTCAGTTACTACCAAGATCAGTGCAGCTCCAACGGGTGTCCATTCGACAAGTTTAGACCCTCCGATCTCGACGTCGCGCGGCAGTGGACTCTGTTTGAGTACTGGCTTCGCAACGGCCAAGTCGAGATGATTTTCGTCGACTACCGACTGCAAGCGAAGCTCTACCGCTACGCTAGACGCAAAGGGGTCACCAAGACGCAGCTCGATCGTTGGATCCAGTATCCGCGGGGAAAGTACGAGCCAAACGGGTTGATTCGACACTTCCCGAATCATCAAGATCACCTCCACGTTCGCTTCGTGTGCCCCTACTCCGACCTCAAGTGCCGGCCATAGGCGAAGCCGCGCCGAAAAGGACGTGTTCGAGCTTGCGCATTGCAGCAGCCCGCGCATTGACCCGCGACCGGTGGTGCGGAGTCATTTCGCCGTAGGTGATCGCGTAGCCGTCCGGCAAGAACATCGGCTCGAAGCCGTGGCCCAAGTCACCGCGCACCGGCCACACCAACGTTCCGAGCGTCTCGCCGCGAAATGTGCAGGTGCGCCCGTCGGGCCACGCGACGCACAACACACAGACGTAGGTCGCGCGGCGACTTGCGTCGGGCCCGGTCTCGGCCAGACGGTCCTGTACACGGCGACGCGCGAGCTCGAAGTCACGCCCCTCGCCTGCCCACCGGCCGGTATGTATTCCCGGTTCGCCAGCAAGGGCGTGAACGGCAACGCCTGAATCGTCGGAAACCGCAGGTTGGCCGGTGGCCCTCGCGGCAGCAACGGCCTTGAGCTCCGCGTTCGCCTCAAACGTCGTTCCGGTCTCTTCGGGCTCGGGCAACTCGAAGTCCTCGGCCCCGCGCAGGACCACGGGCAGCCTTGCAAAGAGGGCGTTGAGCTCTCGTGCCTTGCCCGCGTTATGACTCGCTAAGACCCACTCGCTGGATGACACGGCCATCACTTCGCGCGTTCGAACGGCAAGCGTGGGGGGGACGCATTCACGAAGCTCGGGTACGGTTTGCGCCGGTCAACCTGCTTCTGAAATACACCTGGGTTCGGCGTCGGCAGATCGCAGCGTCCGCGCTCGCATACGTAGGCCGTGCTCTTCCCGCCCATCGAACGTTTTCCTTCGAGCCAGGGAACCTGCGCTTGCTGCTCCGCGGCTTCCGCGTCGCTGAGAACGGCAAAGGCCTTGTTCGGGACGAACATCTTGCGCAGACGGGCGGCGAGCGGAGTGGCTTCCGCTCGGTCGATCGGGGCGATGACCGCGATCTCGAGAGGCGTGTCGTAGTAGTGATCCAGCGCCACCAAGAGCAGCGGATAGCCGTTGGGCGAACGCGTTACGCGAAAGCTCAGTGAGGCAAAGAGCCGTTCCGCCGTACTCCTCCACTTCGCATCCCCGGTGAAATCGTGGAGGCGCAGGAGGTTCCTGGCTGCGACAGAGTTTCCAGATGGAACGGCCCGGTCGTAGGCGGGCTTCTCCCGAACCAACAGGGTCTCGCCCCCACTTGGAGTCAGGTAGTAGCCGCCGATCTGCGTGTCGAGGTAGCGCGCGTCCTGATCGCTCTGAAGCTCGACCGCTCGTTTGAGCCAAATCACATCGCCGGTGGCTTCGTAGAGATCGAGGGATGCGCCCACCATGAATGCATAGTCGTCGAGGAACGAAGAGGAGGCCTTCTTCCCGCCGCGATAGGTGCGCACGAGCGCTCCGTCCTCAGCGCGCATCCGGTCGAGCACGAAGCCCGCCGCGCCGGACGCCACGGCGGTGTACCGAGCCTCGTCGAGCATCCATCCCGCTTGCGCGAAGGCGGAGATCATCAAGCCGTTCCAGGCAGCGATGATTTTTTCGTCGCGGATCGGCGCCGGGCGCGACCCCCGGGCGTCGTAGAGCGTGCTCCGGGAGGTCGCCAATATCTCGGCGACGCGTTTGGGTGACATACGCAGCGCCGCACCGACCTCGCGGTCTGTCTTGACCCGGTGAAGGATGTTTCGTCCTTCGAAGTTCCCGCGTTTGGTCACGCCATAGGCTGCCGAAACGATAACCGCATCGTCGGCACCGAGTAGCAGCTCGAGCTCATCCGGCGTCCACGTGAAGAACCAACCTTCTTCGTCGTGACCGCTCGGAGTTGGACTGTCTGCGTCGGTCGCGGAATAGAAGCCCCCATCCGGCGCTGTCATCTCACCGGCGACATAGTCGAGGATTTCGCGCGCAACGCGTTGATAGGCCAGTTCACCCGTGTGTTGCCAAGCCTCTAGGTAGACGACCGCCAACTGAGCGTTGTCGTAGAGCATCTTCTCGAAGTGGGGGACCAACCATTGCGCGTCGGTCGAATAACGATGAAACCCTCCACCAACGTGATCATAGATTCCGCCAGCAGCCATCTTGTCGAGAGTGGTCATCACCATTGCGGCTGCACCTGGATCTCGCGTTCGGCGAGCGTATCGCAAGAGCAACGAGAGGCGTGAAGGCTGCGGAAACTTGGGTGCGCCTCCAAAGCCTCCGTCGACCGGGTCGAACATCCTGGCGAGGTTCTGTACCGCGACGACGATCACTTTGTCGCTCGGCACCCCGGGCCCCGGTTGCAGAGCGGCTGCTTTCTCGACGCGCTGGCTGAGCTCTTGCGCGCGCGCGACGACTGCTTCCGGCTCCTCCGTATAGACGCGCACCATCTCGCCGAGAATGTCGATGAGCCCGACCCGATTTCCCCGCACTCCCTTGCGAGGTGGAAAGTACGTGCCTCCAAAGAAGGGCTCTTTGTGAGGCGTCATGATGACCGTCATCGGCCAGCCGCCGCGGCCCGTGAGAAGGTTGACCGCGGTCATATAGACGCTGTCGATGTCGGGTCGCTCTTCCCGGTCCACTTTGATCGCGATGAAGTGACGGTTGAGAAAGGCGGCGATCTCCTCGTCCTCGAACGACTCGCGTTCCATCACGTGGCACCAGTGACAGGTCGAGTAGCCCACCGATAGAAAGATTGGCTTGTTCTCCCGCTTGGCTCGCTCGAATGCTTCGTCGGACCAGGCGTACCAGTTGACTGGATTGTGAGCGTGCTGGAGCAAGTACGGGCTCGACTCCTCGATCAGCCGGTTGATGAAGCGAGGCGAGCCATCATCGGCCAAGTGGTGAGTGCGAGGGACGTAGCTCGGCCCCTGTGATGCAAGCGCTCGCTCGAGGCGCTGCTGAAGCGCCTCGTCGACCGACTCTACGCCGGGCAGTCGTGGATCGCTTTCGGCGCTCAGGAGGGTTTCGGAGGCTGGCCTGGGCTCGCCCCGGGGAGCCGGGTCGCACGCCAAGCCGACGAGGAGCGTCGCCGCCAACGAGATGAAAGCTGCAAGATCAACTGCTGGGGATCGGTTCATTCTACCTAAACTCTAATGAGAACGGGGGGTTGCGGGAGAGTGCTCGTAGGGCTACATCGCGGGGATCGCAACCGGATGCAAGCACACCAGGTCCGTGATACACGACGTGCTCATTTTTGCGGGGCCCAGGTCCGGCTTCTACCCGATTTTCGAGGAACTGTAATCGATGCCAGAGACTACTTCTTCCGTTGCACCCCGAGTGTTCGAGCACACGAGCCGTAAGGATTGGGGCCGTTCGGTGCTTCTCCTCGAGATCCCGGACAAGCGCACCTATCTGTTCGAAGACGGTGCGGAGCGTAGCTTCCGGCCGGACTACTGGCACAAAATGGAGATCATCGAAGTGCTGGCCAACGAAGCCGTGCGCATCGACCGAATCGCCCGCCGCAACCAAGCGCCGCCGCCGGGCTCCACTCGCAAGTCGAGGGCTCCAGCAAAAAAGCCGGACATCACGTTCGAGCAGCAGGTGGCCTACTTCATGAAACTATTCCCAGTGGGATTCGAAGACGAGGCTTACATCAAGGCCGAGCGGGGCGAGCCCGGCACCAAAGGCGCCGAGAAGCTCAAGGACGCCGCCCTCGAGCGCGCCGAGGACCTCCTCAGCCAGAAGAACCTGGACGATCTGATCGGCAACGCGAGTTACGAAGAGATCCACCAAATGATCTACGAGTTGCTCACCAGCACGAAGAGCACGACGCAGAAGGCAGAAGCCACTCGCTTCAAGAACCTGCCTGAAGACACGCGCGAGACAGTCGCGCTGGCGCTTCGTGAGCTGCTGTACGGCGAGCGGACCTACCCGATTCGCTTCGACTCGTTCGTGGCTGCGCTCGACGTCGAGGACGGCGCGACCTGGCCGCTGTCGACTTTGCTCCACGCGCTGGTCTACCCGTCCGACCACCTCTTCGTGAAGCCCACCTTCCTCAAGAAGCAGGCACTCATCTTGGATATCGATCCCAAGTACGACACCACGCCAAACGCGACGACCTACACGCAGTTCCTCGAGGCTGCCAAGAAGACGATGGAGCTTCTGCAAGAAGCCGGACAGCGTCCGCGCGACCTCTGGGACGTGCACGTGTTCATCTGCAAGACGCTCAGCCCAAAGGCGATCAAAGAAGCTACCGGCGTCGAGTAGCCCGTTGCGATGAGGGCGTTGGTCCGAGTGGAGTCGTGGCCGATTCGAGGTGGATTTCGAATCGCGCGCGGGGCTCGGGCTGCGGCCGATGTCGTCGTGGTCGAGTTGCACGACCAGGGTTGCGTCGGGCGCGCGGAGTGCGTTCCCTACACCCGATACGGCGAGTCGATCGAGTCGGTGCGCTCGCAGATCGAAGCGGGCTGCCGGGGTTTGAAGGGCGCTAACGCCCGCGCACAGGCGCTCTCGATGCCCGCAGGCGCGGCGCGAAACGCAATCGACTGTGCGCTCTGGGATCTGGAAGCCAAGCGTGCGGGCAAGCCTGCGTGGGAGCTGGCGGGCCTACGGGGTCCGTCTCCGGACGTGCACACGATGCGTACGGTGAGCGTCGACACGGCCGAGAAGATGAAGGCCGCCGCCCATGCTCTCGCGGACGCACGGACAATCAAGGTCAAGGTAGACGGCGGCGCGGACCTGGACCGAATCGCAGCGGTACACGAAGGCGCACCCAAAGCGGAGCTGGTGGTCGATGCCAACGAGGCATGGTCGGCCGACCAACTCGTCGCGTGGCTGCCGCTGCTGCCGAAGCTCGGTGTTACCGTGCTCGAGCAACCACTTCCTGCTGACGAGGACGCGGCCCTCGATCGAGTGCAACGCGCGGTGCTGATCTGCGCCGATGAGACATTTCATGATCGGCTGTCGTTTTCGAGCGTCGAGGGGCGGTATGACATGGTCAACATCAAGCTCGACAAAACCGGGGGCCTTACGGAAGCGCTCTACTGCGTCGGGGAAGCGCGGCGTCTGGGGTTGCAGCTGATGATCGGATGCATGGTCAGCACGTCGCTCGCCATCGAGCCCGCCCTGTTGCTTGCATCCGACGCGGAGTACGTCGACTTGGACGGACCTTTGTTACTGAAAACCGATCGCGCGGACGCGCGCCACGAACGAGAATCGGGCTTGCTGCGATCGTCGTCAGCGGTCTGGGGCGCCGCTTAGGAACGAGATCGCTCCGCGGATGACCGCCGGGTGGTTCATCACGAATGTGTGGATGGCGGGAACGATGTGATGCTCGCTCGAGCCTTCTAGGCGCGTCTCGTCGACCGTTACCAGCCCATCGCCGGGCACGCCCGCGACGTCTCCGGCGAAGATCGCCACCGGGACGTCGGGAACAGGAAGCGTGGAAGCGAAGCCTTGGGCGATCTGCCCGTACGAGGGGCCGAGGATACCGCGCATGACACTGCCTTTGTCGAGCGATCCCGCGAGCGATGCGCCCTGGTTGGGCGGAGCGAGCATCACGATCCGCTCGATCGCCGAGCGCCAGGGCGAATCATAGGTGAAGAGTTGCCGAATGATGAGGCCACCTAAGCTGTGCGACACGAAGGAGAGCTTCGTCGGTGTAGGCACGTGGTCGAGCAACTCGGCGACCGTCGCTGCGTGCACTTGGATCGGCTTGCGGGTGCTCGGGTAGTCGAGACGCGCGGTGGTGAACCCGGCATCCACGAGCGCCCTGTCCAAGCGCGCGAGCGAACGGCGCGTCCGGCCGAGCCCATGCAGCAGGACGACGAGGTGATCTGCCGGCAGGGGCGTGGGGTAGGCAGTGTCGAGCGCTTGCTCGCATTCCGCGAGAGGGCCGCGGCACACGATCCGTCCTGCCGGATTGAGCAGGCGGCTGGCCTCACCGTCCCAACGGCGCTGCACACGCCAACCGTCGCGCCACCGTGAGTCCGCCCACAGCTGCGTGCCAGGAGGCTCGATCATCCCCCGAGGTCTTCTTTGAACCAATCCTGGAGCTTGTCGTCGCTCGGGTAGATCTCTTCGACGTGCTCCGAATCGACCAGCGCCGAGGTGATCTTCTTGAGCATATGCTTGACTGACCGCGCATCCGAGCCAGCCGTCACGAGCTCGATCAGCAGGGCGTCCTTGCGATCCGGGTCGAGCTCCAAGTCACCCTTCTCGATCATGCGGTCGAGCGAAACCGACAGAGCGGACAAGAGCTTGCGCGTAAACGGGGTGTGCTGAAACGGCGGTGGCTCGTCGACGTATGGATCGTCCTCGTCGGGCCCAGGAACGCTGGCCGCAGTGCGCCAACCGTCGTGCCGTTCCATCCAAGCACGCGCCATCGCCGCGAGCTTTGGATCTTCGCTCGCCGCAGTGTCCTCGATGATCTTCGGCATGTCGCCAGCGTGAATCGCCTGCTCGAAGTCGATCAAATGGTCGACCAGGGAGCGGTGAACCGCGTCCATGTCAGAGACCCCGATCTCATCCGGCAATTCGAGAGCGCGGGTCGCGAGGAACCTTCGCGTAAGCCAAAGCGACAACCGCCGCTGCCATCCGTCTTCGCGTTCTACGGCGGGGTCGCTTCCATCAGATTCGACGAGGGGCCACTGGCCTCGGGAGATTGCGTCCCATGCCTCGAACAACGGAGTGTCGAGAAGCTCCTCGACGATGTACAGGGCGGACGTTGGTCCCTTCTCCCATTCATCGTCCAGTAACGCGGACGCTTCGCTTTGAATCGCTTGAAGCTCTTGGTCGTCGTGCTCACCTTTGGTGTGTCGCACCTGGGCGGTCATCCATCGGAGCGCGCCGGCGAGGTCGGCAAACTCCAGGTCGCCGCGCATGCCATCCTTGAGCGTGTATACGCGATGGCGGCCTTCGGGGTCCGCGATCGTATCGGCGAGGAAGATCAGTCCCTCGAGGCCGGGGGCGACGAACGGCTCGACTTCGCCAACTTTGATCGCCCAATGCAATCGCCACGGACGGCTGTCATCGCCAACTGCGATACCTCCGTACGAAGAGTCGAGTAAGTCGAGCAAGCTGAACCCATGCTCGGCGCTCGACGTGACGTGCAGAAGATCGACGAAAGCATCGATTTTCGATTCGCCGAGCTCTGGCGGCTCGCCGGGTTGATCGAGGGCATCCCAGTAAGCCTGGATCCCCTTTAGAAACGCCTGTTCGGCCATAGGGGGCGGAAACTAGCCCAATTTCGAGAAGGTGACAGCCCGGCGTCCACTTGAAACACGTTCTATTTTTGCCTAGACCCAACGGAGCGTGGTCGCGGCTAGCCCTTCCCCCGTTTAATCAGACGATGGCAATCGAAAAAGAAGCATTCAAAGAGGCCCTGCGGGGTTGGGCGAGCGGCGTGACAGTGGTGACCTCGCGGAGCGGCGACAGGGTGCACGGCATGACGGTTTCCGCGTTTTCCAGCGTTTCGGCGGACCCGCCCCTCGTCCTCGTGTGTGCAAACCACTCGTCGAGCACCCACGGCCTCATCGAGGAAGCCGGCGTGTTCGCGGTGAACATCTTGGCCTCCCATCAGCAGGACGTGTCGAACGTCTTCGCTTCGTCGAAGCATGAAGACTCACGGTTGCAGCAGGTGAGCTGGACTGAAGGGGAAACCGGCGCGCCTCTGATCGACGAAGCGCTAGCGTCCCTGGAGTGCAAGGTCACGAGCGCACACCGGGAGGGGAGCCACACGATTTATGTGGGGCACGTCCAGGCGGTTCACACGACGGAGGCCGAACCCCTCCTCTACTACAAAGGCAGCTACCGCTCGCTGCATTGCGACGACTAGCCCTCGAGAAACTGACGCCAGAGCATTTCCAGCGTGGTCTCCTGCATGCCCTGCTTGGCCGCGTTGTAGGGCGTGAAGTTCATCAGGCGGACGTACCCAACTCGGGCGTCCTGTCCTACGCCCTCGATGTCCAAGACGTTGAGGCAGCCAGCGTCTTGCTCGACCCTGCGGTAGATCTCCGGCCCTGCCCCGAGCGCCTGCGCGAGGACCGTTCGATTGACCACGCCGTGGCAGGCGACGAAAGCATGGTTCCAGTCGTCACGAGCGAGAAGCCCCTGCCACGCAACCGCGACTCGGTCCCAAAGCTCCGCATAGGACTCGCCCATGAGGAATCGCGCCCCGGGCAGCTCGGCATTGTCGAAGGCCCGGGTGAACAAGGTCTCCATGTCTTCAGGGCTTTCGACGTCCTCGAAAGTGCCCGTCTTGGCTTCGGCCAAGCCCTCGATGACGCCGATGTCGAGGTCCCTAACGCCGATCGCGAGGCGCGCGGTTTGATGCGTTCGTCGAAGCCCGGTGCACACCGCCAGGTCGATCGGGGCGTCGATCAACAACTGCCCCAGCGCTTCCGCCTGGGCGATGCCCGTCTCGCTGAGCACAGGATCGTTGTCACCGGGCTCCTGACCCGGCTCGAAATAGGACACGTCCCCGTGTCTTGCCAAGTACAGCCTTCGTCTATTCTTCACGGCGGCGCACTATAGCAGTGGGTGCCCAAGTGCGCCCTAGCTGCTAGCATTCGCCGCATGTCTCAGATGAAGTGGGCTCTCATCATCCTCGCCGTGATCGCGGTCGTGGGTTGCACGAAGAAAGAAACTCCGGCTCCGGCGGCTGAAGAAACCGCTGCCGTCGAAGAGGACACACCGGCCATCCCGGCGGTCGAGCCGCTCAAGCCGCTCCCCAACTCCGTCAATGTCGACATGGACAAGGTGTTGCTCGGTCGAAGCCTGTTTCATGACACGGCGCTTTCCGGCGATGGGACGGTCGCCTGCGTAACATGTCACATGCTCGATCACGGCGGCGCGGAGCCTCGTAAGACGTCGACTGGGATTCGCGGCCAAGTGGGTCCAATCAACTCGCCCACGGTGCTGAACGCCGGTTACAACTTCGTTCAGTTTTGGGACGGGCGCGCGAAGGACCTGCAGGCACAGGCGGCCGGGCCAGTCGAAAACCCAATCGAGATGGGCGCCAAGTGGGACAACGTGGTCGAGCGCTTGAAGAAGAACGCGGAGTACGTTGCGACGTTTGCAGAGCTCTATGACGACGGCATCACCAAAGACAACGCGACCGACGCTATCGCCGAGTACGAGAAGTCCCTGATCACGCCTTCTCGCTTCGACAAGTTCCTCCTCGGTGAGGAAACAGCGATCACCGACGCCGAGAAGAGGGGCTACACCGCGTTCAAAGAGGCCGGCTGCACCGCGTGTCACTCCGGGATCATTGCCGGGGGGACGATGTTCCAAAAGATGGGCCTAGTGAAAGACTACTTCGCCGACCGCGGCACCCCTATCACCGACGCTGACCTCGGACGCTTCAACGTCACCAAGAACGCCGCCGACAAGCACTTCTTCAAGGTCCCAACGCTCCGCAACGTCGAGCTCACCTCGCCCTATCTCCACGACGGCTCCCGCGCCACGCTGGAGGAAACCGTGCAGATCATGGGCAAGTACCAGTTGGGCAGAGATCTCACCGACGCCCAGATCAACAGCATCGTCACATTCCTAAAAAGCCTCACCGGCACCCTCCCCGCCCACGCAACCCCTTAGCCCTTGCAAAAAGGGGACTGTCCCCTTTTTCAAAGTGTTAAGTGCCGTGGGTGACGGGCTCAGTTGACGACTTGGAGGCGCACCGTCTCCGGATCGAGCTGCGCGCGCGGTGTCGGCGCTGGGACGTACTCGTGGCTGGCGGGGATCTCGGCTTCGGCGCTCTCGTCGGACTTCGGTACGGCGCGCCGCATGAGCGTCTGCCATGCCTCTTTCGGAGCCGGGATCTTCTCCTTGAGCTCGACGTAGAGGAGACGGCCAAGCGATGGCAGGTAGGGTGCCATCTTACCGAACGTTTGCTTCACGTGCGGGACGTCCTTGGTGAGCAAGACCTTGGTGCGCATCGCGGCGCGCGAGGCATGGACCTTCGCGCGGCCGAGACGTCCCTTTCCAACGAGCGGCCCGATCTGGTGAATGATATCGGCGCTCGTGCCCGCAACTACATGCGGCGCCTTGTAGAACGTCTTCGCGTAGCGAGAGCCTTGCAAGAACTCGCGCGCCTGCTCATCCGTGATGCCGTACTTGTCGAGCGCTGCCTGGTGCTCCTGGCGAGCGCGTTCTCTTGCCTTGAACATGTACATCTGGACGCGAGAGTAGAAGTTCACCGCTCCGTCCCCGCTCGTTTCGACCGGACAGTAGATCGCATCGGGATGGAGCTCGGTGATGACGGATTGGATACCATCGGAGACACCAGAGCTCGGCATGCAGCCGAAGGGCTTCACGCTCAACGTCATGTTCGCCTTCTGCTTGGCCACGTTGAGGACGAGCTTGGCGACCTCCATGTGACCTTCGCCTCCACGAAGCTCATTGTTGTAGAAGCTATGGCCGACTTTGGCGATCTCATCCATGTCGGGAAGCTTGTTTCCCTTGAGGCCCGCGACCGCGCTGAAAGTGGCAAACGTGGCGCGCAGAGCGAGCTCGCCAAGCCAAACGCCGGCCATCTTGTAGCCAACGTCGGAGCCCTCGAGCCCGTAATAGGACTCATCGACGCCACGGAGCGTCATCCGTCGCTCGGTATCATGTCGCAATTCCCACAGCGTGTAGAGCAGCCAATTCACCAACGTCTGTATGTCGTTCTCGCCACCTTCGGATTCGACGAACCGCTGAAGGTGGTAGTTGCCGTCTCCCTCCGTCGTCATCGCCCAGAACTCGCCGATGATGGCGACCTTGGGCTTTGCGCGTAGGCGGTCGAGCTCGACCGCTTCGAGGAACTTCCGGCCGCGCCAAAGTGCGCGTAGCACGCTGTTGTTTTGCTCGAGCGCCTCGCGCACCTCGCGCTTCACCTCGGCGATCGCGCGATCGGTCGCACCCTCTTCGACCTCGTAGGGGCGCATGCGGTAACTGAGCACATTGAGCACGTCGCCGGCGAACAAGCCGCGCGCAAGCGCCATGAAGAACTGAGGGTTGAGAACGAGTCCTACTTCTTCGCCTGTCGCCTGCTTGAAACCGGACTGCTGCTGGAACAGAACGACGCGGAAGCCATCGAAGCCAGCATCGCGCAGAGCCTTGCGGTACTCGGTGACGTACATGCCGAACCGGCAAGGGCCGCAGGCGCCCGCGGTGAGAAAGACATAGTTGTCGATGATCTCTTGAGATGGCAGCCCCTCCTCATCGCGCAACCTAGAGAGCTCTTTGATCAGGTTTCCAACGGTAAAGTATGTGGGGTTGCACTGCGCCTTGTTGCCAAACTCTTTGCCATGGCGGAGCGACTCGACATCCGCACACTCCATTGCACGCGTGTTGTAGCCGATTCCTCTGAGCGCCGAGGCAACGAACTCGTCATGGGCCATCGTGAGGCCGCCGTTGAGAATCGTCGTGGTCGCCCGCTCCTTGGCTGAGAAGAAAGCATTGACCATCGAATCGGTCCATTGCTCCTGGTTGTCTTCGAGCCCGAGTTGGGCCCTTTCCTTCGCCTCGAATGCGGCGAGCTCTTTGTCGATGTCGATTTCAAAACCATCAGCCATGTCTAGCCCCTTCACA